>NZ_FYEC01000018.1:0-117562 GCF_900187635.1 Pseudomonas sp. Irchel 3H3 | reverse complement strand
CACGCTGGCCGAACGCAGGCTTGAAGCCGTGGGTAACCCGGCAGGACGCCGGGTTAGCCGCCCCGCGCCATGGATGGCGCGTGGCGGCGGCCCACGGATTCAAGCCGGAGTGAGGGCACACCGAGCCCAAGCGAGGGGCCAAGTGGTGGGGCAAGAGCCTTTTGCTTACTTTTGGGCTCCTCCAAAAGTGAGCCGCTGTAAAAGCGGAACCATAGGAGGCCGTTACCGCAGAAATGGATATGTACCCCGCCTAATCCACCCCCCCAGAGGCCGCCACGCAAGCAAGCTCCCTCGCCACAGGCCGCTACAAAGTTGTGTAGATACCTATGCTGGGCCCTGGCTATAGCTCAGGGCCCATCACCCCATCAGCTTTGGCAGAAGCGAATCCGGTTGCCGAACGGGTCATACACTTCCAGAACCTTGCCCCAGCCCTGCTCGACTATCTCCGGACGTCCATAACCGTAGCGTTTGCCCTGCAACTCATCGCGGAGCATGTCGATGTTGTGCATCGGCACGAATATCGTCGCCCCGGGGCTCGCATCGCCATGGTGTTCGGACAGGTGCAGTTGCAGGCCGTTACGGCTGATGCCCAGGTACAGCGGCAGATCCGCTTCGAAGCGATGTTCGAATTCGACGCTGAACCCCAGGAAATCCAGATAAAACTCCCGCGCCTTGGCTTCGTCGAACATTCGCAGGATTGGAATGGCTTTGTCGAAGGTCACAGCGGGCTGGGGATTTTCTTCTGGCAGCAGTGCCGAGGCGGTGTTCCAGTCCTTGTAGCCCAACTGCTGGGCGACCAGTTCAAGCGCGGTGGAGTGGGACACTGGTTGATGGTGCTGCTCGAGCGAAGCACGCAGGTGCTTGGCCATTTGCTTGGCTTTGAGGATAGACAGCATTGTGACTCCCGGAGTCGAAGCATTCTGGTGCTCGCGTTGCCAAACCTCGACTATCAAGAGTGATACAGGAGAGTTTGAAAAAAACCTGCTTTCACCTTTCCCAATGGGAGCGAGCGGCGGGCAGCAGCGGCCAGCGCCGATAGTACACAACCGCTCGTGAAGCTGCCAACCGCTTGATCACCCCCAGGCTTTGCGCCAGCCGCAAACGGCGTGCGACACCCTGGTTGTCGCACGCCGTTTGCGGGGATTTACTGGAGTGCTGCCCGGAAGCTGTCGTCCAGCACTTCCAACAGGAAGTCCGCATTGGCCTGGCTGAAAATCATCGAGGGACGCATTTTCAGCACGTTGTCATACGGCCCTTCGGTACCGATCAGAATCCCGCGCTCGCGGGCACCATCGGCGACCCGCTTGGCCATGTGCGTGGCGGGCACCTTGGTCTTGCGGTTGGTGACCAGTTCAATCCCAAGGAACAGGCCCTGTCCGCGCACGTCGCCGATCACCTCGTAGCGCTGCTGCAGCTTGCGGAAACCGTCGAGCAGATAGTTACCCATGGTCAACGCATTGAGCTTGAGGTTATCGCGCTCAATCACCTCCAGTACCGAAAGCCCCACCGCACAAGACACCGGACTGCCGGCAAAAGTATTGAAGTACTCCATGCCGTTGTTGAAGCTGTCGGCGATCTCCCGGGTGGTCACCACCGCCGACATCGGATGGCCGTTGCCAATCGGTTTGCCCATGGTCACTGCGTCGGGCACCACGCCCTGGGTTTCAAACGCCCACCAATGGCTGCCGACCCGACCAAAGCCGACCTGGACCTCGTCCGCCAGGCACAGGCCGCCCTCGGCGCGAACCATGGCATAGACTTCCTTGAGGTAGTTTTCCGGGAAGAACAATTGCCCGGCGACGCTGGGAATCGACTCTGCCAAGAAAAATGCCGGGGCCCTGCCCTGCTTGCGCATGCAGTCAATCTGCTCCGCCACGCTTTGCGCAAAACGCTTGCCCAGCTCCTCGAACGGCCAATCGTCCGGCGCACGGTAGGCATCCGGCACGGTCGCTTCAAACACGTGTTCGGCCCGGCCCTTGCCGGCCTTGCGCTTGTACTTGTAGGGGCTGAGGTCAATCAGTTCCTGAGTGGTGCCGTGGTAAGCCCAATCCAGCACGATGGCATCGTTGCGCCCGGTGTGGTTGCGCGCCATGCGCAGCATGAGGCTGTTGGCTTCACTGCCGGAACAACCAAAGGACGCCACCGCCAAGCCTTCCGGCAAGGTCGCGGTGAGCCGCTGGGCATACTCCACGATATTGTCGTGCAGGTAGCGGGTGTTGGTATTCAGGCGTCCTGCCTGGCGCGCCAGTGCTTGCACCACATCCGGATGGGAGTGGCCGAGGTGGCAAACGTTATTGAAGCAGTCCAGATAGGCCCGGCCGAAGTTATCGATCAACCAGACCCCATCGCCGCGCACGAACTTGATCGGGTCAGAATAGGAAATCGACAGGTTGGGCAGCAGCAGCTCCTTGCGCTTGGCGACAATCTCAGCCTTGGTGCGGCCATCCTGGCTGTAGGTTTCTGGCGGGATCCCGGCCAGCGTCGAGGTGTCGGGGAACACATCGGCCCAGACCTCACGATAGGCCCGTTCACCGACCCCGATGAACTCGCTCGCTTTCAGGCCGATGTCCGTGGACATCTGGAAATGCACGTGGGGAATCCACCCGCCGTTTTCCTGATCCGCCCCCATGTGCCCGACCAGCGCCCCCGCTTCAAGCTGGTCACCGGGTTTCAGGCGACTTAGCGCTTCATGGGCCATGTGGCCCCACAGGGTCAGGAATGGCGGGCACCCTTCAGGGGAGTGCTTGAGCATGATCAGGCCGCCGTAGCCCAACGGCTCCCACTCGACCTCGACGCTCTGCACCACCCCGGCGACCGGCGTATAGAGCGGCGTGCCAGCGGGCATGATCAGGTCGACACCGACGTGCACGATGCGCCGTTGCCCCTGGATGAAGCGCGACTCGAACGCAGCGTCGGTGTAGATGGTTCTTTCCTCGCCCCACGGCCCGATGCCCAGCGGCACCTTGTGCTCGGCCGCAAAGTCTTCCCACCACTGGGTGGCCTCTGCCGGACGCTGCTCGGCGGAAGCGACAGTCATCACATGGGCGGCATCGCCAAACGGCGCAATGGCCTTGTTCATGCTCGCCGCCGAAGGCCGCACGATATCCGCGAAGGACTGGCTGTTCTGCGCCACCCAGCGGCGAATCGCCCCCGCGCCTTCGACCGCGTCAAACCCACAGGCCTTGCGCAGGATTGCTGTCGCCAGGCGCGGGTTCATCGCGTCCATCCGCTCCAGCAGGCGCCAGGCCGGTGCTTCGCTGATGGCAAGGTAAGGGTTGTCTTGCGTCTGGTCGTGGCGCGAGGCCGACAAGGTCACGCTGGTTACCAGGCGCATGGCGATCAGGTTGAACAGGACGTCCAGTTCCTCCGGCTGCAGCGGGTACTTCTCATGGAACCCGGCAGCCAGGGCGGCGGCCGCGCCGATGGGGTCCTGCATGTCGAGAATCGAATAGGCGCAGGTGATGGCTACTTCGGCGATCAGAATCGTGTGCACCGCATCGCCAAAATCGATGATGCCCGAGACTTTTTGGTGATTGCCGGAATCGACGAGGATGTTCCAATCGTTGCCGTCATTGTGAATTACCTGGGCACGCAGGCGCGCAAGCCGGGGCTGGACCTGTTGTTCGAAGGTCTCGATGAAGCGCTGCAGAATCGCCCTTTTGGCCGGATCCTTGACGAAGTGCAGGCGTGCCCGCGAACGGGCGGCGTGGCGCAGATCCCAGTCCAGATCGCGCACCGCGCCGGGGTGCATGAAGCCCTGCAGCGCCCGATCGATCTCACCGAAGGACTGGCCAAGGCTGCGCATCAATTCGAAGGTACGCTCGACCTCGGCCATCGGCGTGCCGTGCAGCCAGCTGACCAGGCGCACCGCGTGGGTCTCGCCGGAGGCCGCCACTGCGGTGGCGAGGAAATCGCCGGCCAGGCTCTTCTTCAGGAACGGCACGGTCAGCTCGGGATTGTGACTGGCGAGGTGGCTGAGAATGGCCGTCTGGAACTCGCTTTCAACCCGTGGCTCGGTGGAGTTGACGACTTTCAGGATCCACCCCGCATCGCTTTGGGTCTGCAACCGATAGTTGCGATCTCGTTCACCGTCCAGCGGCGTGGCGGTACCGATTACGTTGAAAAGCTGCGCGCCCAGCTTTTCGGCATCGCCTGTCGAGAACTGCGGGGCAGGATGCGAAAGATTAGTCATAGTAATTGTTTTCCAAGCCATTTTTTTCAGATAGCTTGGCACGCGAAACCAGGGAAGGCAGTAAGTATACGGTCGGCTTTGGCCTGCATATTGTCGGAATCGACCGGCACAAAATCGGCAGCAAAAATGGGGAGTTGATATGCGCGACCTGGACACCAAAGACCGCGAAATCCTGGAAATCCTGTCGAAAGAAGCACGCATCGCCCTGAAGGCCCTGGCCGCGAGGATTGGCCTCTCACGCAGTGCTACCAGCGAGCGCGTGATCAATCTGGAACGCAACGGCGTGATCCGCGGCTACCGCGCCGACATCGGCGAAATCGACGCCCACGTGATTCGCGCCATCTTGCTGGTCAGCCTGAAACGCACCCCCGCCATCGGCCTGCTCGACCTGCTGGCCCAGAACTCCCAGGTACGCCGCGTCTCCTCGGTCAGTGGCCAGCTCGACCTGGTGATCGAGGTTGAATCGCGCACCATCGATGACCTCAATCGAGTCAGGGACGCCGTCGCGATTCACGAATCCGTTGAAGACATCACCACCGCAGTGGTCCTGCGGCGCGACATTGATCGGCAGTGATCCGCTGCTAGTCCGTGAGCGCTGATGCGCGCTCTGCCAGCGTGCGCTGCAGTTGCCGCAGATTGCGCTTGATGATCACCTTGTGCGCTGGACCGACCGGCACCATGTAGGCGCGGCCGAAGGCGTTGTGGGTGATCACCGATGAGGTGATCGTCATCACTCGAGCGCTTATCGACAGGCAAATCATCACATCCAGGTGCCGGTCCCGCTCGGTCAAAACCAACACGTCGGGGGCACAATGCTCCACCCGGAAAAAATCCAGGTAGTCCCCCACACTGACTGTCTCGCGCTGGGTACCGGAAAAACCGCCGATGCGCTTCACCCCGAACAGCGAGGAAATCCGGTCCCTCACCCGGAACGCCAGGCGCATGAACCACCCCGTTTGCGCGGTAATGATGTTCCATGCCTCAAGCACACTGACATCCGCAGCCAGCGCGGCCGAGCGACAGTCGTAGTAATCCAGTTCGGACAGCGGGCGCAGGGTGTGAACAGCTGATGTGCTAACCAAGGATAATCCCTCAACCTGGGTGAAAACGGCGGGTGACCCGCCGTAAGGATTGCTAGAACAGCTCATCCAACTGTTCGAAAAATTCACGCTTGCGCGCAATGCTGCGGCGCTTTGCACGTTTGCGCGGATTATCCGGCTCGCCCAGGGTTTTGAGAATAGGATTTTTGCCCTTAGAGCTTCATCCCCACCGCCAGCCGGTTAAACGCATTCATCAAGGCCGCAGCCAACGTCAGGTCGCTAATCTCGACATCGCTGAAGTGCGCTTTCAATGGCTCGTACAATTCGTCTGGCGCGCCCTTCTCACTGACGTAGGTGAGTGTCTCGGCCCAGGCCAGTGCGGCGCGTTCGCGGGCGTTGAACAGTTCGCTGATGCGCCAACCCGCCAGGCAATCCAGCTTCTCTTGCGCCACCTCACTGTCGCGCAAGGTCTGTGCATGTTTGCCCAGGCAGAACGCGCAGCCGTTGATCTGCGAGATGCGCAAGTACACCAGCTCCAGCAGCGGCAAGCCGAGGGAGCTGGTAGCCAGCGCCGTGTTGGTGGCGAGCAGGCCCTGATAGGCGGCAGGCGACAGGGACGGAAACGGCAGTCTGAGTTGGCTCATGGTGAAACTCCTCGGTAGAAAAAATCGCTCAGGCACAAACGAGATGATTGAACAGTGGCTCCAGTGCCAGCCGGGCGCGGCTATCGTCGAGCGTTGCGCGGACGGCCTCCTCACCCAACACCAAGCCCTGAAGATAAGAAAAGTGCAGGTCGAACAGCCCAAGGGTATTCAGCACATGGCGCAGGTACGAGGTCAGGAAATCCGCTTGCCGGGCCCGCTCGCCCTGGTGAAAACCACCGGAACCGACAATCACGTACACCGGGCGATCGCGCAGCAGACCGGTCTTGCCCTCAGGGCCCGAGCTGAATGTGCGGTGAATGCGCAGGACGTAGTCGATCCACAGCTTGAGCGCGGCCGGCAGGGTAAAGTTATGCATCGGCGTGGCTATCAGCAGCATATCGCTGCGCTCCAACTCGCTGATCAACGCCTCGGACAACTCGAACGTTGGCGAGTCGAACGGCGTGGCCGTGGTCAGCGCACGGGCGTAGTCCATATCCAGCGGGGGCAACGGCTGCGCGCCGAGGTCGCGCTCGACCAGTTCGAGCTGCGGATAGCGGTTGCGCAGGGAGGCCACCAGCTCCAGTGCCAACTGGTTGGCGTGGGACACCTGCCCCTGCGGGCTGGCATTGAGCAACAACAGATTGTTCATGCCGGATTTCCTGCCCGCAGGCTCTGGGTGAAATGCATGCCACGGGCCAACAGCCCCTGGCGAAAATAGAAGCGTTGGGCCAACGGCATATGCAGGCCGGTATCCAGCACCAGGTGATCACAATCGCGCTGCACGGCCTGCTCGCGAACCGCGGTCAACAGTTGCGCGCCCACGCCGCTGCGCTGCAACTGGGGACTGACCACCAGGTCATCGACATAGATGAAACGCCCGTAGAGCAGGTTTTCCAACTCGCGGTAACCGGCCAGGCCGACCAGGCGTTCGCCCTCCTGCGCGGCCAGCAAACGGTAGCCCTGCTCCGCCTGCCGAACCAGTTGCGCCACATAGCGGTCCTGGTCATTGAGGTGCGGGCGCAACACGCCCATCAGCGCAAAGCTGGCCGCCAAGGCCTGCGGGTCGTCGAGGTGTTGAAAGGTGTAAGGCATGTGCGTTGTCCGCCGTGAAGAGATGGCTCACTTTAGGGCGGTAATGGCTTAAGCTACAGGGCCGAAAAATGCATAAATGACTAGGCCATGATTCCGCCCTTCCAACTGGATCGCTGCCAACCAGCCCCCATCTATCGCCAGCTGTATCAGCGATTTCGTGAATCGATCGCCGACGGTCGCCTGCGCCCGGGAGACCGGGTGCCTGCCGTTCGCGCACTGGCGGCGGAGCTGAACCTGGCGCGCGGCACCGTCGAAGCGGCGTACCAGTTACTGATTGGCGAGGGTTACCTGACAGCTCGCGGGGCCGCAGGGACGGTGGTCACCCCTCACCTGGCCGCCGTTTCCTCGCCCATCCATCAGCCCCCGCTGCCTTCAACCGCATACCAGGCCACCCACAGCGGGACGCAGCCGCTCGCCCTGCAGATGGGCCTGCCCGCGCTGGATGCCTTTCCGCGCAAGCTCTGGACTCGGCTGGCGGGCCGCCAGTTGCGCCAGGCCGGCCTCGAGGGGCTGGTCTACCCGGACCCACGTGGCCATGCGCCGTTGCGCGCGGCCATCGCCACCTACCTGGGCATCTCCCGCGGCATCACCTGCCGCCCTGAGCAGATATTCGTCTGCGCCGGTTATCGCGCGTGCCTGGACCTGATCAGCCACACCCTCATGCAGCCTGGCGATACCTGCTGGCTGGAAGAACCCGGCTACTTCATGGCCCGCAACGCCCTGCTGGAAGCCGGCGCACAGTTGGTGCCGGTGCCCGTGGATGACCAGGGACTTGACGTCGCACAGGGCATCCGCCGCGCCCCGGATGCCCGCTTCGCCGTGGTCACGCCGACCCACCAAAGCCCGCTCGGTGTGTCGCTGTCACTGCCACGGCGCCTGGCCCTGCTGGACTGGGCCAACCGCCGTGGCAACTGGATCATCGAGGACGATTACGACAGCGAATACCGCTACCAGGGCAAACCCCTGCCCGCCCTCAAGAGCCTCGACCAACAAGGTCGCGTGCTCTACACCGGGACCTTCAGCAAAGTGCTGTTTCCAGGCCTGCGCCTGGCCTACCTGGTGGTACCGGCCGACCAGAGCGAAGCGTTCGCCCGCCAGGCAGACCGACTGCATAACCACTGCCCGCACCTCCTGCAGGCAACCGTCACGGCATTCCTCAACGAGGGGCACTTCGCCCGGCACCTGAAAAAAATGCGCAGCCTCTACGCCCACCGCCGCCAATGGCTGGTGGAGGCACTGCAACAACAAATGGGTGACCGCCTGTTGATCAACCCCCAGGCCGGCGGCATGCACCTGGTGGTGGGTCTTCGCGAAGGTGATGACAACCAGTTGGCACAGCGTGCCCGGTCCGTTGGCATCGCCGTCGAGCCGCTATCGCAGTGGTACCTGGAAGCCGAGCCCAGGCATGGCCTGGTGCTCGGCTTCACCAACATCACCAGTGCCGAACAGGCAACAGCGGTGGCGCTGCGCCTGGCGCAAATTATCTAGAAGGATGGAGTCAAAAGCAGCGGCGTCGCCGACGTTGAGCGTGCGCAGTGCCAGCCATTCATGACTCGCTCTCGGCGCTCTTGGCAGAATGAAATCCCGCGAAAATCATGCCGAACAACCAGCCACCGATCATGGCTAGATAGATGGACCTGTACCCTGGGACGGTATAGGCCAGCAAATAATTGAGTGCCGTCACCGCAATCGCGGCAAAGAGAAACTGCTTGCGCGTAAACCTGCTTAGAAAACGCTCTGCGGCGGCGTTCAGGGCCTTGAGGTACTTCATCGGTTTCATCCTTGAAAAACCCGGCAATCCTAACCCAAGCCCCACTGACACACCAAGGCGCAGGCTCCCTCGATTGGCAAGAAACCACAACCTATCGCTGCCGTTCAAATAGTTTTGCGTGTTAGCCAGGCACCCCAGAACAGACTACTGAAGAAACGCGTAGCGTCTGCGAATCCGGCGTCAAACATCAATTGTTGAACCGCCGCCTCGGAATGGGGTGGGTCGGCACCCTGAAGGATTTTCCCCAGCTTGGCCTTCACTTCATCCGCGCTGGCGCCATGCTGTCGCCACCGTTGCCCCCAGGCCGCAAGCAATAACGGCTGGCTGGCATAAGCATATTGATTGCCGGCGACAATCAACGGCGCACCCGGCTTTAGATGAGCCCGAATGGAGCGTAAAATCTGTCGCTTCGCAGCATCCCCCTCGAGATGATGGAGCACCCCGATCAAGGTCGCTGCGTCGTATGACTCATCCGCAACCAGGTCTTCAACATGGCCGAGATGCAGGCTGGTTCGCTCAAGCAGATTGTTTGCCTGCAACTGCTGCGCCGCAGCCTCGAGCATCGGCTCGGATGGATCAACGGCAGTGAAGCACCAGGTCGGCTCCAGCGCTGCCATCGCAATAATCTCCTGAGCCGTACCACCCGCGCCAACCACCAGTATTTTCGCCGAACGCGCATTGCCCAGGCTTGCCGCCAGCATGCACGCAGCAAGATCCTGGCAGGCGTCATACCCGGCTAATGCGATACGGCTCTGGCGTGCGTACTCATTAGCCCGTGAAGTATCGAATTTTTCAGCTGAGTTCAGAGGGGATGATTTCAAGGCGGTTCTCCGTGTCCTTGAATCAAGCTACGCCAGATAATCTGATAAGAAAAATTCATTAATTTTATAAGAGGCATTCCTCAAAGGAATGTTCGGGGCGGGTTCTTGTGAGGCGTTAGTTGCACGATGCGAAGGACAACCAGCGGCCATCAACAGCCGCTGGACAGCCTCGTGACGAGTCGGTAGCGTCGACTTTCCAGACGTATCAGTTGGAGGCGTGGCAATGACAACAGTCGATGTGAAATCCCGATTCGAAGCAACGCTTCTTCGTCCGGCGAAGCCTGGCAATGATACGTCGTGGGCGTTCTTGGTACTGCCAAGAGACGCGAGTGAACAGTTGCCGAGGCGAGGAAGGACGACAGTTGAAGGCACAATCAATGGGCACCCTTTCCAGGCAACCCTTGAGCCGGATGGTCAACTGAGCCATTGGCTGCAGGTCAGTAGAGCGTTACTCAAAGCCGCAGGCGCGGCCGTTGGGGATGTCGTTGCACTCGAACTCACTCCTGTGAAGGAGGAACCCGAACCTGACATCCCGCCAGATCTTCAGGAGGCACTGGCAGCCGCTCCAGAGGCTCATAAAGTCTGGAGGGATACGACGACCATCGCCCGAGTCGACTGGATACACTGGATCACTTCAGCCAAGCAACTCAAGACGCGCGCAAAACGAATCAGTGATGCCTGCGACATGCTCGCGTCCGGCAAGAAGCACGTTTGCTGTTTCGACCAGTCCGGCTATTACAGTAAGGCCTTTCGCGCGCCCGAGGCCGTCTAAAAGGGGACGGATCTATTATCCCTGGCGTCAGCCCTTGGTCAGATCAACCAACGGCGTCTGCCGCACCTCAGTCTCCCGCCCACCCTGAATCTCGCTCACTTGCTTCAAGGCCTTATCCACTGCCGCCTTATCCGCCAACAAGCTGTAGCTGATGCGAAACTGCTTGTGCTCCTTCGGCGCAATTGTCGGGACCAGGTTCAGTGGCCGCTGATAACGACGGTTGTAGGAAAAACTTGTCCCCGGCTCCAGCCCCGTGACATAGCCCTGGCCCTGGGTATCGGTGTTTTTCCACAGGGAAAACACCGGCAGTGTCTGAGTATTGAAGCCGACCGCAACGCCCAGGCTACCGGCCTTGTTATGCAACACAGTCAACGTATCGCCCTTGGCATCGGCATACGGCACCACGTTGTAAACCGTTTCGTCGTAGTCCTTGGTTGGTGCGCGGTAGGTTTGCCAATCGGGCAGATCACCCTTGGCCTTGTCGTTGAACGGCGACACCTGTTTTACCGGCGCGGCGAAACGAGCGCCCTGCTCCAGGAACGGGGTACTGAAGTTACTGTGATACAGCGCCTGGTATTCCTTGGGATAGTCGCCGTTGTTGGTCAGAGTGTCGTTGAGGGCGAACACTACGCTGCCGGGTTCGGTGACCAGTTCGGTCGCGACCGAGAAGTCGACCTTCTTGAACGCCTGCTCTTTCAGTTCACCGCGCAGGGTGATGGCGTACGGTGGTTTCTCATCGATGTGCAGGGTGACTTTGTTCGCAGGAATGTTCGCGGCCCGACCGTGCAGGGTCAGCAGCTCGCCGTTGTCGACGCCGGGGTGGCCGACCCATTCATATCCGCAGCGGGTAACCAGCTCATTGAAACCTTCCAGCCAGCCCAGGCCACCGCGGCCATTGAGTTCGATGAAGGACGGATTGACCACTTCCTTGACCGGCGAATCCCAGCCCATGCGCACATCACCGACCGAGGCCTGCAAGACGTTCATGCCGCGAGTCGGCACTACCGAGAGTTTCATCGTGCCGTTATCGATGTCGACAATGCTGACACCCTCCTGCCGACCGCCGTGCAAGGTGCGCAGGGTAACGCTGAAGGGTTTGTCGGTTTTTATGCCGAGCTGCTGGCTGGTGATCTGCCAGTTCTGGGCGGCTTTGTCGGTGTCGAGCAGAACGTAATCCCAGGCCATGGCGTGGGAGGCAGCGGACAGTGCGCTGAGGGCAACAACGAGTTTGAGCGGGGTCATGGCGGCAGCCTTTCTTGGAGTTGTGCCTTTTTATAAACTTGATGAATCGTTTCAGCAAGCTTAAAAAGGGACAGATTTATTATCCCTGACAACCCACTGCCGCCGCTTACTGGTCCAGGAACTTGAAGACAGCACTGGCGAACAGTTCTGGCTGGTCAAGCATGACGAAGTGAAAGCTGCCATCAATGCGCCTGAAACTGATGTTTGGGGTCGAGACATAGGCGTTACGGAACATTGCATCAACCTGGGTCGCATCTACGCCGTAAAGCAAGTCGTAGGCATAGACGACCTCGACCGGCACCCTGATGCGTCCAAGCTCAGGCCGCAGGTCGGTGACCATCAGCTCATGCATGGCATCGGCCACGGTCTTGCGGTCCGAGCTTGTTCCCGCCGCGGCCAAGCCAGGCCTGACCGCTTCAGTTTTGGCGAGACGGGCGATGGATGCATGCTGCATGACTTCCGCCTGTTCAGCCGTTGCCGCTAACATTGCATCGCGCATCGCAGCAGCCTGCGGGGTCGCCGCTTCACTGGTCGCCGAAGGGTCAAACAGCAACGCATAAAAGGGCAGCGCATCGACAATCATCAGGCGTCCAACTTGGTCGGGATGACGAGCACCCAGCATCAGTGCCACCTCACCGCCCAACGAATGGCCAATGATGGCCGGGGCCTCGATGCGCTGGCTGCGGATATATTCAGCGATCGCCTCGGCCGTCGGCGCTACTACTTTCCCGCCTGGATCGGATACGGCAGGCGAGCCGGCAAAGCCAGCTACCTGTACCAGATGAAGACGGTGGCTCTGCTGTAGTCTGGAGGCCAAATCAGCCCACACTTCGTAAGACGACGCCAATCCCGGAATCAATATGATGTCTGGTCCCGAGCCTTGGACCAGCACCGAAATACCACCCTGTTTGATCGCTCCTGGCGGCAGGGGCGCAGCCTGGGCTGGCGATGCAGACACCAGCGCCAACGTTGTGCCGATCCCGGCAAGGATCATTCTCAAACGCATGGCGTTGCCCTTTTAGCGCAATGCGAAAAATATGCGATATCACAGTCGCCAATCACACCGACGAGTAGGCAGCTTGAGGGGTACATAGCCATTCCTTTGACCGACAAAATATCGCCACTATACGGCGCACGAAGGCGCCGGGAAACTATCCTCTCATGCAATCCTTAGTGTCCGTTTTGGGTCGACAGCTACCGGTCACGACCGGCAGAAATCGGCCCAGAGTGTGTAAAAGCGCTATCTGGCATCATCGGCGCGGAGAGTTCAAAAAGGGGACAGATTTATTATCCCCAAACCCTACCTGTAGGACGAATACATAAGGAGTGTTTCAGATGCTGCGAGTAGATTGGCTCGATACTCAAATGGACAAATGCGGCGTCATGGCCGAATGGATTTATCGGGAATTCAGTTACGAGTTTGCGCAGCAATCTCTTTCGAGTTGGCAACGCGAATTCTCTGATGGACAGCGTGATGGCCGTTGGAAGTGCCTGATCGCAACGGAACGAGGCCAGTTGCTAGGTGGCGCTTCGCTTGCCAGTAGCGACCTAGCTGACCGGCCAGATCTAGGCCCATGGCTTGCCTGTGTTTTCATCACGCCTGAGGCTCGACGCAGGGGGCTCGCAACGCAGTTGATCGAAGGCATCTGCGGCCATGCAAGGGATGCAGGATTCACTACTTTGTATTTGCACACCCACAGCCAGAGCAATTATTACACCAAGCTCGGTTGGGAGGTGTTGGAGCGCTTTGAGGTTTGGGGGAAAGAGCACTGCCTCATGTCACGGAGTTTATAGTTAAAGCCGACTTCGAATTTCCGCCGCTGCTTTTTCATCAATAGTAAAACGCTGGCGTGACGCTGCGTTTTCCCCGCAGTCCGGGTCGCTTGCTGGCTATCAGCACTCCCCCTCGGCAATCAACTACATGGGCAAGGCAATCAGCACTATCGCCGTCCCATGTGCGGCTATGGCAGCACTTACGCCATAGCGCATGCGCACCAAAGCACAGACCAGCCCCTCGACCAGCGTGAACAGTAAAATCGGCCAGCCAATCCGGGTCACGCTCAGTGCCAGGAACGAATGGCAGGCGGCGAAGGCGATAGCACTGATCAGGGCTGCTCGTAGTGCACAAGTGTGCTGTTCGAGGTGTCCTTGCAGGAACCCGCGAAACAGCACCTCTTCCAGCGCGTTGCCGCCGTAGGCCAGCACGACCATGCCCAGCAACCAAGGCCAGTACCCTGCTATCTCGCCGACATCGGTGCCTTGATAGAGCCGCAGCGGGACACCGATCGCACAGCCGGCAGCGATGCCCAGGGCAAGTCCCGCGGCCAGGTTGCCCTTGCGCCAGACCACGAGTTTCCATAACTCGGGGGCGATCCGTGCCAGAGCGGCGATGATCGCCAGCGACAGAACGCCTAGCGTGGCCAGGACCAATGGATTTGAAATAAAGCCGATCTGCACGCCGCCACTCAGGGACCATAAGCGCAGCGGGGTCATCACATCGCGCATCAGTACGAAGGTCAGCAGCAGGATCACAATGCGTAGACCTGGCTGCGTCTTCGGTGTCAGCCAGAACCACAGGGCACAGAGGCAAAGACCTGGAAGCAGGTAAATACCGTAGTCGATGAGTAGCGAAAGTCCTTCTGCGATCATTTGGCCGTCCATGGGATGCGAAGCAAATGTTGAGGGTAGGCGCTGCGCAGCAAGCTGAGACTGTGTTTATCCCTGCTTGGCTGTCAACGGAGTGAACCGTCGCAGCGTTTGTCGACGAGGTACCCGCTGGCTATTGCTCCTTCGCCTGCCGGAACTCCTCCCGGGTAGGCATCGTCCAGTCTGCATCGGTTCTTTCATGCACCGAGTCATCGCGCAGTGAGCCATCGTAGGTGAACGCCAGCAAGTAAAATCCAAATGCGGTTGCGGCTAACGCGGCTCGGCCCATGGGGTTCGCATCTTTGGATAATCCACCTGGGCCAAGCGCGACCCAACCGCCGCGACAGTACGCAAAGACTGCCTGGATAAGCCATCCGTGCACCAGCAGCGCGCCAAAGAAATTCGGTCCATCCCCGGCAAAACGCACAAAGGCGTTTACCAGGGCGGCCGCGATCATCAACGCCAGTAACCAGTACCGATAGCGCCTCAAGAATGCCAAGACGGTGCTTTCCATTCCCATACAACTCTATCCCTACCACCGATGGCCTGGACTTGCCATTTAACCACAAGGGTTGCAAGCAAGAAGGTTAATCAGGACCTTGATAGTCCCCCCTTGGCACACGCCTCAAGCCGCTAGTAGCCGAACATCGACTTGCTCTCCAGGTACTCGTCAAACCCCTGCTCACCCCACTCACGTCCATTGCCCGACTGTTTATAGCCGCCAAACGGCGCGGCCTGGTCAGCACGCGCGCCGTTGATGTGGACCATCCCGGTACGCAGTTGGCGGGCCACCGCGCGACTGCGATCCAGGCTCGCCGAGGTGACGTACCCCGACAAACCGTAAAGGCTGTCGTTGGCAATGGCTATGGCCTCGGCTTCGCTGTCGTACGGCATGATCGCCAGGACCGGACCGAAGATTTCTTCGCGTGCCACCCGCATATCCGGGGTGACGTCGGCAAAAATCGTCGGTTGTACGTAGTAGCCGCGCTCAACCCCTTGCGGCCGGCCCAACCCTCCGGCGACCAATCGCGAACCCTCGCCAATCGCCTGCGCGATCATCGCCTGTACACGCTCGAACTGCACGGCGTTCGCCACCGGGCCGATGGCTGACGCCGGGTTACTGTCGTCGAAGCACACCTGCGCCAGCACGTCCCTGGCGATATCAATCACCGCCTGTTGCTGGGCGCGGGGCACCAGCAGGCGCGTCGGCGCATTGCACGACTGGCCACTGTTGCGGATACACCCCAAGACCCCGTGACGCACCGCGTCGGACAGGACGGCATCGTCCAGCAGGATGTTCGCCGATTTGCCGCCCAGCTCCTGGGACACCCGCTTGACCGTATCGGCCGCCGCCTTCGCCACGGCAACGCCAGCGCCGGTCGAGCCGGTAAAGGACACCATGTCCACGTCGGCATGGCGTGCCAGCGCGGTACCCACGCCAGGGCCGTCGCCGTTGACCAGGTTGAACACGCCTTGGGGCACCCCGGCCTCATGCAGGATTTGCGCGAGGATCAGCGCCGACAGCGGCGCGCGCTCACTCGGCTTGAGGACCACGGTGCAACCCACCGCGAGGGCGGGCGCGAGCTTGCAGGTGAGTTGATTGAGCGGCCAGTTCCAGGGCGTGATCAGGGCGCATACGCCAATCGGCTCGCGCACCACCAGCGTATTGCCCAGGCGCCGTTCGAAGCGGTACTCGCGCAACACCTGCAGCGCCTGCGTCAGATGGCCCAGTCCCGCCGGCACATGGGCGCTGCGGGCCAGGGACAGCGGCGCGCCCATCTCCAGGTGAACCGCTTCGATCAACGCTTCGCTGTGGCGTTGGTAGCCTTCGATAATGCGCTGCAGCAGGTCGATACGCGCTTGCAGCGAACTCGCGGCAAACGCCGGGAACGCCTGGCGGGCCGCACTGACTGCACGGTCCACATCCTGCGCGTCACCGAGGATGATGCGCGCCACCGCCTGCTCGGTGGACGGGTTCACCACTGTTTCGACGGTTTCGCCATGGGGTTTGACCCAGGCGCCGTCGATGTAGAACTCAAACAAATCGGACATGCCATCGACTCCCATCAGGCGACCTGTTGCAACGCATCCGCCAAGGTGTCGAACACCTGGGCGATCTCCTGCGGGCTGATCACCAGCGGCGGCGAAATCACGATGGTATCGCCCGAGCCGCGCACCAGTACGCCGTGCTCGAAGCACCACTGCGCCACTTCGCTGCCACGTGCACCGGCGGCACCGGGGCGCGGTTCGAGTTCGACGGCGCAGAGCAAACCGACGGTGCGTACGTCGAGCACCGGGCCAACACCGCGCAGCGTCAGCGCGGCTGACTGCCAGAGCCCGCTGACCGCGTTGACGTGTTGATTGATGCCCAATTCACGATGCAACTCGATGGTCGCCAACCCGGCCGCACACGCCAATGGATGCGCCGAATAGGTGTAGCCGTGCATCAGCTCGATGACATTGGTTGGCCCGGCCATGAACGCCTCATACACCGCGCCACTGACCAGCACACCGCCCATGGGTACGGCGCCGTTGGTCAGGCCTTTAGCCGTGGTGATCAGGTCCGGTGTCACGCCGAAGGCTTGAGCGGCAAAGCTGGCCCCGACACGGCCAAAGCCGGTAATCACTTCGTCGAAAATCAACAGCACGCCGTGCCGGGTGCAAATCTCGCGCAGGCGTTGCAAGTACCCCTGGGGCGGCGGGTAGACACCGCCGGAGCCGGTCACGGGCTCAACGATCACCGCGGCCACGCTGCTCGGGTCCTGGATCTCCAGCAGTTGTGACAGCGCATCGGCATAACTGGCGCCGTGCTGTGGCAGTCCCGCGCTGAAACGCATCTGCGCGTCGTAAGGCAGCGGCAGGTGTGACACCTCCCCCAGCAGCGGGCCAAACTCACGTTTCTGCCGGCCGATACCCGACACCGACAGCCCGCCAAAGCCCATGCCGTGGTAACCCTTGGCCCGCCCGATAAACTTGGTCCGGCGGCTGTCGCCTCGGGCCTGGTGATACGCCCGGGCAATCTTCAGCGACGTGTCGACCGCCTCGGAACCTGAGTTAGTGAAGAACACCTGCTCGATGCCGGCCGGGCTGATCTCGATCAAACGCTCAGCCATCTCCAGGGCGTGGGGATGGCTCATCTTGAATGAGGAGACAAAGTCCAGGCGCCCCGCCGCTTCGCGAATCGCCTCGACGATTTTGGCCTGGCCATGTCCGGCGTTGACGCACCACAACCCCGCCATCGCATCGAGTACCCGTCGGCCATCGGTGGTGGTGTAGTACATGCCGTCGGCGCTGGCGAACATCATCGGTTGCTGCTGGAACTGGCGCATCGGGGTAAACGGTGCCCAGAACGCGCTGGACCGGGAACCTGATGGGTTGGATAGATCGTTCATAGCGACTCCTGCAAAGTACTGGTTGGATGGCCGGTCAGCGTCGGGCGCTGCAACGGGCCAGCGTTAACGTTGACGCGGCGGTCCACAGACAAGCTGCCGCGCTCGATGCGGCAAGTGACGTGGTCACAAAAGGCGGTTTCGACAAATTGCCAGGTCATGCTCAACGCGCCGTCCTCGGTCCAGCGCGCCTGCGCCACCACCGGGGTGATTTGCGGCTGGTATTGGTGATGTAAGTAGTGTCCGGTCATGCTGGTCTGGCTTTCGATACCGTCGGCCAGGCCTGCGCGAATGCAGTGGGTGCCACGCGGGTCGGTGAGGTAAAAGTCGCAATGGTCGGGGCCAAACTCCAGGCGTATCGTGCTGACCTGATCTTCATTGGCCTCCATCACAAACGTGCCGCTGAACTGCGCCTGACGCGGCGAGGCCGACGCACCAGTCATAACCGGCCGCCGTTGATTGGCCAACTTCGCGGCAAGATCGGCATCTGCCGCGCAGTCGCCGGGCACGCCCAACGCCGGCACCAGGTGCTCCCACAGCAGGCTATGCAGGCGCCTTTCACCCAATGGCAGCCCTGCGGTAAACGCAATCAC
Organism: Pseudomonas sp. Irchel 3H3; assembly: GCF_900187635.1. Classification (NCBI taxonomy): domain Bacteria; kingdom Pseudomonadati; phylum Pseudomonadota; class Gammaproteobacteria; order Pseudomonadales; family Pseudomonadaceae; genus Pseudomonas; species Pseudomonas sp. Irchel 3H3. The sequence goes on along the minus strand of NZ_FYEC01000018.1, from coordinate 99,360 downwards.
CGCGTTGTGTTGCGGCAGCACAATGCACTGCTGGCCAAACACCCCGGAGGCGTAATAGCCACCGTGCAGGGTCATCCACCACTGGTAGCCATAGCCCTCGCGGCGCGTCACAGCTGCGTTGCTCGACTCGTCGCGACCCAGGTAGCGCTTGCCATCGAAGGCACCCATCCATACATCGTCGACGTGCCCGCGCGTGGCCTGCGCCACCCACTCTCTGGAAAGTAATTGTTGCCCCTCCCAGTTACCTTGCTGCAAGTGCAGCACGCCGAACTTGAGCAAATCCTCGGTGCTGCAACTCAAGCCATTGCCACCCGTGTTGAAGCCACCCGGTGCCAGGTCCCACTCGATGCGGCCCATGCCCATGGGTTGGAACAGACGGGTGTTGCACAACTCGAACGCCGTTTGGCCGCTGACCACGCTGACAATGGCCGAGAGCATGAAGCTCGACGCGCTGCTGTAGATGAAGTGCTGCCCTGGCAGGTCTGCAACCGGCTCATTGAGGAACAACTTCACCCAACTTTCACTGCGCCCCCGCCAGGCCCCGCCAGAAATACCCTGGCGATGCCCGGTGCGCATGGTCAGCAAATCGCCCACGGTCATGGCGGCCAGGTTGGCGCTGACCGGTTTCGGGCAGTCGGCGGCGAAAAAATCCACCACCTTGGCCTCCAGTGACAGCACGCCGTCATCAACCAATAGCCCAATGGCCATGGACACCCAGCTCTTGGTTGCCGAATGCTGCACATGGAGTCGGTCGGCACGGTAAGGCGCCCAAAATGCTTCAGCCACCACCGCACCGTCGCGGTACAGCATGAAACTGTGCAACTGAAGGCCCGCAGCGTTCACCGCATCGATGAAATCACTCACGCCACGCGCCGATACGCGTTGTTGGCTGGGCAATGCCCGCCGCAACGGCAAACTCGTCATCTGATCTATCCCCTCATTTCCATTGCCAGGGCGTGCAACAGGCTGCCCCTGCTGCACGCCGTCACTGCTACCAGAGCGCCACGGTGTAGCCGACGATCACTCGGTTTTCATTGGTGTCACGGGCGAAGTTGCTGGTGGCGCTAGCGTTCTGCCAACGCAGCGACACGTCCTTGAAAGTGCCGCTCTGCACGACATAGCCGAGACTCAAATCGCGTTCCCACTCGCGCCCTTCGCCGTCGAAGCCAATGACCTTGGCGTTGTCGCCCTTGGCATAACGGGTCGAGAACAGCAGGCCGGGAATGCCCAGCGTGGCGAAGTCATAGTCATAGCGGGCGTGCCAGACGCGCTCGCCGGTCTGGGAGAAGTTCGCCAGTTGGTACTCGGTGAACAGGTACGTGTTGGTGCCGTCGACATAGGTGAACGGCGTCGAACCGTACTGCTCCTGGTAACCGCCACTCAGGTTGTGGCCATGCAGGCCATAGCCCACACGCGTACTCAACGCACGGTTATCGACTTTGCCGGCCAGCCCTGCGGCATCTTCGCTCGCGTCGAAGTAGCGGACGTCCGTCTTGAACGTGCCGGGGCCCCACTTGAAGCTGTTTTTCAAGCCCAGGTAGTGCTGGCGGTACAAGCTCTCCAATTGCGCGAACTGGTAGGTGGCGATGGTGTTAGGCGTCAGCTTGTACTCACCGCCGGCGTAGCGGAACTCATCGCTTTTGGCGCTGCTTTTGTACGCGCCGTACTGGCTGGTGAGGCCCATGTCTTCGTAGTTGGTCGAATCGCGCTGCTTGACCTGATCCAATTGACCCACGGTCAGGGTCAACTGGTCGATGTCCCTGGAGGTCAGCGCGGTGCCGCTGAAACTCTGCGGGAACAGACGACTGAGGTTCGGTTGCAGGGTGGGCAGGTCAGGCACCATATAGCCCACACGCAGCTCGCTTTGCGCCAGGCGCGCCTTGCCGGTGACGCCGAGCTTGGAGTAGTTGTCGTGGGCACGGCGGGCATAGCTGGGAGCACCCGGTTCGGCGACGCTTGAGCGGGACAACAGCCCGGTGCCCGAGTTGTCCGGGCTCGAATCGAGCTTCATCCCGAACATGCCGACCGCGTCGAGGCCAAAACCGACAGTGCCTTCGGTAAAACCCGATTGGACGTTGAGGGTGAACCCCTGTGCCCACTCGGCGCGCTTGCTCTGGCCGCTGGACTCGCGATAGTCGCGGTTGAAGTAATAGTTCTTCAGTTCAAGCGCAGCCTTGCTGTCGGCGACGAAGTCAGCCTGGGCAAACAAGGGCATGAAACCGGCGCCCATGACACTGGCACTGGCGAGGACTGTGTTGAAGCGGATATTCATGTGTAGGTTCCTGGCAGACAGGTTGAGTGGAGTTGTTTTTGTTTTCTTCGACCATGGCTTCGCCTGCTTCGCCAATCAGCGATTGACGAAGGGTGGGTTTGCAAGGCACAGGCCTGGGGTGTTGCAGTACCTAAATCACGCTGGCACGGAGGCGGTAACTGCCATCCGCACGTTTTTCCAAGGGGCTGGCCGCCGCGAGCAGCCGGCGGGTGTAAGGGTGTTGTGGAGTGTCGAAAATCCTCTCGCGCGGGCCCATTTCCACCACCTCACCCTGGTTCATCACTGCCACGCGATGGGCAATGCGCTCCACCGCCGACAGGTCGTGGGAAATGAACAGGCAGGCGAACCCGTATTGGCGCTGCAGGCGTTCGAACAACTCCAGAATCTGCTTTTGAATGGTCATGTCCAACGCCGAAATCGGCTCGTCGGCAATCACCAGTTTCGGCCGCCGGACCAGCGCTCGGCCAATCGCCACGCGCTGGCGCTGGCCACCCGAGAGTTGATGGGCAAAACGCTCACGGAACTGCTCGGGCAAGCCCACGTCGAGCAGTGTGTCGGTGACCCGCTGGCGTTTTTGCGCAGCCGTCAGGCCCGGTTCATAGCGCAGTGGTTCGGCGATGATCTGGCCCACGGTCATGCGCGGATCGAGGGATGAATACGGGTCCTGGAAAATCATCTGGCATTGCAGGCGATGCGCACGGTTGGCGGCCTTGAGGATATCCACGCCCTGGAACAGGATCGACCCGGCGCATGGCGTAACCAACCCGACCACGGCACGGCCGAGGGTGGTCTTGCCCGAACCACTGCCACCGACCAAGGCCAGGGTCTCGCCCGGTGCGATGCTCAGGTTCACCGAATGCACCACCCGCTTGGGCACGCTGCGCCCCCAAAAGCTGCGCGGACCCGGATGTTCGATGCACACATCCTGAACCTGCAACAGCGCACTTTCGGCCGCTGGCAATGGCACCAGCGCGCCGCGCCGTGGCAGCGCTTCAAGCAACTGGCGGGTGTAGTCGGCCTTCGGCGCGAACAGGATGTCTTCGATCCGGCCCTGCTCCACCGCCTTGCCCGCACGCATCACCACCACCTTGTGGGCATAACGCGCCACCAGGGACAGGTCATGGCTGATGAACAGAATGGCAGTGCCCTGCTCGCGGGTCAGCTCCAGCATCAACTCGATCACGTCCAGTTGTGCCAGGCAATCGAGTGCCGTGGTCGGCTCGTCAGCAATCAACAGTGCCGGGCGCAGCAGCATCACCGAGGCGAGCATGATGCGTTGGCGCATGCCACCGGAGAACTGGTGCGGATAGGATGCCAGGCATTTCTCGGCGTCCTTGATACCGATGCGCTGCAGCATATCGCTGCAACGCTGACGGATCGTCGCCGCGTCCAACTCGGTGTGCAACTTGAGCGCCTCGCTCATCTGCCGGCCAATGGTCAGCGCGGGGTTGAGCGAGACCATCGGTTCCTGGAACACCATGCCGATCCGCGCGCCGCGCACCCCACGCATCGCCTTGGCATTGCCGGGCTCCAACGGTTCACCCTGGAAGATGATTTGCCCGCCACACACGTTCATCGGCGCTGGCAGCAAGCCAATGGCCGCGCGTGCAGCCATGGTCTTGCCACTGCCGGACTCGCCCACCAGTGCAACGATTTCCCCGGGAGCCATGGTGAAGCTGAAGTCGTCGACAGCCAGCGGACCGTCTGTACCGACACGAATCTGTAGATTTTCAACGGCCAGTAGTGGCACTGAAACGCTCATGCTCATTTCCTCATGCGCGGGTCGAGACGATCGCGCAAGGCATCGCCGAACAGATTGATAGCCAGCAACGTCAGGCTGATAAAGATGCCCGGGAAGATCCCCAGCCACGGTGCCGTCGAGATGTAGGTGCGGCTTGCCGAGAGCATGCTGCCCCAGGTGGCAGCCGGCGGTGGCACGCCCAGGCCAAGGAAGCTCAGCGCGCTCTCCGAGAGCAAGGCCCAGCCGAACATGCTGGTGGCCAACACACACAACGGCGCCAGGCAGTTGGGGGTGATGTGGCGGAACATGGTGTACAGCTCTGAGTTGCCGATCACCCGTGAGGCCTCGATGAACTCCAGCTCACGCAACGACAACACGCTGCCACGCACCACCCGGACCACCGAGGGGGTGTAGGCGATGCCCAGGGCGAGCACGATTCCGTACTGGCTGGCACCCACGATCGCCATGATACCCAGGGCCATGAGGATCCCGGGAAACGCCAGCAGCGCATCGTTGAGCATCATCAGCACGCGGTCGGTCCAGCCGCGCAGATAACCGGCGAGCATGCCGATCACTGTGCCGCAGATAACCGCCACGCTCACCGAGAGCAGGCTGATCCACAGGCTGGTGCGTGCCCCAATGATCAAGCGGCTGAACACGTCACGGCCGAACTCGTCGGTGCCCAGCCAGTGCGCAGCGCTCGGCGCGTGCAGGCGCGACAACAAGTCCAGCTTGAGCGGGTCATAAGGTGTCCACACCACGCCGAGCAACGCCAGCAATACCAGTGCCGCGAGTAAACTGCCGCCGATCAAGGCATTCAACGGCGGGTAACGCCAGCTGCGTCGAGGCTGGGTATCCAGCCCGCTCGGCAAGGCGGGAGTCTTGAGGTTCATAGCTTCACCCTTGGATCGAACAGCGGATACACCAGATCCACCAACAGGTTGACCAACACGTAGATGCAGGTGATCAGCAGCAGGCAACCCTGCAGCACCGGATAGTCGCGGGAGAAGATCGCATCGACCATCAACCGGCCGATGCCGGGCAAGGTGAACACGGTTTCCAGGACTGCAATGCCGCCGAGCAGATTGCCCAGGATCAGGCCGATCAGGGTCCAGGTCGGCGCAAACGCATTGCGCAGGGCGTGATTCCACAGCACCGCGCCCTCTGACAATCCCTTGGCCCGTGCATGGGCGATGTACTCCAGGCGCAACACTTCAATGGTGCTGGCCCGTGCCATCCGCGCAATGGCGCCGAATTCCACCAGGGTCAGGGTAATGATCGGCAGCACCACATAGGTCACCGCCTTCATGGGATCGCTGGAGAAGCCAACGTAGCCGATCACCGGCAACCAACCCAACTGGATGCCGAACACATACAGCAGCAACAAGCCCAGCCAGAAGCTTGGCACCGACAACAGCAAGGTCGCCGTTGCCACCAGGCCCAGGTCCATCGCGCTGTTTTGCTTCCAGGCCGCGAGCAAGCCCACCGGTACCGCGAGCAGGGTCGCCAGCAACACCGCGACGAGCACCACCGTGGCGCTGACGCTGAAACGCTCGACCAGCAACTCCAACACGGGCTGGCGACTGCTGATGGACACCCCAAGGTCGCCACTGAGCACCGACTTGATCCAGATCAGGTACTGGGTCGGCACCGAGTGGTCCAGCCCCAGGCTGCTACGCATGTCGGCGAGGCTTTGCGGGTCGGCCATGTCGCCCAGCATCAGCAAGGCGGGGTCGCCGGGAATCAGGCGGATCAAGGCAAATACAATCACCGAGATCAGCAGCAGGGTCGGCACCGCCATGCCGAGCCTGTGCAAGATGAATCGAAACATAGTGGTACGCCTTACTTGGAAGTGTCGGCCAGCTTCACGCCCCACAGGCGCGGCTTGGCAACGGGCCAGGAGCGGTACCCTTCAACGCGCTTGCCCATCGCGCCGATGGCGGTACCGTTGTAGATGGCCACCATTGGCACATCCTTGAGCATCAAGGTATGCAGCTTGTCGAACAACGGTTGGCGCTTGGCAGGGTCAACCTCGCGCTGGACCTCACGCAATATCGCCAGGGCCTCGGGGTTGTCCCAGACTTTGCGCGGCTCCTTGTGCTTGTCGCCGATCACCGATTCATAGCTTTGCGCCGCGTCGAAACGCCCCGAATAAGAGAACGACATCATCTGGTAGCTGCCGGTCTGGTAGCGCTCCAACTGCGTGCCCCACTCCAGGGTCTCCATCTCGATATTGAGCCCCGCCGCCTGGGTCATGGCCTGGCTGAGCAAGCCCATGTCGAACATCTGCGGGTAGCGCTTGTTGACCAGCATGCGGATCTTTTCACCGGCGTAACCCGCCTCTTTCAACAGGCGCCGGGCCTCGTCGAGGTTGTAGCTGTAACCCTGGTGCGCAGTGGCGTCGTAGTACGGGCTGGCGGTCGGAATCACCGAGTTGTTGACCACCGACAAACCATCGGACAACGCCGCCACCATCTGCGCGTAATCCAGGGACAGCGCCACCGCACGACGAATGCGCACGTCCTTGAGCAGTGGGTCACGGGTCTGGAACAACAGGCCGCTGATGGTCATGATCGGGCTGACCTGGATCTGCAGGTTCTTGACCTTCTTGAGCTCCGCGGCATCCATCGCCGTCACGTCCGGCAGTAGGTCCACGCCACCCGACAGCAGCGCAGCCTTGGCCGACGCCGAATCGGGGATCACCTCGAAACGCACCTTGTCGACAAACGCCTGCTTGTTGCCGGTGTACCCGTCCGCCTCGACCTCGGCCCGCGGGGAGTAATCCTTGAAGCGATCCAGCTCGACGTACTGGCCCTTTTGCCATTTGCCCAAGGTGAATGGACCGGTACCAATCGGGGCGCGCCAACTGCCATCGGCCGCCAGGGAGTCCGGATGCAGAATGCCGCTGCCGGTGCAATCCGGGCGGGCCATCGCAGCCAGGAACAAGCCATTGGCCTGGTCCAGTTGGAACACCACGGTCTGCGCGTCGGGGGTGGAGACATCGACGATCTTGGCCGCGCCACGGCCATCGAACTCCGCCAGGCAGCGCCACTGGGTCTTGGGGTCAAGGTAGCGCTGCCAGGTCCATTGCACGTCCTTGGCCGTCAACAACTGGCCATTTTGAAAGTGCACCCCATCGCGCAGGGTGAAGGTGTAGCGCAGGCCGTCCGGCGAGACATCCACCGCGCTGGCCAGCATCGGCGCGATGCTGGTGTCTTCGCGATACGCCACCAGCCCTTCGACGATATGCATCATGACCGCATCGGTATTGTCGTCGCGGTTGACGCCTGGGTCGGTGCTGCGGATATCGCCATTGAGACCCACATTGATGACCTTGTCTTGCGCAACGGCAAGGGACACTGTGCATGTCGACATCGCGACGACGAGCGCGGTCTTTACGTAATTATTCACGGGAGAACGACTCCTTGAAGAAGTATTCCGGTCAGTGGCGAAGGCCAGGGCAGGACCGGCATCAGAATGAGTGAATCCTTAGTTATTGTTATACGGCCTGTTCTGAGTGCATCTGCAGTGCTGTATCAGCCAAGGCTGCGCTTGTGCCGCAGCACCTTGGCGAAAAAGTCCTGGGCCGCCGGCATGGCCTTGATGCCCTGGTGAGCCACGTTGGGTAACAGGTCGAAGTGCACCTGTACGCCGGCGGCTTGGAAACTTGCCTGCAAGCTGGCCAGGCGTTCCGGGCGTGTACGTCCGGCGGCGTTGGCACCGACCATGTAGTGCTTGCCGCCTTCGCGGTGGGTGATCTCCCAGGTCTCGAGGTCCGAGTCACCCACCACCATGTGCACCGGCAGTTGCTGCAAGGCTTGCAGGTTCAGCGGTTTGCCGAATCGCGCCGCGAAGTCCCGCACCCCTACCCACCAATCCTGGTCGGCATCCAGCAAGGTCACCGATCCCGGCGCACCGATGGACGCTGCCCAGAGTTTCTCTGGGTGCAAGTAGCAGAATCGATGAGTGAATTGTCCGCCACCGGAATAACCAAACAGCGCAAAGGTATCGAAGCGCCGACCATAACGTTTACCGACGCCGGCGATCATGTCGAGCAGGACCTGGTCGTAGCGGATATCGCCCTCGACCAACTGCTTGTAGCCGTCCCCATTGTTGTCACCCAGGACGCCGACCGGGAACAGTGGGGACAGAATCACGCAATCGTTCCAACGGCCAAATTCCGCGAAGCCATTGCGATAGATCTCCATCGCCCGGGTCGAGCCGTGCAGCGAGACCACCAGGTCCACTGGCCGGCTGCTGTCTTCAATCGCCTCAGGCACGTAGAGGGTGTAGGCAAAACGGCTGTCTTCGGTGTGTGAATACACGGTGGTAGCACCGAGGTGATACACGCTCTTGGCAGCACGCAGGGCCAGTTGTTCGGGGTTGTTATCTGAAGTGGTGTCTAAATTACTCATGTGGAAAGTTCGCCGAGTCAGTTCGGGAATGAGTATTGGGCGGAGGCTATAAAAAGAAAAACTAATTAAACTTTAGTTTGAGTAAACAAAACCTTTACGATGCAGCGATACCCCCTGACTACGGCCCTTTCCATGAGCAGTATTCGTTTTTTCAAGACCTTTATCGCCGTCGCCGAATACGGCAGCTTTGCCGCCGCCGCCGACCGCGTGGCCCTGACCAATGCCGCGGTCGGCCAGCAAATGCGCGCACTCGAAGAAGAGATGCGCCGACCGCTGTTCGACCGCAGTCATCGGCAGATCAAACTGAGCCGCGACGGGGTGTTGTTGCTGCCCAAAGCCAAGCGCCTGCTGGCGGACTACGAGCAAATGATCGCCGAGGCACCCGAAGGCGTGGCGATGGAGGGTGAAGTGTCCATCGGCGGCATTACCTCCGGCATGGGCCTGCTCGCCAATTGCCTGGTGCAACTGAAAAAACTGCACCCGAGGATATCGGTCAACTTGATGACTGCCCGCTCCGACGAAGTGGTCAACCTGGTGCATGCCGCCAAGCTCGACGCCGCGCTGTTGATCGAGACCGCACGGCAAAACTTCGATGGACTGAGCTGGACCCTGCTCTACAACGAACCGATCGTCATGCTCGCCAATGCCACGCAAACCGCCGGCATTGACGACGCCGTGGAACTGCTGAGAACCCAGCCGTTTATTCGCTACGACAGGTCCACGGCAGTCGGGCGCAAGGTGCAGGCAATCATCAAGAGTGAGTCCGTCGAGCCGTTGGAAATTCTCGAACTGAACTCCATCATCGGCATCGCCGACCTGGTTCGCCAACAAGTCGGCGTGGCAATCGTGCCCTTGCTGAAAAACTTCGACTGGCACAAGGACCCCAGCCTGCGAGTGCTGCCGCTGCCCGGCGACTTGGCGGTACGCCGGGTGGGGATACTGGAGCAAGGCACCAAAAGTGCGATTACCGGGGAGATTCGCAAGCTGCTGATGACGGCGGTGGCGAAGTGACCGTACCGTTACGCGATGTGCGTAGTACTTGTAGCAGCTGCCGAGCTCGCGAGGCTGCGTTCGAGGACGGAGTCCTCGCCGGGTTGGCGTAGGGCCTGGCGGCTGCTTCGCAGCCGAACGCAGCCTCGCGGGCTCGGCAGCTGCTACAGGTTCCTGTGATCGCGTAACGGCACAACATTGCGCCAAAGGCCGGTTTTAGCAGCAAAAGGGGACAGATTTATTTGACTCTGCATTTTCTGCTGATCTTGAAAATAAATCCGTGCCCATTTTCTCGCATTTTCTCATTCTTTATTACTCCAGCCGACGCCATATGCCACCTGCCTTGAAAGCACTCATCGAATTCATCAGGGCGGGTAACTTGCGGATCTGATTCAGGACCATCCTGACCGGCAACCGTGGATCGAGTCGAACTCAGATGTGCTGGCCAATGTACTAAAAATAATGAGAACTGAGGAGAACGAACAAGCCCCGCCAGGCCAGGGCCAGCGGGGCTTTTGCCCGATTAGCTGCAGGACGTGCTGCGTGCTGAGCTTTCACAATTCGCAAGATCGCCCATTCAATCGAATCACAACGTGTAGGAAATACCGACCTGCACTGTTCTCGGCGCCCCTGGATAAGCGTAAACGTTGCCGAACGCCCCCTCCTCATAATCTTCATCCGCCAGGTTTTTCACATCCAGATTGAGCCTGACCCTGTCGTTCACCTTGTAGTAGCTCAGCAGGTCGACCACCGTGTAGCTACCCATCGAAAACGCTGTGTTGGCGGTCTGCCCTGCGCGCTCATCGACGTACTTGAGCCCGGTGCCAAGCCCCAGACCCTTGAGCGCGCCATCCTGGAACTCGTAGACATTGAGCAGGCTGAAGCTGCTCTGCGGGATGTTCATCAGCCGGGTGCCGGATTCGATGACGTTGTCCTTGGTCACTTGCGCATCGACATAGGCGTAGCCGCCGATCACCCGCCATTGCGGGGTCAGGTTGCCGGCGATGTTCAGGTCCAAACCACGGCTGCGCACCTCGCCTGCCGCCACGCTGAACGTCGAGTCCACAGGATCGGTGGTGAGTACGTTGCGCTTTTCGATCTGGTAGATCGCCGCGTCGACACTCAATTGACTGTCCAGCGCTTGCCACTTAATACCCAGCTCATAGGACTTGCCCTTTTCCGGTTCGAAACCACCGCCCTGGCGACTGGCACCGGTATTGGGCTTGAACGAGCGCGCCGTGTCGGCATAAATCGCCACGGTATCGGTTAGGTCATAGGTCACACCAACGCGCGGGGTCACGGCATTGTCGCTGGCCTCCCAGCTTCTGCCGGCCGGCACGAAGGTTTGGTAGGCATGCTCGAAGCGTTCGAAACGGGCTCCGGCCAGGACGCGCAAGCGCTCGGTCACGGCCACCTGATCCTGGATGAACGCGGCGTAGGTCTTGAGGTTTTCCTTGTCGTTGGTCGGGGTGCGGGTCAAGGCGGGACGCGGCTGGCCATACACCGGATTGAAGATATCGATCGGATAGGCACTGGCGTCTCCGCTGGAGCGCTGGATGATCGACTGGTAGTCGTAATCCTCGTACTCGACGCCGGTCAGCAGAGTGTGATCTAAACCGCCTGCGGTGAAATGTCCGGTGAGGTTGAGTTGGGTGTCCTTGTCCGTCCACTCCAGCTTGCGGTAATTGAAGTTACGGCCCAGGGTGCGCCCGTCCGAAGCCACACCGTTGGCTTCGACCGCATTCCCCGCCAGGGTCCCGTCGAGCCATTGGAATCCACCGCCCAACGTCCAGTTATCGCTCAGCAGATGCTCGAACCGCAGCTGCGCCATGTTGTTGTCGTTGTGCAGTTTGCCAACGTCTTTTTCGCCGAAGAAGGTGTCGCGCGAGGCCGTGCCGATCTGGTTTGGATAGCGCGTCAGGCCACGGTCGAGCGGGTGATTGTTGCGCATGAAATCACCTTCGAAAATCACCTTGGTCTCGTCGGTGGCCTGCCAGGACAGCACCGGGGTCACGCCGTAGCGTTCGGTTTCGACATGATCGCGGAAGGTATCACCGCCCTCACCCACCACGTTCAGGCGATAGGCCAGGCGGCCCTCTTCGTCCAACGGGCCGGAGGCGTCCAGCGTGCCACGCTGCATGCCCTGGTCGTCGAGTTGGCTCCCCAGGGTCACAGTGGGCACGGCCAGGGGCTGCTTGGAGATGACGTTGAAGGTGCCACCTGGATCGCCTCGGCCATAGATCATGGTCGCCGGCCCTCGCAGCACTTCCAGTCGCTCGATGATGTTGGCATCGGGCATGTTCGGATAACCACGGTTGATCGGGAACCCGTTGCGATAGAACTCCCCGGTGGTAAAGCCGCGCACGGTAAAGGTAGTCAGCCCCTGTCCGCCGAAATTGTTGGCCCGCCCCACACCACCGGCGTAATCGAGAGCGTCCTGCAACCTTGTCGCACTGATGTCCTCGACGACATCCCTGGTGACCACGCTGATGGACTGTGGCGTTTCGTGGATCGAAGTGTCGGTGCGCGTAGCGCTGGCCGACCGCGTCGCGCGATAACCGTCAACTGGCCCAAGGGCGGTTTCAAAATCTGCTGTGCCAACGATGTCAGTCGCTTGCAACTCCAGACTGGCTTTTTCAGTTGTGGCTTCTTCTGCCCAGGAGGACACGGAGAATGCCTGAAGCACGCAGATGGACACCAGAGTACGACGCATCTAGTAAACCTTGAGAAAATAGCCAAATGGGAGGGCATACATGCCAACAAATCGCGGCGTATGGTATACCTCATTGTCGTATCTTGATACGTATTCGCATTTGTATTTTCTGGATGCTACCTACGGTTGCACACATCGCTGATCAAGGAATTCCAGAACACCTCGCTTGCAGACCCTATGTGGGAGCGAGCTTGCTCGCGATGGACGTGAACGATAACGCGTAAGTAGATAAATACGCGGCGCTTTCAAGTCCATCGCGAGCAAGCCGCAAGCGGGCGCCCGCTCCCACAATGAACTGCGTCGCTTAACTGATCAGCATTACCCTCAAAGAGCCCTTTGGAAGTCGTTTCAGATTTACTTGGTCAGCCAGGACTGGACGGTCGCAGAAGGCATTAAAAAGTTTTAATGAGCTTTTTTCTCAACCAGAAACGAACAAGGGCCTGCGCGATAAAATCACGCAAGCCCTTGATATATATGGTGCCGAAGCCGGAATCGAACCGGCACGCCCTTACGAGCGGGGGATTTTAAGTCCAATAGTTTTCACTTTAAAATCAAATAGATAAGCCATTACCTGCAACGCAACACGGGTATAACGTAAGCCTTGCAGCCCTTTAAACTCACGGGATGCAAACGAGTTGCGGTGCGAAATTTACACCGCACAACCCATCTTCTGGCGTCCTGCCGAACGAACAATCCCCCCAGCCGCCCTGCTACGCTGAAAACTCCACGGAGGATTCGCGATGACAAATTCAGATCTGCTCCCTTCCTTACTGTTCAAGATCAACGAAAACCAGCCCGCCTTGGAAGCCGCTATCATGGAGCTATCGAACTGGGTGGAGTTCACGGGTCAGCCGACGTCGCTGACAACGCTCACGGCGACCTGGACACGATCGAGCGGAATGAAGAATTCATCAAGCTGACGCTCGCCGTGCTCATAGACAGAGTGAAAGCAACCCTGCAGTAACGGCCATTCGGGCTCTAAGAAACGAGGAACAATTCATATTGGTTGGGGTGAGCCAATGTGACCGAGGCCAACCTCACCGTGGTCGAAACCGACAATGACATGAATCACTAGGCAATCCCGTGCGATAAAGCCTGAATCAGGCCCTATGGGCCTGGCAACGTGGCACTTGTCGTTCATGAAGTTGTGCGCAACTGACCGGCAATGGTTCGTCGCAGCGGGGGTCAAGATTTCTGGAACGATAGCAATGCCTGCTCCAGCTCTCCAATTGCAGCTTCGATCTTGCCCACGGCTTCCTCCAGCTGTCCAAACGTCGCCTGCGGGTCCCCGCACACGGCCTCCAGGCGCTGACAGCACTCGACCAATAGCTCACCCTTAACCACCCGCGCAGCACCTTTGATGCGATGTGCACGCTCACTCAGTTCGTCGACATCGCGCTCCTCAAGCAACATATTCAAGGTCTGGCAGTCTTTGCGATTGTTGTGGATCAGTTCGTCGAGGATCTGCCGGAACTTCACTGGCTCACTGCTGATCAACTTCTCCAACGGCCCCAGATCGAGCAGTCTTGTGTGCTCCGGTGGTGCTATCAATTGCTCTGGCAGGCGATGCTCAAGCGGTACCGGGGCAAATTCCGCCTCTGGCCCAAAAGCCAGCAGGCGCGCATCCAATTCATCCAGGCCGAGCGGCTTGATCAGGCACTCGTTCATCCCGGCCTGGATGCAAAACTCGATCTCTTCTGGCTGGGCGTCGGCGGTCAGTCCGATGATCACCGAAGCTTCCCCGCCACGCTCCTGTTCAGCCTGACGTATCGCCCGAGCGAGGTCGACTCCAGTCATCACCGGCATATGGCAGTCGGTAATAATGATATCGAAGAGCTGCTCGTTCCAGCGCTCATAGGCCATCTGGCCATTTTCTGCCTCGCAGACGTCATGCCCGAGGAAACTCAATTGCTCGTGCAACACCTGTCGATTGATCCGGTGATCATCCACTACCAGCACTTGCAGTCGGTGCCGGGGTCTTGCCTGGATCAGCGCAGGTACCTGGCGCACAGCAATGTATTCCAGGACCTGCAGGCGCATTTCGATATCAACCCGGGTACCGCGTCCCAGGGTGCTGGTCAGCACTACCCTGCCCCCCATCATTTCGCACAACGAACGACAGATCACCAGACCCAGGCCAGTACCTTCGGTCTGTTGGACATTACGTTGCGCCTGAACGAAGGGTGTGAACAAACGCTGCTGGTCGGCCGGGCTGATGCCAACGCCGGTGTCTTCGACACTGAGATGGACATTGAGCAGGCTGGCAGGGTCCAGGAGCCCGGAAATACTGATTTTGATCGAGCCTTCTTCTGTGAACTTGATGGCATTGCTGATCAGGTTGGACAGGATCTGCTTGAACCGCAGGGCATCGACCAATACATCACAGTTGATGCTCGAATCGATGTCGAGGAACAGGTTCAGGCGCTTTTGCCTGGCCAGCCCCTCGAACACCCTGGCCACTGATTCGACCAGTTCGCGCAAATTGGCGCGCTTGGGCGACAGGCTCAGACGTCCCGACTCGATGCGGGCGATGTCGAGGATATCGCCGATCAGCTCCAGAAGACTCTTGGCCGAGGTATGGGCGATTTCAATACTGGCGCGGTCGATCGGCTGGCTTTCGGCACGTTTGAGCGCAAGCTCGAGGATGCCGATCACAGCGTTCATCGGTGTGCGGATTTCGTGACTCATGGTGGCCAGGAAACTGGTCTTGGCCCGGCTGGCGTCGTCCGCGCGGGTCTTCGCTTCTTGCAACTGCTCCACCAACTGACGGTGTTCAGTGATGTCCAGCCAGCCGCAGATCACCCCTTTGATCATCCCTTTGGAGTCATGAAACGGCTGCACCCAGTGATTGATCCAAACGTCCCTGCCCTGCAGCGCAACGGCATGCACTGACTCGATGGTCTGGCCGTCGCGCATGGCCTGCAGGTAGTACCGATGAAAGTCCGGGTGGCCCTCAAAGTTCTCTCTAGGTAACTGACGCACAGTTTTGTTCAGCACCTGGTCGGCGCGCAGGCCGACGCTGTCAAGGTAGCTGCGGTTGCACGACAGCATGCGCCCCTTGATATCTCGCACATACAACGGCGGTGGCATGCAGTCGGTCAGCGTCTCGACAAACTGCAGTTGGTCATTGAGCATGCGCTCGGCCTTGAGCCGTGCCTTGATCTGCTGGCGCAAATAGAACACCCAGACCAGCAACAGGAACAGGAGCAACACCCCCCCCGCGACAATTTCACGGATCACTCGCTCGTAATCGACCCAGGTCTGACCGCTCATGCCCGGCGGCGAGCGCCAGCGATTGGCAATCGCATTCATCTCATCAGGTCCAACGCTCAGCAAGACCTTGTCGATGATCGATTGCAGCTCAAAATCCCCGCGGCGCATCGCAAAATTGACCGTCGCCGGTCCTACATCAAGCACCTGGTTGATGACCAGCTTGTCGCGAAACAAACGCTCAATGTAATAGCGCGCCGCAGGCATCGACACTACCGCTGCATCAACCTTGCCTTGATAGAGCAGGTTCATCGTGTCCAGTGAGCCGCCGGCCTCTACCACTACCGCTTCGGGGTAACGCTTGCGCAGTTGTTGGATGGCTACGTGCCCAGTGGGTATCGCCACGCGCTTTTCAATCAGGCTCTCGAGCTTGCCTTGCTGCTCAACACTGCTGAGTAGCACAAAGGGACTGGCAAGAAACGGCCTGGAAAAGCGCAGGGTCTCTTCACGCTCGGGGCTTGGGGTCATCAGGGCCAAGTCAGCCTCCCCCAGGCGCAGCGCTTCGATAATCTGTGGGAAACCACCACTGCGTGAAACCACCTGAAAATGCAGCCCGGTACTCAGGGTCACGACTTCGAGTATGTCGGCGATGCCACCTGAAAAAACCCCGCTCGAATCGAAGTACGCACCTGGGGCCAAGTCGTCATTGATCACCAATCGTGCAACGGGGTGCCGCTGAATCCAGCGTAGCTGCTCTGTCGTGAGCTCGAGGGGGTCTTCACTGGGAATGAAACTGTTGCCAACCCAACGCTTGGCCAGATTACGTAGCTGATCTTCACCAATAGCCTTGATGGCGACGTTGATTAGCCGCAGCAGACGCGTGTTGTCCAATTGCAAGGCATAACTGTAGCCGCCTACGTCCAGGTCGCTGAAACGCTCAAATTGCAGATAGCCGTAGTAGGCGCGATTGATGCGGTAATAGGCGCTGTACAGATCATCCAGATAAACATCGGCTTGACCAAAGGCGGCAGCAGCAATTGCCTTGTCATGGTCGGCATAGACCCGCAAGTCGGCCCGTGGGAAACGCTGTTTCAACTCATCGCTGTGCTCTTCGCTAACCGCCACGCGTAAGCCTGCAAGGTCCACGGGCGAATGTCGTGCTTCGACACTGCGCTTGAACAGGGCCAGACGGTCCCGTGCGTAGGGCACGCTGAACATTAGATCCTGGCGCGGCTCAAGACTGCCGTGGCGGCTGATTACGTCGACGCCGCCGTCTTGCACTGCCTTCTCGGCATCGCTATCGCTGGCGAACGGAACGATCTTCACCTGCAAACCCAACAACTGCGCAACCAGGGCTGTAGTATCGGCGCTGATGCCCTCGTACTGGTGGTCTTGAGCATTGACCGAAAACGGTGCTGACTCGCTGGGCGAAATGCCAACCCTTAGCTCGGCCTTATGTCGCAGCCAATGCCAGTCTTCAGTGGAGATCGGCATATCCTGGCGGTCGATACGCAGCTGGCTGGACAGCACTTGTGGAGCCAGTGGCAAGGATGCAGCCAGCATCGGGGTGCTGCTCAAGAGCAGGCCGAGGGATAGGCAAAAAGTGCGTAGATACATGCGAGATAAAAAACCGATAGTGCCTTGGGATCGCCGTGATGGTCGGCGCAATAATAGTTCAAAGGGGTTACCGTCGCTAAATCTTCAGCACCTGTGCCAATCCGCCTGCTGCGAGCAGAAGTCGATAAAATGACTTTCCGGCAATGGGCGGGCAAACAGAAACCCCTGGGCAAGGGTGCCGCCTAACTCAATCAGGCGAGCCTGTTGCTCGTCAGTCTCGACACCTTCGATAACCAGCGAAATGCCTAACGCCTGGGCCAACGCCACCGAACAACTGATGATCGCGGCGCTTTTGGGTTGGTTTTGCATCTTGCGCACGAACGCCCGGTCAAGCTTGATCTGAGTGAATGGCAGTTCGCTGAGTCGATCCAGCGAAGAATAGCCGGCGCCAAAATCATCCATGGCCAGTCCACAGCCGAGCATACGCAACCGCACCAGGTTTTCCAGGCTGCTGGCCGGCGCACTGATCAGGCCGGACTCGGTGATTTCGAACATCACGCTGCTCGCGGGCACCTGCGAGCGCTTGAGCAGCATGGTGATGCGCTCGGTCAGTGCTGCGCAAGCCAGCTGTGCCGGATGCAGGTTGAACGCCAGATTGATCACCCGTTCTTGCGCACCCAGCCTTTGTTGCAGGGCCAGGCCTTGCTCGAATAACTGCCAGAACAATCGGTTGATCAAGTTGTACTCTTCCATTATTGGTAAAAAATGCGCGGGCGACAGCACACCCCATTGCGGATGTGTCCACCGCGCCAGCACTTCTGCGCCGACCAGCAGTTGCCCTTCCAGGGTGACCTTGGGTTGGTAATAGGCCTCGAATTCGCCATTATCCAGACCCCGCTGCACATCGCTCAGGGTGGGTAGCTCTGCAGGCGACAATAGTTGCGGGCCAGCACTACAGAGCTCCCGGTAGCGATTGACCAAATGGCTGAACCCCTCCAGCTTGAACGGTTTGCCCAGATCGCCGAGAAAGGTCAAGCCCAGGCAATGAATCATCGCGACCGTGGCCTGACGCAAAACCGGGTCCAGTTCGCTGCACAACACCACCGCCCCGATTTTGCCACTGCTACTGGCATGGCGAAGAAACGCCAAGCCATCCATACCGGTCATTTTCAGGTCACAGAGGACAATGTCCACCGCCTTGCAGGCCGACAGCACAACAACCGCTTCGTGGCCGTTCGCCGCTTGCAGAATGGGGCCTGGCAGCACTTTTTCCAGAGCCGTCACGGTGACGAGGCGCTGGAAGGGTTCATCCTCCAGAACCAGAACAGTCAAATCTTGCATTGCAGGTCTACACGCACGCAATTGAAGGAGAGACAGTGTGCAAGGCGCGCTTCCGATACATCCATGGGATATTTCCTGCGCATCCTAGGAATTTTCCTAAGGTAACCCGGTATCAAGTACAGCTCTTTCCTACACGGGTAATGGTGTTAACCTTTCACTGCCCAAGCTGTACCGTTCCGTAAAAAGCGCGTTCTCAAGGTAAATTCGCACTATGCATAGCGTTCTGATAGTTGACGATCATCCGGTCATTCGACTTGCCGTCCGGGTTCTGCTGGAGAAGCACGGCATGCACGTGGTGGGGGAGGCCGACAATGGCGTCGATGCTGTTCAACTGGTACGCGAACTCACCCCTCAAGTGGTGATCCTCGATATTGGTATTCCCAAGTTGGACGGCTTTACCGTTATTTCCCGGATCAAAGCCCTGCAGGTGCGCAGCGAGATACTGATACTGACCTCCCAACCCGCCGACTCTGTGTGTCGACGCTGCATCCAGCTAGGTGCCCGTGGCTTCGTCAATAAAGAAGAAGACCTTGGCAGCCTGATAACCGCGATCAAAGCAGTGGATGCCGGCTATACCTTCTTTCCCTCTCTGACGTTTGACAGCGTCAACCCTTCAGAGCAACTCACCGAGCTTGAGCAGATTCGATCGTTGACCGACCGGGAAGTAACGGTATTGCAATACCTGGCTCAGGGTTACTCCAACAAACAGATTGGTGAAAAGCTCCTGCTCAGTAATAAAACTGTGAGCACCTACAAGACTCGACTACTACAAAAGTTGGGGGCCACGTCGCTGGTTGATCTGGCCGAGTTCGCCAAACGCAACGCACTGACCTCTTGACCAGAAAGTAAAGCCCTGTAGGAAATTTCCTAGGCCCGCGTCGGCAACGTCCTACTCACTTCTCCCCTCTTCACGCCTAGTATCTCTTCAGCTCAACAGTACACGGATACCAGAGCAGAAAGAGTGTTCCATTGAGTCCCTTTCAAGGACTTCAATATCAATCTAGGAGTATGAAATGAAAGTTAGTACGTTGGCTGGCGCGATTATGGCAGTTACCCTGGCAGCAACTTCGGCGGTCAGTCTTGCCCAAGATCAAGGCCACGGTGTCATTACCTTCAAGGGTGCAATTATCGATGCTCCGTGCTCGATTGCTCAAGAGTCGGCCTACCAAACCGTCCCGATGGATGAAATTTCCAACGTCTCCCTGAAAAACGGCGGCAAATCCAGCCCGAAAACCTTCAAGATCGAACTGCGCGGCTGTGAGTTGGGCGCGCTGAAGTCCGCCACTGCTACTTTCACCGGTTCGCCTTCCACCAACCCAGACCTGCTGGCGCTCAGAGGTAGTGCCCAAGGCGCCAGCCTGGCCATCGCCGACCATACTGGTAATCTGATCAAGCTTGGCGATGCTTCGCCTGCGCAGACGCTGTCCAATGGCGACACCTACCTGGAGTTCAAAGCCTATCTGCAGGGCGATATGGTTGCCGCGCAAGGTGGTGGCACAGCGACTCCCGCTGAAATCGTTCCGGGTGACTTCGAAACTTTCGCCAACTTCACCCTCGCCTATCAGTAACGTAATTCGTCACTGAGCTACCCCGCAGTGCGCACTGGCTGTGTACTGCGGGGGTGCCTGCGGAGGTCTAGATGATTCGCTCAACCGCACTGCTGCTCCTGACTCTCTACCCCTTGGGCGTGCCCGTCTGTACTGCCGATGCGCTCAAAGGGCGTGTGCAACTGGCCGGGAGCATTGTCGACAGCGCCTGTACCATCCGTATGGGTAATGACAGTCAGACAATTGCGTTCAAACCCCTGGCACTTAATGGGTTGCTAAGCGGCGATAGTTCATCCCAACAACCCTTGACTATCTATATCAGCAATTGCATTACCTCGGAAAAACATAACGACTCCGACCCTTCCCAACGTTTCAAACTGGCATTCGAAGGCCCGCCTGATGGTAAACACTTCGGTATTGATGGTGGCGCTAAAGGCATTGCATTGCAGATAAAAGATCAACAAGGGAAGTTAATTTCACCTGGCATGTCACTTGAGCACAACACACTGTCGACCGACAGTTTAATGCTCAATTATTCGCTGACGCTCGTCGGTAGCGGACATGCATTGGAAGCCGGCGACTATCACGCCACGATCAAGCTGAGTATTCAGCACTTCTGAACTGCAGACACCGGTGTGCAGTTTTGCTCAAGGATTAAGTCACGTGGATCACCGTAAGGTACTGGCTACCACGGCGTTGTGTTGTTTCGCGACGTGGGCAAGTGCAGCCGAAGAATTCCAATTCAACACCGATGTACTGGACCTCAAGGATCGCGAGAACCTTGATCTTGGGGTGTTTGCTTCGGCCAACTTCATCATGCCCGGCCAATACAGCCTGATGGTGCACGTGAACCGCGATACGTTGACGGAGTTTGCCGTCGACTATTTCCCGGCCCCAAACGACCCAAAAAGCAGCGTCGCCTGTCTTTCGCCGGCTCTGGTCAATGAACTGGGTCTTAAAGAACACGTCCTCAAGTCCCTGACCTGGTGGCGCGATAGCACCTGCCTGGACCTCACCAGCGTTCCTGGCATGCAGGCGCGTGGCAACCTCGGCACTTCGGCGCTGTACGTGAGCATCCCCCAGGATCAACTGGAATACACCGCGCTCAACTGGGATCCGCCTTCACGCTGGGACGAGGGCATTTCCGGGGTGCTGTTTGACTACAACTTCAACGCCCAGACCACCGAGCGCAATCGCGGTAAAGGTCGCAGCGACAACCTCAGCGGCAACGGAACCACCGGGATCAACCTGGGCGCCTGGCGCTTGCGCGGCGACTGGCAGACCCAGATGCAACGCAGTGACGACCAGCCGTCACATAACGAGTTCGCCTGGAGCCGTTTTTATGCGTTGCGCGCCGTGCCGTCGCTGCGTTCGAACCTGATCGTCGGTGAAGACTACCTGGACTCCAATCTGTTCGGCAGTTTCCGCTACACCGGCGTCAACCTGAGCAGCAACGACAACATGCTACCCCCCAACCTCAGGGGGTATGCCCCGGAAGTCAGCGGTGTGGCCCGCACCAACGCGCGGGTGGTGATTCGCCAGCAAGGCCGGGTGCTCTACGACACCCAAGTGCCGCCAGGGGCGTTTCGGATCCAGGACCTCAATGATGCGGTCTCTGGCCAGCTTGACGTGCGCGTCGAAGAGCAGGATGGCAGCGTCCAGGAGTTCCAGATGGACACCGCCAGCATCCCCTACCTCACCCGTCCGGGCACCGTGCGCTACAAGCTGGCCACCGGAAAACCCTCTGACTGGGAACATCAGCTCGATGGCCCACAGTTCGCCACTGGTGAGTTTTCCTGGGGTGTGAGCAACGGCTGGTCGCTGTATGGCGGCAGCCTCGGTGCCAAGGATTACGGTTCCCTGGCCGTGGGCGTGGGCCGCGACCTGATGGCGTTCGGTGCGCTGTCGTTCGACGTCACCCAGTCGCGGGCCACACTGCCGGAACACGACACCCTGAGCGGCAAGTCGTACCGTGCCAGCTATTCCAAGCGCTTCGATGAGTACGACAGCCAGGTCACCTTCGCTGGCTACCGGTTCTCCGAGGAGAACTACCTGAGCATGAACGAATTCATCGAAGTCCGGCGTGGCAGCCAGTCGTTAAACCAGAGCAAGGAGCTATACACCGCGACAGTGAGCAAACAGTTTCGCGATTCGGCGCTCAGCATGTACTTCAACTACAACCACCAGACTTACTGGAACAGCCAGGCGAGCGATCGCTACAGCCTGTCGTTGTCGCACTATTTCGATGTCGGTGGCTTGAAGAACCTCAGCCTGTCGCTGACCGCGTACCAGAACAAGGGCAACGGCACCTCCGATGACGGCGCCTACCTGTCGGTCAGCATTCCCTGGGACAGCACCGGCTCGCTCAGCTACAGCTCGTCGGTCAACCGCGGCGACACCTCCCATAGCCTGAGTTACTACGACCGTATCGATGAGCGTAACCACTACATGCTCAGCGCCGGCAAATCCTCCAGCGGCGAAATTGCCAGCGGCTTCCTGTCCCATGACGGCGATCAGGCCCAGGTGGTGGCCAGCGCCAGCCACCAAGCCGGTGAGTACACCTCGGCCGGGCTGTCCCTACAAGGTGGTGCCACTCTGACGGGCCAGGGTGCGGCCCTGCACCGCAGCAACATCATGGGCGGCACCCGTCTTCTGGTAGATACCCAGGGCGTGGCCGATGTACCGGTACGCGGCAACGGCGGGACTACCCGAACCAACCGTTTCGGCAAGGCGGTGGTGACAGACGTCAACAGCTACTACCGCAACCAGGCCAGCATCGTGCTGGACGATCTGGCCGACGACGTCGAAGCCACTCAGTCAGTCACCCAGGCGACCCTGACCGAAGGCGCAATTGGCTACCGCCGCTTTGATGTGATCGCCGGCTACAAGGACATGGTCATCATTCGCATGGCCAACCGCGGCGCGCCCCCCTTTGGTGCCAGCGCGCAGAACAGTCGCGGCCAGGAAACCGGCATTGTCGGCGAAGAAGGATCGACTTACTTGAGCGGCATGAAGCCGGGCGAAACCATGTCGCTGCATTGGGACGGTAGCGCGCGCTGCCATTTCACCCTGCCCGAACAGGTGGTATCGCCTGAACGACAACTGGAGCTGCTGTGCCAGCCCGTCAGCGACGCAGGCGACTCCGCCGTTTAATCTCTTTGCAACAGGTACCTCTATGAACACCAGCTTCAAACGCAACACCCTGACCCTGCTCGCCCTGTTCGGCACTTGCGCTGCGCAAACCAGCCTGGCCGCTGTCTCGCTGGACCGCACCCGGGTGATTTTTACCGGCAGCGAGAAATCGGTCAGCCTCAGCGTCAGCAACCAGAATACCCAGTTGCCCTATCTGGCCCAGGCCTGGATCGAGAACGAGCAGGCCGAGAAGATCACCAGCCCCATGGTGGTGGTGCCACCGATCCAACGTCTGGAAGCCGGGGCCAACAGCCAGGTGAAGATTCAGGGCCTGCCTGAACTGGGGTTGCTGCCCCAGGACCGCGAGTCGTTGTTCTACTTCAACATGCGCGAAATTCCGCCACGCAGCGATCAACCCAACACGCTGCAGATTGCCCTGCAGACGCGGGTAAAGCTGTTCTATCGACCTGCGGCGATCGCCCCGAGAGCCGGTGCCAATGATGCCCCCTGGCAGGAAAAACTGACCCTGACGCGCCAGAATGATCGCTATCTGGTGAACAACCCGACGCCCTACTACATCACGCTGATCGATGCCACGCCCAACCTCAAGGCCGTCAGTGCAACCGACTTCAAACCCCTGATGATCGCCCCCAAGGGCCAGCTCGACCTGGGTGTAAGCAGCAAGGCGCTGGGCGACAAGCCAGTGCTGACCTACGTCAATGACTACGGCGGTCGTCCGCAACTGCAGTTCAGCTGCGCTGCAGACAACTGCACCGCCAGTCCCGTTACCAACAAGCGCTGACACTCAATGACCTATTCCAGTGAGGGCCAATCATGAAGCCTGGACTCCGTATCTGTCTTGCTGCCTTGCTCTGCAGCACCAGTGTCTTGACTCACGCCGCCGACAACCTTGCGCAGACGGCCGAGATCCAGGTCACCGGTACCTTGCTTGAAAGTGCCTGCTACCTGGACCCCAGCTCCGCCTACCAGACTTTGTCGCTGAGCGATTTGAGCACCGCCCGCCTGTTGCGCCTTGGCGATCAGGGCGCGCCGGTGGCCCTGCATATCAAGCTGCAAGGCTGTGTACGCAGCAACGGCGGCCGCCAGGATGAGCAGCAAGGCACCCTGGTCTGGAGTGCCATCGAGCCGGTGGCCGCACTGGCCTTCAAGGCGGTCGCCGATGCCAATACGCCCGAGCTGATCAGAGTGATCGGCGCCGAGGGTTTCGGCCTGCGTCTGCTCGATGTCCAGGGCAACGATGTGCGCCTGGGCCGCACCGCTCCGGGCTGGTTCGTTTCGCCCGGTGACAGCCAACTGACCTATTACATCCGCCCTGAGCGCACCGCAGCTCCTTTGCGCCCAGGCGCCTTTCGCGCCAGCCTCAATGTGAACCTGGCGTATGACTGAGGCCCCGGCAATGACTGTCGTACGTCCCCTACTGCTGGCCATGCTGCTTGGCTGTGCACCCATGACCCTCGCTACCGAGCAGCAGGTAACGATCAAAGGGGTTGTCTATGCGGCGATCCCTTGCGAGATCAACAAAAACGCGCCCATCAGCGCACCCTTTGGTGATGTGCAGACTGCAGGCATCGATGGCACTTACAAGACCATCACCTTGGAGTACGCACTCAATTGCAGCCGCTCGGCGACCAATGAACTGCGGATGCAGGTGCGCGGCACCGCGGCTTTCGATCCAGCGCTGCTGATGGTACCGGGTTACGACAACCTCGGCATCGCCCTAAAAAAGGACGGCGGCCGGCTTGCGGTCAACACCTGGGTGGACTTCGATACCCGTAAAAAGCCGGTGCTGCAAGCCGTGCTGGTCAAGCGTGCAAACAGTGAAATCAAAGCCGGTGCGTTCAAGGTCAGCGCAACCCTGGTGGTGGATTATCGATGAACATACTGCAAAGCACCATGGCAACAATGGCGATCACCGCCCTGCCCCTTCAATACGTTGGCGCAGACAACCTGCAGTTCACCGGCAACCTGCAGGCACCACCCGGCTGCGCCGTCAGCGACAAGGGTCGACGTATCGACGTGCGCTTCGAACGCAATATCGCGATCAACCGCATCGATGGTGAGCGCTACCGCCAGGCAATTCCCTACCAGATCGAATGCCCTGGTGCATCCGACGCCGGTGTCACCTGGCACATGCGCTTGACCCTTCAGGGTAACTACGCCCATTTCGACCCTGCCGCGCTCAAGACTTCGGTAAACGACCTGGGTATCAGGGTGCTGCTAGGGGGTACCCCATTGGTACCCAATCAACCCCGAGAGATCGATGTCAACGCATCGACACCGCCGGAGCTGGAAGCTGTACCGGTAAAGCTTACCGGTGCGGCGCTCCCCAGCACCGACTTTACCGCTTCGGCGCTCCTGATGGCCGAACTCTACTAGGAGGATCTATGGGCAAGTGGGTCGTGACCCTGAGCGCCTGGTTAGCCACCGGCCTCTGGTTTCCTGCGCTGCAAGCAGCACCAGACAACCTGTACTTCTCCGGCACCCTTGTGAACGAGCCTTGCGTGCTTGCCGAGGAGGATGAGCTGATCAAACTGGACTTCAAAAGCGTAATCGACAAGGACCTTTACCTCAACGGCAGAACCAAAGGCCGCCCTATCAAGCTGCGCCTGAAAAACTGCAACCTGGACGTCGGCAAACGCATGGTCAGCATCACCTTCAGCGGTAACGAAAGCAGCGAAGCACCAGGCCTGCTGGTGCTTCAAAGCACCACGGTGCAAGGCCTGATGGTTGGGTTGGAGACAACAGGCGGTGCGGCCCTGCCGTTGAACAAGACTCACCGCATGGGCGAACTGAGCAGTGGCAACAACTTGCTCAGCTTCAATGCATATCTTCAAGCGGAGCCCAGGACGCTGGCCGACCGCACCCTGGGATTAGGCAATTTTGAAGCCTCCCTGACCTTTGGACTTAGTTACGAGTAAACACCATGGCGAAGTTTCACTGTACTGTGCTGCGCAGAGCGCTTTTAACAATATCATTATGCTTTACAGCGACACAGGCACAAGCCCTGACTATCACCACAACGAAAAGCTACTATGAGCCAGCGGGTGTACGCTATTACTTCGAGGTCAGCAATTGGGATGCAAATAGTAGTTGGAGCCCCTGCACGGTGGACGATAGTCGAGTCACAGCGTGTGCTATCGGCTTGATTGCGAACCGACCGGGTTTGGTGATCAATACGGCAGGAACCTACTTTAAATGGGACGTGCCCGCACGCCGCAACTCTAATATGGGCGAACTATTGTCTGACCTCAAGACTAAAGGATTCCAAATACCCCTCACCGGGTCAATTCTGGTCCCGAAACAATACGCCAACAATAACCTCTGCATCACCTTTACCTACGCGCACACAGGGCCCAACCTTGGCGCAGCTGTTAATCCTTGGGGCCCATGCTCCAAAGTAAAAGCGCCGGCGCTACAATGCGAAATCAAAGGCGATATCACTATCAACCATAGAAGCCTATACGATAATAAAGTTGACGGAGCGATGGCTTCGACCCAGCTCTATTTGCAGTGCCTGGGTCCGACTAGCGTAACCGTTTCGACATCTAGAACAGATGCTTCGGGAGTGCAACTCAGAAGCGATGGCAGCCTGTACTCGAAGATTACCGTGAATGGCAAGGACGCTACTACAGGGATCAACGTGCAGACTACAAAAGATCAAGCTACCACACTTGATGTCACCTCGACACTCAGTAGCCGAGGGACCGTTGCACCTGGAGAATTCTCCGGCTTTACGGTGATTACCGTGTCACCACCTTAAGCTCGGTGTAAGAGCAACAGGAACTCGGAAGAGTGTAAGCGATCCACCGTACCCACCTTTGAGTAATCTGCGACTGCAGATCATAAAAAAGTCAGCCCGTTTAAGGCTGACTGATGATTGCACCCGCCAATTACCCTCCTAGGTCAATATCACCAGTTTTACCAAAGGGCTAAACTATAGGTGAGGATCAAGCGACTCTCATCTATATCGTTGAGGAAGTTGCTGCGCGTACTGGCGTTGCGAAATTTGAACCCGAAGTCCTTCAGCGGACCGCTCTGAATGACATAACTCAGGTCGGTATTCCGCTCCCAGGTTCTACCCTCACTCAAGCCCGGGCCACGATCGACGTTGTCACCTGACAGGTACCGGGTCATCAGATTTAGGCCGGGCACGCCCAAGGCTGAAAAGTCGTAGTCATAACGTATTTGCCAGGAGTGCTCATTCTCGTTACCGAAGTCATTAATTTGCACCAGATTAATCAGCACATTATCTGCACCGTTTACGCTGGCAAAGCCGGTGTTGCCGCTTAGATGCTGATAACCAGCGCTGACGTTGTGGCTGCCCAATTTATAAGTGAACAGCGCGCCAACGGCATCGTTGTCCACATTGCTACCACCATCATCGCTGGAGTGGGCCAACCGCAGGTCGGATTTGAGGCTCTGCCCCTTCCCCAGTGGAAATTGGTACACCATGTTTACCAGGTGCTGTTTGTAGATGCTGTCCAGGCCGCCGTAATAGTAACTGGTGGCCAACGCCGAGTTCCACTGATAACGACCACCGCCGAACAGGAACTCGCTGCTCTTTTTGGCGTTGCTCAACACGATATTACGCATGCCTCCATTGAATACCGTCAGCGCCTCATTATTTGAGGAGTTGCGTTGATTGACTCGATCGATGCGTCCCAGGTCAAGACTCAGGCTATCGATCTCGTTGCTGTTGACCCATGTTCCACGAAAGGTTTGTGGCAACAAACGGCCGTCGTTACGCATTAATGGTGGCAGAACTGGTTGAAGGGTGCCGATTTTGATGGTGCTTTTGGACGCGCGCAGTTTTGCTGTGAGGCCAGACTCACTGTATTCATCTTTAGCGTTTGCTGACGCCTCGCTACCACTCTTGAGCAGACCAGTACCGGTTCGATCAGGACTGGAGTCCAGCTTGATACCTAATTGGCCGATGGCATCAACGCCCATGCCCAGCGGCCCCTCTGTATAACCGGACTCGAAGCGTAGGATGAATCCCTGGGCCCACTCCTCTGCTTTATTTTGCACCGCTCCGCTCTGCCGGAAGTCGCGATTCATATAAAAATTGCGCATATCGAGACTGGCTTTGCTGTCTTCCACAAGAGCAGCTGTGGCGGATTCGGCAATGCCCAACGCAGTCCCCGAACAGAGTACATGAATGATGGATTTCAAGTTGTTATGCATGGAAAGGTCTTCCTGTTAGTATTTTTATATTTTTATATTTTTATATTTTTATGTTTTCTGATTACTCATAAAGATCAGCCAGCCTTAAAAATCGTTACGACACGCACGGCGTCTTTATATCGACACCACTGAACTTACTTATAATCGAGTCAAGATTGAGGTGATTTCCGGCCTCGGAAAGATAGCGCTCGCAGGGCCGTGCACCTACGGCAGGTATGTTTTCCTACCCTCACATCAACGGCCTTTCCTCCAGAGATAACTGCCTACCAGGATGCCTATGCCGCAAATAATCGCCATATAGTACGCAGGCCCCATGGGGCTCGCCTTGAGCAGTAGGGTTACAACTATCGGGGTAAGTCCACCAAAGATCGCATAGGCCAGGTTATAGGAAAACGACAAACCACTAAAACGGACCGCCGCTGGAAAAGCTTTGACCATTACGAACGGCACCGCTCCAATAGTGCCTACGAACAAACCGGCCAGTGCGTACAACGGGAACAACCAGTCGGGGTGGTCGAAGAGACTGTGGTAGAAAGTCCAAGTAGTGATCAGCAGCGCAGCGCTGCCGAACACAAACACCCTCCCTCCGCCGAAGCGGTCCGCCAGTGCGCCGGAGGCCACACAACCGAGACAGAGAAATACAATCGCTAGGCTATTGGCTTGCAATGCAGTGGTCGCGGGGAAAAGGTAAATAGTTTGCAGCGTGGTCGGGGTCATTAGAATAACCACAATAACTCCGGCCGAGAGTAGCCAGGTCAGCAACATCGAAATCGCAATCGCCCCGCGATGGTCTCGCAGCACCGTACGCAATGGCATTTCTTCGGCCAAGGCTTTGCGCAATTGCAACTCGGCAAACACCGGGGTTTCATGCAGCCAACGGCGTAGATAGACCGCGAACAAACCGAACACACCGCCAAGCAAGAACGGTATCCTCCAAGCGTAATCGGACACTTCGGCTGGGGTGTAGAAGCTGTGAATTACCGTGGCGACCAGTGAACCGAGCAGGATCCCGGCGGTCAGACCACTGGTCAGCGTGCCACAGGCGAAACCCGTGTGTCGTTGCGGCACGTGTTCGGACACGAACACCCAAGCCCCCGGAACTTCACCACCAATCGCCGCGCCTTGAATCACCCGCATTAGCAGCAACAAAATTGGCGCCCAAATGCCAATCTGCGCGTAAGTCGGCAATAAGCCCATGATCAATGTCGGTACAGCCATCATGAAGATGCTCAAAGTAAACATCTTTTTGCGCCCCAAAAGATCGCCGAAGTGCGCCATGACGATACCGCCCAACGGTCGCGCGAGATAACCAGCAGCAAATATGCTGAAGGTCTGCATCAGACGCAGCCATTCCGGTATATCAGGCGGAAAAAACAACTTTCCAACTACCGCGGCGAAAAACACAAAAATAATGAAGTCGTAAAACTCCAACGCTCCGCCCAGAGCAGATAGCGATAAGGTCTTACAGTCATCCCGGGTCAGGGGGCGCGAGGATTGTTCGATGTTCGAGGGAATGGCAGTCATGGGAAAGCTACTCTTATAGTTTGCATTTTTTGAACCCCAACAACGTTGGCCAGGACTTGAAATTCAGTACAGGGAGCTACAAGTAAAGGACTACTGGGCATAAATGAACAGCGATGCCGAATGCTGGAAGTAGCATCTGATTAGAAATGGTATAGGGGGCTCGAACCGGTTCAAGGTAGGTGCCCAAGTAGCTGACAATCCGCTGCTGAATAATCCTCCACAGGTTCTTTTCGGCAAGGTCAATGCAGGGCATGGTTCGGCATATCACGGAAAAGCGATTGTAAGTATTTATCTTGTGTTTCTTTATTGTTATTAGGATGGTCTTAAATTGGCATCAATAACGAATTACCGATCAGAGCACACGCCCCCCCGACCACTTATCGCTCTCGCACATAATCCAAACGACTTCGCGGATCAACTCACAGATTAGCGTTTTGAGGTGGCTGGCGGGCATCGAGGCAGAACTGCAGATTCCCAGGTTTCTGGACAAACCTTCCGCGGAAATCCTGTGGGCAACCAGACGCCCTTCTTCGACTTCACGCATGGCCAGATTCAAAGGCATGATCGCGTAACCAATACCTGCTTCGACTGCACTTTTGAGTACATGCACAGAGTTGACCTCCATGGATATCTGAAACGGGCCTCGATCAACGTCCGCTGCACATCGAGGCGCCTTCAACGGATTCACCCCCCCCAATGTGAGTTTGCTCAAGAACACCTTTCACAAATTTAGGTTTTGCAGTACGAATCATTATGGGCGGCTACCCCAGTAAAAAATCACCGATAAATAATCGTAAACGTCGCCGATGCATTGGCCGGGCCCGGCGTCACCTGCTGCGTACTGGTACGCAGGTACCGGGCACGCAGCAAGATGGTATAACTTCCCTCCCTGGGTTGTAGAGAGACTCCACTACTTACCTCTCTTCTCAAAGGCAAGGTGACACCATCTTTGGTAGCAATCTGTACACCCACACCGCTGGCCGCTGGTGCCCCTCCCCCGACGCTCGGGTCGAGACTCAGTACAGCGCCCCGACTCGTGTTAATCACTGTTCGAACTGGATCGATACGAAAGGCTAGATCATTCTTATCCGCCGTTCCTGTAACGCCCTTGCCGCCGGCGTTCTGACCGCCTTGCGAGATCCAACCAGGAGCATTGCTAGTATACATTCCATGAAATGCTGGGCAGTTAATCAAGGCAATTGGAACATCCTTCCAGTCGGAAGCACTGCCTTGATTAGCGAAAACCGTTGTCAAATGAGTACCCATTGGCACCACTACATCTGGTGTACTGCAAGTACGCGACACTATATCAATACCTCCCTCCATATTGATCGTGAGCCCGCGCATTGGGATATTATCGAATTGGACTGACATTATCATAGTAGGTATACTTGCGCCTTGGAGACGACCTGGCTTAACATCACCGATCTTGATAAAGACCAAATCATAGCTCATATACCCAGCATTAACTCCGCCGCTAATTCCATCGTAATGAAAATTACAGATTCCCGATCGCGGGCAAGTACTACCATCACCAGCAACCTCTTCAATCCGCGCACTAAAGCTCGCAGGTAGAACGCCATACCTAGAAACTATTGCAACCCCCAGCCCATCTATGTTTGTTTCATAAACTTGGTTGGCATACTTCCCTCCAGACCAGTTGGCCTTTTTAGCTAAAGACCCTACCTGAAATGTGCCCTTTATTTGAAACGAGGCATCATAAGTACAGCTCACCTTAGGAGCTTTATTCGGAGCAATCTTAAACGACTGACGATAAACTTCACTTCCTATCGCCACATTACGCCCGACGGTGATAGCTGACACCTGCAGTGGCACAGTTCCGTTAGTTGCTCCGGTGAGATATTTACAGGTCGGCGCCGCCACTGCTATATCAGCCAAGGTCCAGAGTGCAGTAGATGCCAACACTGATTTGATCAAAGAGCCAAGTTTCATAATGATACCTTCTGCGTGTTCTCGGAGCGGGCGCTATCAGCGACCTGTTTACCGGCCGCACAAACGGCGTCCACTTGCTGCAATTGCTGCCCCTCGCCGGGCCCTGGAGGAATCATCAGTGCGCACCGTTGATGGGTCTTGCTGCCCCAATTGATCAACAACTGTTGGGTTTCAGGCTTGATGCGCGCATAAAGTTGTCCGCCCTGGCCGACCATGCCCACCGAGGCACCTTCGCCATCCATCACGCCTGCGCCAAAGGGCAAGCTGCTGCCATCGTCCAGGCGCACATTGAGCAGCACGGCACGGCCTAGGTTGGTCGTGTATTTGAGATGCACCACGGCACCTGCACGGGGGGCCACCTGTTGGCTGGTTTCGTTGAGTTCAACGTCCAGTGAACTACCAATCGGGTCGATTGCCACTTCATTCAACTCATAAGGGCGCAGGTACGGCACCACGGCGTTGCCGCTGCTATCGAGCTTGAGTCCTGGATGCCCTGCCACTTTAGCTCCCTCGGCGCCAGGCGCACTGACGATTGCCATGGTCTCGCCACGGTAAGGTGTCATCGTCAGGCCGTCGGCATGCGCGACCATTGTCCCGCTGGCCCCCAGTGACATGCTGGTATATCCATCTCCTCGTCCCAGCGCGGCACTAAGCATAGAACGAGCTCCGGTATATTGACCGTTGAGCGAGGAGCTTTTGCTGTTGCTTGCGCTGTCATGAGCGAAAGACGCGCCGTAACCGTACTGACGGTCCTCTCCGGCTGAACCACTAATTCCCGCCTGCTCATTGAAGTGGCCTCGGGTGTCTCGACCAACCTGAGCTGTCAGTTGTGGACCAAACCTCGAAGCACCAAACTCCAGAGGCATGCTCATAGTCAGCAGTAGGCTGTTTTCCATGTCGCCCAAGCCGATGCGGCTACGGTTGGCATTCAAACTGAAACTCACACGATTGAACTGCTTGCCATAACTGAATTGGTACTGCACGTCGCTGCCCGGCAGGTTCCAGTAATTCTGCGCATAACCGCTGATCGCTACTTGGCCCCATGATCCCAGGCTCTGGTCTGCCGTCACGGACAAACGGCTGCGCGGGCGCCCGAACATGCTGGCGTCCCAACCGTTTTTCTCTGCATCCAGTAGTTGTACGGCGTTGCTGAAATCCAAGTAATCACCGGTGGAGAACCGGTAAGCCGCGACTGAGAAGTTACTGCCGGTGCTGAGGATATTTTTGCTGTAGGACAGGCGCATGCTCTGCCCTTTGGCGGCTCCGCTCGCCAGATCAGTTTGGGCGTGAGTCACATCCGCAGCCATGGCGCCAATGGGCGTGCCAAAGGCAACGCCGGCGAGTACCGCCATGTAGTTGTCACTCGATTGCACACCACCAAAACCGGTGAAGGTGTTGTTCAGGCCATATTGCAGCGTACCTTGCAGCAGGCGAGCCTGATCGTCGACATAATTGTTTCGGGTTTCACCGGCGGTCAGGCTGAAACGTGAGGTGCCGGGGCGCAGTAATTGGCTGACCGAAGCATACGGCACGACAAAACTCTGTTCGGTACCGTCCGCTTCGGCAACCGTCACGTTGAGGTCGCCACCGTAGCCGGTGGAATACAAGTCGTCGATAACAAAAGCACCAGGAGCCACAGTGGTTTCCAGCAGCACGTTGCCAGCCTGGCGTACGGTAACCCGCGCGTTGGTACGGGCAATACCGCGAATCACCGGCGCATAACCGCGCATCGAATCAGGCAGCATCCGATCGTCGCTGGCCAATTGCACGCCGCGATACGACAAGGTGTCAAATATCTCGCCCGTAGTGTTCGACTCCCCCACCGTCAACTGGCTTTTCAGCGCGGTGATATCGCGCTGGGCGTAACTGTCCAAGGCATGATACTGATTGCCCTGGAGTGTTTGCCAGCTCATCGAGGCGTTATGGCGAAGGCGCCAGTCACCCAGGTTAAGGCCGGCATTGAGTCCCAAGTAGGCCGAGTCAAAGTTGCCGGTGCTGGTACGGTTGCGATTGCCATTGAAGTTGTAGCTGAGCATGCCTGCCGTCACGCCGCGATCCCACAACTCCGGGCTGACATAGCCCCGTGCATTACGCTTGAGCGCCACTTGAGGAATGCTAAGGTCGAGGGCCTGGTTCTCGGGCGAAAAGCTCGCGGTGGCACCCGCAATCAAAATCCCCAATGCCGCGCAATCCTCGCTGTCGAGGAGCTGGCTAGCCTCAGCCGACAAGCTGGACATCTCTACGCCCTGACGCTCCAGTATTCCACGACTCATGCAAACGACGGGGTTACTACCATCGGCTTGCGCCTCGATGCGAACATCGTGGCTACTGTTCATCTGACCATTGAGTATCACGTCTGCGCGATACCGTCCCGGCATCACCGGGTTGCCGCTCTGATAGGCACCAAGATCAATGCTACGCGAGTCTTCAGGCAGGAACGCCTCGTTGAACTGCACCTCTTGCGCAAGCGCACCGGACACACCACATGCGCCTGGAGCAATTGCCAGCACCTTTAAAATCAAGATAGTCAGCGGATTCAAGGCGAAGCGGGGCTGCGCCCCCAGTAACAACCTGGAGCGGGAAGAGGTCTGCATAAATAACTCGCGCGTAAAATCGTCAGGGATTAATCAGGGCTTGAGTGTTTTGCGGATCGGAATCAGTGCACCGTAATCATTGATGGCGCTGAACTCGACCTGGGCAGGACCGGTCGGCCGGGCCTTAAGCGTTGGCAGCAAAAATTGTCGGGTTTCACCCGGGGCAATCATCCCGTCCTCGCTAGGCGCACGCTGGGCGCCGACCACCACATCCAACTCAATCAGCGATACGTGAAACGCCGACGGATTGAACGCTTGCAGGGCCAAGCCTTGGCCATTACTGGCAGAAACCAACTGCCACTGCACCTGTTCCATTGCTTCACTGGCGGTACCCACTAATCCTGTTGGGCGATAGAACAGCTTGATCCGCGAGCGAAACGCCATCTGCAGCGTATTGACATCCCCCGCGCCTTGGGGCTTAGGAGGAATCTCCAGCACGTTGAGCCAGAACACCGACTCCTTGTCCTGGATCAAAGGAGCACCCGTGAACATCACCCGAAGGGTTTGCCCCTTGGCCGGATCAATACGTGCCACGGGGGGCGAGAGCAAGAACGGCGCCTTGGAGCTGGTGGGTGTCGACTCCACGCTACCGGTATCGATCCACGACTGCGTCAGCGCAGGCTGTGTTCCGTTATTGTTGAGCTTAACCGAGATTTCCTTCTGATCCGCTTCGTAGACCACCCGGGTTCCCGTGATCACTACACCAGCAGATGCCTGAAAACACATCAGCGCGGTAAAGCTTGCCAAAAGAAGTTGTTTGAATGGAAGTGTACAAAGCATTACGTCATCCCATTGCCGCCTGGATGCTCGCCCCGTTCTAGTTGGAACAGGGCGCACACCGATAACTTGCGACTTACTGATAATTAATAGAGTAAGTCACGGAGCTGACAACTGTACCCGGACCCGTAGCGGCTTCAGCGAAATACTGAACGGCATATGGTAGTTCTGCAGTGAAAGTCTTACCGTCGATATCAATACGGCTGGTGGTAGCGACCTGGCCAGTATCGCCGGCTTTGATTACCTTGCCGTTGGTTGCATCGACCAGTTGCAGCTGAACTTTGGTGGCTCCACCAGAGTTCCTCAGATTACCGGTATTTGAATCTACGGTGCCACCACCTTCAAAGTAAGCTGCTGCGGTTTTGAGTGAGGCGGAGCACTTGCTCAGCTGAATGTTGAAGAAGGTCTGACCCGCAACTAGGCCAGCTGCAGACAGCACCGACGTAGACAGTGTTGGCAGCGTGACGGTCGTTCCGCTTGCCTGGCCGTTGTTCACAGCAACGGTGCAGGTCTCGGCCATCAGAAAGCCGTTAAAGTTGATGGTGCCGTCCGCCGCGGTAGCGGCAGAGGTGGCGGTTGCAGCGACCAGTACAGCAAGGGCGCGGGCTTTGTAATTCATGAAGAAACTCCGGAGTCAGAATACTTATATTAAGTTCGGAGGCCTCCTTCCGCGGAAGCGCTCCTGTGTTGGTGCGAGATGAAGTGTAAGGAACACACGACAAACGCAATATAGGAGTACTCCGAAAAATCGAATAACCGCTAAAACCCCATAACTAATCAACATCAAAAAACTTATAAACCCACTGCTTAGTACAATTACCGAGATGACAAACAACTCCACACCAAATCAATAGGATCACTCCTAAAAACTCAACTCAGCGAGAGAAAATAGTTTTGTTCAATTGCCGATGGCGCATTTTCTGGGCGTATCAATAAATCAGCTTGTCTGGACATCGCAGAGAAGGTCAGCCCACTGCTTGAGCAGAATGCAAAGGTGATCCGCGATAGCCGTAGCGGGCCAGTTCGCGTCACCACGCAGTAGCCGCTCGATTTCTCCGGCTGGGGTCGTGATATCCGCCCACCCCACAGCCAGCGCCACACCGCGTAACTGAGGCAGCACCTGCAACACCCAACTGCGATCACGCAGGGCGATAGCCTCAATCAGACTACTGAGAGTTTTGCGAAGCTCAGCATGCTCCTTCTCCCCTTCATGATTCTGCTCGGACTGTGGTTGCACTTCGGGCGCCAAGGAAACGTCGCACCAGAGCTCAATCATTTGCTGCAATTTGCCCTGACTGACGGGGAGAGCCAGCAAGCCATCTATTCCAACATCAAAACAACGCTCGAGGTGGTCGTTGTCAGTGAGCGCCGACATGCCAACAATCGGGCAATACGCTCGTTGCTGTTCGTGCTCTAGATCACGAAAGGCCCCAGCCAGAGTGTAGTCATCAGCTTCTGGCAAGTCACAATTGATCAACACCATAGCGACCCGATGCGCGCCGAAACAAGCCAGTCCCTGGGTGGTATCAGCCGCAAGCAAAACCTCACAGCCGAGGTAATGGAGTTGTTCCACTAACACTTGCTGGTTGTCCGACGAGCCTTCCACCACCAGCACCTGCAACCCATTGCCGAGCGCTGCAATGTCTGTTGTTGCGACTACCGTCATTTCATCTCGCGAAAGCGAATCCCGGCGCGGGACCCACTTGACGGGCAACGTCACGTCCACCCGGGTACCAACGCCAAGCGTGCTAGTGAGCCTTAGCTTGCCGCGCATCAGTTTCACTAACCGCCGACACATCACCAAGCCCAGACCGGTCCCGCCCGTGCGATTGTAAGAGTGCGTGGACCGAGCATAAGGCCGGAACAACGAAAGCTGTGCCTGCCTGGACAAACCAACACCGCTGTCAATGACCCTGATTCGCAAGTGGCTGAAGTCACCCATGCCCCCCTCAAGCATCTGTAACTGCACCTCAACCTGGCCGTTTACGGTAAATTTGATGGCATTGGAAATCAGGTTGCACAAGATCTGTGCCACTCGCGCTTCGTCCAGCGACAAGGGGGTATTAAATCGCTCACCCGCTAATGTCAGCAACAGACCCTTTTGCTCGGCATAAACTTGGTGTTCATCCATCACTTGCTGGGTCAATTGCCAGACGTCAACCGGCCCCGGGTTAAGCTTGAACTGTCCAGCCTCAATCTTGGAGATGTCCAGCACATCATCCACTAAGCGCAGCAAGGTATTGGCACCGCTATTTGCAAGGTTGGTGAAATGAAGCTGCTGTTCGTCGAGGAGAGTGTGCTGCAGCAATTCTACAGCCGCCAGCACCGCATTCATGGGCGAGCGAATTTCGTGACTCATGACGGCCAGGAACATCGCTTTCTCCTGCTCGCGATGCAGAGCACGACGGCGCTGGATCCAACTTTGCCAAACCAGCGTCACGAGCAACGCTACCACGGCGAGTAATAGCCACAACTCTTCTTGGAAGTGTTCAGCAATGGCCTTGATGGTAGGTATGTCCAGGTTCATGTCGGCAAACCAAGCGTCATAGATCGCCTTGCGCTCATCCCCTGTGACCGAGGCCAGTGCCTTCTCCAGAATGGATAGCAGGATCACGTCGGAGTCACGCACCGCCATGCTCACTCCGGTATGCAACTGCGGCACCACGCCGGAAATCTGCAACACGCCCTGGTATTGGCGAGACAAATACGGGATGAGCATCCACTCCGAAGCAATGGCCGCATCGGCGCGGCCATCCTTGACCATCATCATCATGTCCACGGCGTTCTGGGCGGAGATGATCGTGATGCCTGGAACCTTTTTGCTCAGGAACGGGGCGTAAACTTCACGGCTCAGCATCACCAACCGTTTACCGGCAAGATCTTCCAGTTCAGCGAAAGGGTGGTCGTCAAAGCGGCTGACAAGAATGGTTGAACTGGTGTTGTAAGGCTGGGTGTAGAGCATCCCACGATCCTCGACAGGGTCATCAGACCTGCGTCGGGTGGGCAAAATGTCGACTTCACCGCTGATTAGCATGGCTTTGCGAGCGCTACGGGTGGTGGTAGCCACCGACTTGAAATGCAGGCCCGTGCGCAGCGTGATCAGTTGCAGGTACTTGGCAGACAGGCCTCGCAGTTGATCACTGCTGATATATTCAAAAGGCAGCAGGTCCTCGAAGACCCCGACACGCAGTACCGGGTTGGCCTTGATCCAGTCCCGCTCCTGCTGCGTCAATATCATCGGCACTGGGCCAGTATCTGCGCCCACTCCAGCCAGATGCCCCAGCAGAACCAACGTGAGCAACACGCGCGGCCACATCCCCCTCACAGTGGTGCCATCCGATGTGCGCGGACCACCGGCAGCACATCGAGCAGCCTATCGCCGCTCAGTGCTTGCCACTGCTGAACCAGTGCCTCTAGTGCTTGCGCGTAGGCAGGACTATCCCAGCCCTCTTCCCTGCGCAGCAGCAATTCCATACGCTCTGCTGCCGCCCCCAGGACTAACCATTCCATGATCAATGCTGCACCATGCAAGCGGTGGGTAGCGTGCAGCGCAGTAGGACGATCACACAGCGCCAAGGCCTTGATCAGGCTCCCCAGATCGCCGGCCATTTCCCGATTAATCGAAACTTGGTCCAGTTCGGGAGCCATCAAGCTCGCGCTCGGAGCCGCCAGCTTGACGCTACACCAGCGCTCAATGACCTCAGCCAGATGCCCAAGGCGAATGGGCTTGCTCAGCACTGCATCCATCCCGGCATCGAGACAGCGCTGAAGGTGCTGGTCGCCAGTCAAGGCTGAGATGGCAATGATCGGACAACGTGTGCGGCCCAACTGCAATTCAAAAACCCGCAAACCCTGGACCAGGCTGTAGCCATCTTGATCCGGGAGGTCGCAGTCCATCAGAATAAGATTGTAAGCACTTTGCTCAAACAAAGCTGTGGCCTGGGCGGCATCGGCAGCTAACACAGGCCGACAGCCAAAACCGCTGATCTGCGCTCGCAATACTTCTTGGTTGGCCAGCGTGTCTTCCACGACCAATATCTGTAAGCCGGTATCGGCCAGCTGGGATGGGAGCGGCTCTATAGCCGACATGAACGGAGACTCAGGAGCAAGCGTCGCGGGTAAGCAGATGGTTACCGTGGTGCCAACCCCCAACTCACTGCTGAACATCAACTCACCCCCCATCAAACGAACCATTTGCTGGCAGATCACCAGGCCGAGCCCCGTCCCCCCTGCATGATTACTGGAATGGCTGGCCTGGGCATAGGGTCGGAACAAAGTTGCCGTTTCCGCTTTGCTAACACCGATCCCAGTATCACAGACCTCAACCTGCAACTGCAGGGCATCATCCTGCAAGGCAGCCAGGTGTACGCTGATATCGACATCACCGGAATCAGTGAACTTGATGGCATTGGAAAGCAGGTTATGAAGAATCTGCGTCAGACGTGAACTGTCGAGCAACAACAGGGGCATCTTCGCCTGGACTCTCGGGTTCAGGCTCAGACGCTTTTCCCGGGCACGCAAGCGATGCAGGCCCACGACTCCTTCCACCAGCACCGTGACGTCGGTTGGCTCAATGGCGAGGCATAACGGCCGGATGTTCGGATCAGGCGTGTGCAGCCCATCATCAAGCAGGCGTACCAACGCGCTGGCACCGCTATTGGCCAGGTGAGCGAGGTGGCGTTGCTGCTCATTGAGGCGGGTGTGCCATAACAACTCAATAGCCGCCAGCACCGCATTCATCGGCGAACGAATTTCATGACTCATAACTGTCAGGAACATAGTTTTTTCCTGCTCGTTACGCACCGCAATCTGTCGCTGGCGGTGGCCGCGATAGACCATTAGGCACAAGCTGGCTAATGCCACGAGAGCCAGGATCAACGCGTGCAGATAATGACTGACAATACTCGTCAGTGTGGGCGCGTCCACATCCAGCTCCTGATACCACTGCTCATAGATGACCTGGCGCTGTTCGGTAGTAATCGACCCCAGGACTTTTTCGAGAATAGATATCAATACTGCCTGGTCTGTTCGGGCAGCCATGCTCACGTCCAACATCTGGCTCCCGACCACGCCCGAAGTCTCCAGAACCCCCTTGAACCGTCGGTACAAGTACGGCATCAGGAAGGTTTCCGTGGCGACCACCGCATCAGCGCTGCCCTCCACGACCCTGTTCAGCATATCCACGGCCGACTTACTTCTGATCAAGGTAGCTTGGAGCGAGCGCCCCCTGAACATCTGCTCGTAGTAGTCGACATCAGGAATCATCACAGTCCTGCCCTGCAGTTGATCTATATCGAAAACATCCGGGCGATCAACACGCGTCACGATGATGGGAGCGGTAGTGTGATAGACCAGTGCCTTAAGTACTGTATTCACCCGCTCTGACCGGAAGCGCAAGTAGGAGGACAGTATGTCTACTTGGCCATCCACCAGCATTTGCTCGCGTATCGCCCTGGTTTTACCCGGCACATACGTGAATTGAAGCCCCGTGGCCGCCGTTAGAAATTGCAGATACTGTTTTGATCGCCCGTGTAACTCCCCGTCTTTCATGTATTCGAAAGGAATCAGGTCCTCGACTACCCCTACCCGTAACGTCGGGTGCAGCGCGACCCACTGTCGCTCTTCAGCACTCAGTTCAACCGGCGCGGCCTGGATGAGCGAAGCTCCGCCCCCCAGCCAAAACAGCAGCAGGATCCTAAGCAGGCATTGCCTCATGGTGGACTGATGATCTTATTGAGCTTGAACAGCTCATTATTTGACGTGACCCCAAGCTTGCGAAACGCCGAGGTTTTCTGGGTGCTGATGGTCTTGATACTACGATTGAACTTATCGGCAATCTCACTCACGGTCATGCCCGCCAGATAACATCGAATGACTTCCTGTTCTCGGCTGGTCAACTCTGCCTGGACTAGCGCATCTGGCGCTTCGCTTGCATCGTTGCGAGTATCGCTGGTGACCGTTTCTGCTAGGCGATAGGTCATTGAGTTGCTCAGGTAGACTGCACCCGACACCACTTTGCGGATCGCCTTGACCAATTGAGCCATGTCCTCACCCTTGCCGACAAAGCCTCGGGCACCGACCCGCATGGCCAAGCCCACAGTCGCCGGGTCGTAGTGAGCGGAAAGTACGAGGATGTGGCAGCTAGGAAACTTGACCCGCAAGGCTCGAATCAGCGCCACACCGTCCAACTCATCGGGACTCAAGGAAAAATCAAGAAGTAACAAGTCCGCAAGGACTGTGGCAAGGCCGGCGATAAGATCGCGACTTTTCTCATAAATGCCAACCACCTCAAAGTCCGCCTCGGCCGCCAGAGTATTGACAAGTCCGTGCCGAACGACAGCATGATCATCCAACAACGCAATACGTATAGGTTTCATCGTGATTTAACCCACTCAGCTCAGCGCATCCAGCGCTGTTGGAATAATAGGATAGAACAGTAAACCGTGTGCCATACAGATGAGTGTATGCATCAACGGCTAATGACACATCCTAGCATTCCTTTTTCAAAGAAGGCCTAGTCGATTGGTTCTGTGCGGTCCCCACCCCCTTCAATAATATGCCTGATCCTGAACAGCTCATTGTTCGACACTACGCCCAGCTTACGGAAAGCCGAGGATTTCTGTGAGCTAATCGTCTTGATACTGCGCCTGAATTTTTCAGCGATATCGGTGATGCTCATGCCCGCGAGATAACAGCGAATCACCTCCTGCTCACGGGCAGACAGGCTGACAAAGCGCAACGCATCTCCTCGGCTTTGCTCCTCACCGTCATTATTGGTCGCAGTAGCCTCCGCGACGCGGTACGCCATGTCGGGGGTCAGGTATATCCCTCCTGAGGCTACAAGCCGGACGGCGCTGATCAGTTGGTTCATATCCTCAGCCTTACTGATAAATCCGCGAGCACCAACGCGCAACGCAAGTATCACCGTGGCCGCATCATAATGAGTTGAAAACACTAGGATGCGGCATTTCGGAAACTTCACCCGCAAAGCACGAATCAGCATGACGCCGTCCTGCTCATGAGGACCGAGAACGAAATCCAGTAACAATACCTCTGCCGGAACTGCCGCGAGACCTGCCATCAGGTCACGGGAGCGGGCATAAACGCCAACCACCTCAAAGTCGGACTCCTGCACCAGTCGACTCACCAAACCATGTCGCACGATTGCATGATCATCCAGCAAAGCAATTTGCAAGCATTTCATAGAGTACAGGCACTTTGTATAACGAACAAAAATATGAGAAGCACAAACCTCTCACCACCAGTAAGTTGTCGTCACGTCAGATGAGACCTACAACAAAAACTGCGCCCGGACAACTGAGCAATTGAACACTAAAAGCGAGACAGAAAAACCACCAAATGCACAATCTCACATCCATGGACAACCGATTAGGCTCTCGGGCATTTCGGAGTATTCTAACAGCCCAGGCACACCGACTCCTCAACCGACTAACAAATTGGCTAAGGTAGTAAACAACCTGAAAACATCGACAATCTTAAATTAGTTCAACCGCATTCAAGTTAACATCGGAAAACTCCTAAAAACGCAGCATTAACAGGAGCAGACTCGAACTTTAATTCTCAGACAAACCGCACGTTCAACAAAGCTGGTTAGCGTTGTTGACTCATTTCCTTTTGAGTAATGAAGTTCAAAAAAGCATCGATCTCCATCGGCCGTGCCAAAGCGTAACCCTGCCCTATCCGACACCCCAAACGGTGTAACAGCGGAATCGTCGACTCATCCTCGATTCCCTCGGCCACCAGACTCAAATTAAGCAGCTCTGCCCAATTGGCTATACCGCCGATGACCTTGCGCGACGACGAATGCCTCCCGACATCACGAACAAACGAACCATCGATTTTCATCTCATCGAACGACAAGTTCGCCAACAGATTCATCGTGGCCGCCCCAGTTCCGAAGTCGTCCAGCGACACCTGAAACCCCTTGGCCCGTATGGCCGTCAACGAGGCGGAAAGATAGAGCTCATCCGGCTCTGGCACATCCTCGGTGAGTTCGATTTTCAACAGTCGGGTCGGCAAGTCGGCCTGATGCATGCGTGCCGCCAGCCGATCAGCGAACTGCGGTGTACAAATAGTCTTTGCTGACGCATTCACGGCGATAGGAATCCAAATATTTTCACGCTTGAGTGCAAGCATCACCCTGAGCGTCCACATCTCAACCAGACTGAACAACAACAGGTCCAGGCCCAACCGATTAACCAGTGGCATCAGTACTGAAGGCGGAATTTCGCCGAAGTGCGGATGCCTCCACCGCACTAACGCCTCAGCCCCCACGACACGCCGGCTCAACAGTTCGAATTGCGGCTGGAACACGAAACGCAGCCCCTCCCCTGTAGTGAGCGCATTGATCACTTCATCTTCGGCCAGAGAGGTGAAGGTTTCCATGTGTTGTTTAGGATCGGACTTTACGCGAGTGAGTACCACCGCCCGCAAGGCATCGCCTAGGCCCAGAGCCCCACCTTCACGCAGGATTTCCACGTGGATTTCCGCTGCCCGTGCCAGTCGAGCATGGGACTCTAGTGCGCTAACTGTCACGCCGCCCATGCACTTGACCCAGAACTGATGGCTAGGCACTTGCTGATTAAACAAACGTTTTCCATCGACTACCCGTGCCGGTGCTCTCATCGTGATTTCCCCGGTCCAAAAGATGCTGGGGATCTGCGTCAGGCTACCGCCTTCATGGAGTCGCTTGAGAAGGCTTGGCAACATCAAGCCTGCATCACACTCGGGGTGAATTTCACATACGATGACGTCTACCGGATTCTCGATCAGGTAGTCTTCCACCATGCTTAAGGACGATAGGTTGGCTCGCGGGGTAACCCCCATGTAATTTAGTGCATCGGCAAGCCGGTGCGCGCAGGCAGTGACAGCGGTCAACGTAATAACGCCTAACGCCTTGAACTCGTCGGGCACGACGGTGTGTAGGATCATGACAGTAGCTTTCCTGATTCGGTTTCAGGAAAAAAGCTTATCAGCGCAAAAAAAGAATCAAATAGGATTGGGACTAAAAAATCAAAGCCGTGGGCACGGTCGCAGCGGGAATCGAAACACCCCTCGAATGACTCGTAATCCACCATTGAAAATCACCTAGCCCCTTCTAGACTTATCCAACATTGATTGTCACCAACTACCAATTATTTCAAAACGTGTTTTCTCCATAAGCACCTGTTTTCCCACGCAAACCGTCTAGCATCGTTTAGAGCAATGGCACGGTCGAGACTCAATCCGACCAACGTCATTGCACCGATTTTTAGTCCGATTCCTATTGGATTGAATGCTGCGATTGATTAGATTCTTAAAGAACTAGCGCCTGAGATCTACTTGCCATCACCACAAATGTTGTTGGCAGGACATTTCTATACAGATGCCCTAATCACTCAGGCAGACAGGCTGGCTCGCGCCACAAGAACTACTCTCAATAACCTGATGGAAACTCACGAAGCTGCGCCGCATACCCGCTATATCGCTCGTAAAGGTGAAATCAATGCCTGGGACAACTCCGACTTCGTCGAGGCGATCAAGGCCACCGGCAAGAACAATTGATCATCGCCGGCCCCCGCACCAGTGAATGCATGGCTATCCCGAGCCTCAGTGCAGCCACCTAAGCCCACAGTGCAGTGTTCGCGCCCTATCAATTGC
Organism: Pseudomonas sp. Irchel 3H3; assembly: GCF_900187635.1. Classification (NCBI taxonomy): domain Bacteria; kingdom Pseudomonadati; phylum Pseudomonadota; class Gammaproteobacteria; order Pseudomonadales; family Pseudomonadaceae; genus Pseudomonas; species Pseudomonas sp. Irchel 3H3. The sequence goes on along the minus strand of NZ_FYEC01000018.1, from coordinate 54,729 downwards.
TGATCAAGTGTTACCTCAAGGCGCAGCAAGTGGCCAACGAGCACGAAAAACTGGATTCCGAACGCTAATCCCTCATCCCTGGTGCCCCAGCACCGGCTTACCACTGCAAGGAGTTAGACCATGAGCAAGCCCTACGTCCGCTTGGACAAGAACAACGCTGCAGTTCTGCTGGTAGATCATCAGACCGGTCTACTATCGCTGGTACGGGATATCGACCCGGACAAATTCAAGAACAACGTGCTGGCCGTCGGTGACTTGGCCAAATACTTCAAGCTGCCGACCATCCTCACCACCAGTTTCGAAACCGGCCCCAATGGCCCGCTGGTGCCCGAACTCAAGGCTCAGTTCCCCGACGCGCCATACATTGCCCGCCCGGGACAGATCAACGCCTGGGACAACGAGGACTTCGTCAAGGCGGTCAAGGCCACCGGCAAGAAGCAGTTGATCATCGCTGGCGTCGTCACTGAAGTGTGCGTGGCCTTCCCGGCGCTGTCGGCCCTGGCCGAAGGCTTCGAGGTGTTTGTGGTCACCGACGCTTCCGGGACCTTCAACGCCCTGACCCGTGACTCAGCCTGGGATCGTATGTCCCAAAGCGGCGCACAACTGATGACCTGGTTTGGCTTGGCCTGTGAGCTGCACCGCGACTGGCGCAACGACATCGAAGGCTTGGGTACGCTTTTCTCCAACCACATCCCGGATTACCGGAACCTGATCACCAGCTATGCCACGCTAACTTCCGGTAAGTAAGTCAAAACCAGGGGCCACGTCGGGCCGTGGCCTTTTACAAATAGTAATGAACAGGCCCTGAACTGCCGGGACCTATTTTTGTCATGCCGAGCGATTCACGATCAACGTCAGACCCTCTGTGAGATCGCCCTGACTGTAGGTAAATTTGTGGTAATAAAACGCCTCACCCAATGGCGATGCCTCGATTCAAACGTCAGGTAGGGGCTTTGGATTCATCCGATCACGACAAGCAGAGAGCGGTCATCCGCAAACGGATAGGTAAAAAGGTCACTCCAACAAAGTGAGTTGCGGAGCGGTCTTTGAATTTGCGGACCAGAAACGAACAAGGGCCTGCGTGAAAAATCACGCAAGCCCTTGATATATATGGTGCCCGAAGCCGGAATCGAACCGGCACGCCCTTACGAGCGGGGGATTTTAAGTCCCATGCGTCTACCAGTTTCGCCATTCGGGCGGTAGCGCGGTGTAGTGGTCAATCACGACTTAAAGCCAACCAGTCGTTTTTGCTACTAGTGCGACAGGGGAGGAAATATATACACCCCTACCCTGCGAAGCAAGTTCATCCAAGGCAATTCCAGGACAAAACATTGCGCACCAGCTTAAATAAAAAAGCCCTGTAGATCGTTGATCTACAGGGCTATTTATAGTGGAGGCCGAGGTCGGAATCGAACCGGCGTAGGTGGATTTGCAATCCATCTATAAAGCCCTGTATTTCAATAGGTTAGCACGCATAGCGTTCCGCAAGCTACTGATTTTTAAAGGTCTACCGCCCACGGTTTTCGGGGGCTACGTTTTCGGTTGCGGAACGGTTTTTTGAGCATTGCCCGCGCCCTGCTGACCCGAAAGTGGCCTTCCATACCTTCAAAATCTCCTGCTGCTACGCTGAAAGTTCCACGGAGGATTCGCGATGCTGAACACTGACCTGCTCCCTTCCCTGCTCTATAAGCTCAATGAGAACCAACTCGCCCTTGAAGCCGCCATCATGGAGCTTTCGAACTGGGTCGAGCAGCGCGGCTCCGCAGACGTCGCGGACAATGTGCGTGGCGCCCTGGACACGATCAACCGGAATGAAGAGTTCATCAAAATAACGCTTGCGGTACTGATGACACCGGAATGACACGATGTGAATGCTTAGGGTGCATCCAAGACCGAGGTGGATCCGACTACGATTTTTCGGTGGCCTCGGGGAACCCTAACGATGCTGAATATAAAACTTAGTGACAGGCATCTTTCAGCCAATACGAGCCGTCCCAGAGAATCATGATTAAACGAAGAAGATGGTCTATCTTGTCAGCCGACTCACCTACTCAGGTGAATGCCATCTAGAAAGGATGCTGTATGAATCGATTGCCCCATCGCCGCACCCTCTTTGCACTCACGTTGGTCAGTACGCTCGTCGCAACTTCAGCGCTCGCCGCCCAGAGCCCTGCGGTTCAAGCGACTGTCGCGGGGCCTGTCGTCGGTACCAAGGTTACCGAACCCTATGTGCGAATGATGGCGCGCGAAGCGTATTTCTGGGGTTGGCCGATGGCCAATATTTTCAATCGTCGCCAGGCCTTCAAGGACCTGCCCGAACCCGGTTTGATGGGGGGCATCGTTCCGGTGGCCCCCATCAATCGGCTGTCGATGCTCAGCGACTACATTGACCCGGCCGAACGGCTGGTAGCCTGTCCGAACCAGGATGTCGTCTACGGCGCTGGCAGCATCGCCCTGGACCTTGAGCCAGTGGTGCTGCAAGTGCCGGACTTCGGCAGCCGCTTCTGGGTGTATCAGGTGGTCGACCTGCGCTCCGACAGCTTCGCCGAGCTGGGCAAAATGTATAACACCCAACCGGGTTTCTACCTGCTGGTCGGCCCGGACTGGAACGGCAAGGTGCCCGCTGGTATCACCAAAGTGTTCCGTGCACGTACCAATACCGGTTTCGTCATTCCTCGGGTATTCCAGGACGACACGGCCGCCGATCGCCAGGCCGTGCAACCGGCCCTGGCCGGTATCGACATGTACCCATTGTCCCAATATGACGGCAAGGTCAAACAGCGCGACTGGGCCAAACTACCGAAATTCCCGGCCCAGGCTTCGGATGGCAAAGCAGAAACCAAGTGGGTGATCCCGGAAAAGTTCTTCGATGAACTGCCGGCCCTGCTCAAGGACGCCAAACCATTGCCGGGCGAAGAAGCCCGTTATGCGCAAATGGCCGCCCTGGCTGCCATCGCCAAGGCCGACCCGCAGCTCCGTGCCGCGATGATCGACGAGGCGAAAAAGGCCGACAGCGAAGTGATCGACCCGCTGTTGCAGTTCCGTAACTATGGCCTGCAATTACCGAATCACTGGAGCACCGTGAGCAACGGTGCGGCGTTCGGCACCGACTATTTCAGCCGTACCGCCGTGGCACGCTCAAACATATTCGTGAACCAGCAGAAAGAAACCAAATACTTCTATCAGGACCTGGACGAAAACGGCCAGCGCCTCAACGGTCAGCACGGCTACAGCGTGACGTTCGCCAAAGGCAAGCTGCCTCCGGTCAAGGGCTTCTGGTCGCTGACGCTGTACAACGAACAGCACTTCTTCTCGCCCAACGAGCTCAAGCGTTACTCCATCGGCACCAAGAACAAATCCCTGCAAACCAATCCTGATGGCTCGCTGACCGTCTACGTGCAAAGCCAATCACCGGGCAAGGACAAGGAAAGCAACTGGCTGCCTGCGCCTAAAGATGCCGATTTCTCGCTGTACATTCGCGCCTACTGGCCGCAGGCCGACGCCCTCGACGGTAGCTGGACGCCACCGGCGGTGGTGAAAGCCAATTGAAAAGGACTTCGAAGATGAAAGCAGCCAGCAAAACACTGACCACACTGGCATTGGCGATTTCGGTCAGCCTCGGCGCCCAGGCGGCCACGCACTATGAACAACTGGCGGATCTGCCCTTCGCTGGCGGTTATCCAACCCTTGAAGGCGTGGCCCAGCTCAAGAACGAGCTGTTATTTCAGCGTGGCGTGCAGTCCTACATCTGGGCTCTGCCGGCACTGAACATGTACGCCATGAAAGAAAGCTCGGAGAAAACCTTCGGTGCCGGCTACAACGTACTGCCGATCTGGAAAGACCGACTCAACGCCAAGACCCTGGTGACCACGCCGAACTCCGACGTGATCTATGCCATGGGCTATCTGGACCTGAAGCAGGACGGCCCGATGGTGATTGAAGTGCCGCCGGGAATGCAGGGCATTCTCGACGATTTCTTCCAACGCCCGATCTGCTCCGAAGGCCAGATCGACGGTCGCCAGTGGTGCGGCGATGTCGGCCTGCCTGGCCCGGACAAAGGCAAGGGTGCCAAGTACCTGGTGCTGCCACCGGATTACCAGGGGCAAGTACCTCCTGGTTACCTGACTTACCGCTCACGTACCTACAACGTGTTTGTGTTCTGGCGCGGTTTCTTCAAGGACCCGAAACAGCTGGAAGCACCGGTCACGCTCATGGAACAGACGCGCATCTATCCACTGGGTAAAGAAGCCACAGCCAGGAAGATGGAGTTCCCGAACGCCTCGAAAACGCCGATCAACATGCTCTACCCCACCGATGGCAGCGCGTTCGACATGCTTTCGCGGTTCATTGACCATGAATATGTCGATCCGCAGGACCTGGAAATGCGCGGCATGCTTGCTGCCCTGGGCATCATCAAGGGCAAGCCGTTCCAGCCGGACGCAGCGACCCGCGACCTACTCGACAAAGCCGCGAAAACCGCGAGTAAAATGGGTCACGCCACTTCCTACACACCACAAACCATCGTCTCCAATGGCACCTGGTATCCGGACCGCAAGTGGCTGAACGTCTTCCCGGGCAATGCCACGTTCACCGCCGACACCTTCAACTACATCGATCCGCGCACCGGCTTCTTCACCAATGCCTACTCGGCCAGCCCGGGCATGGCGGTAAACATGGAGAACGTCGGCGCCAAGTACCCAGCCACCTTCGTCGACGCCAAGGGCGAGTTCCTCTCGGGCAGCAACGCCTACACGTTGAACCTGCCCAAAGGCATCCCGGCGGCGTTGTTCTGGTCGGTGACGGTGTATGACTCGATCACGGCGTCTGGCGTGGACAACGGCCAGCCGTTCCCGTCGTTGAACACCATGGATAAACCTTTGGTGAATGCCGACGGTTCGATTGACGTGCACTTCGGGCCCGAGTCACCGGGTCAAGGCAAGAACTGGATTCGTACCCTGCCAGGCAAAGGCTTCTTCGTGATCCTGCGCCTGTACGGCCCGACCAAGGCGTTCTTCGACAAGGCATGGAAACCGGGGGACTTGGTCAAACAATGATCTGAGAGGGGCCTGAACGACATGAGTGTATGAATGCATTCATGTCTTGGGCATTCTCGAGTGACGGCTTTGGGTCGAAAGCAGCTGGTCAGCGCTCGAAAATCGGTTCGATGATGGATTACAACGTAACGGCCCACAGCCCCGCCTATGCTGGCTCATCAGCTATCCAATCTGTCACTTTGTAGCATTTTTTAAGCAAGATCGTTGCAATCAATAACTGGTTCGAATGGGTTGACGAAGGCGGCCCAAAAAAGCAGCCGTATCTCATCCGTCGGAAGGACAGGTCGCCGATTCTTTGCGCCTCAATTGGTCAGTATCCCAATGCCGAGCACCCACCGGGCGAGCGAGTTGGGTTCGTGATCATTACCGCCGATAGCGCGGGGGGTATGGCAGACATCCACGATAGGCGCCCGGTGACGCTCTCGCCGGAAATGGCTCGGGAATGGTTAGACGCGGAAACTCCAAACGAACGTGCCGAGCAGATGGTACGGCTTCAAGGCGAACCCACAGATTTTTTTGAATGGTTCAAGATTGACCGTGCAATCGGAAACGTCCGAAACCAGGGCGTGAATCTCATACGTCCCGTTCAATATTAGGTGCTATCCAGCTATACCCACACGTGCCAGAAGCGTTACTCGTAACGACAATAACCATATCGGTTTACCTGCGCATTTTCCGAAGCGTTACGCGCAACGATAATAACCATGTCGGTTTACCTGCGCATTTTCCGCAGCGTTACGCGCAACGATCATAACCATATCGGTATACCTGCGCATTTTCCAAAGCGTTACGCGCAACGATAATAACCATGTCGGTTTACCTGCGCATTTTCCGAAGCGTTACGCGTAACGATAATTGCCATGTCGGTTTACCTGCGCATTTTTCGAAGCGTTACGCGCAACGATAATAACTATGTCGGTTTACCTGCGCATTTTCCGCAGCGTTACGCGTAACGATAATAACCATGTCGGTATACCTGCGCATTTTCCAAAGCGTTACGCGCAACGATAATAACCATGTCGGTTTACCTGCGCATTTTCCGAAGCGTTACGCGTAACGATAATTGCCATGTCGGTTTACCTGCGCATTTTCCGCAGCGTTACGCGTAACGATAATAACCATGTCGGTATACCTGCGCATTTTCCGAAGCATTACGCGCAACGATAATAACCATGTCGGTTTACCTGCGCATTTTCCGAAGCGTTACGCGTAACGATAATTGCCATGTCGGTTTACCTGCGCACGTTCCGAAGCGTTACGCGTAACGATAATAACTATGTCGGTTTACCTGCACGCTTTCCAAAGCGTTACGCGCAACGATAATAACTATGTCGGTTTACCTGCGCGTTTTCCAAAGCGTTACGCGCAACGATAATAACCATGTCGATTTACCTGCGCATTTTGCAAAGCGTTATGCGTAACGATAATAACTATGCAGGTTTACCTGCGCATTTTTTGAAGCGTTACGCGTAACGATAATAATTATGCAGGTTTACCTACGCATTTTTTGAAGCGTTACGCGTAACGATAATAACCATTCGAGCCCCGCCGGCACCAGCCAAGTATCGACTCATAACCAGAACCGCCAACCTATTGTTTCATATGAAGTTTTAGACAGCACCCCGCCAACAACAATAGTTGTAGCGACGCCAGCCCTCCCAACACAAACACAAAATGCATTGTCTTTCACTAAAACCTCAACTAAAAGCTTGACGCGCATTCCATGAAACCCCTAACTTAAACACAGCACCACTCCACACCCACGAACACCGCGCAACTCGGCACGGCATATTTCTTTGCGAGATTGAAAAATGAATATAGTTCTTCTTTTGACATCAATAGTTGAGCTCCTTATCAAACTCACCGAGCTGTTGCAACTCTGGGGAGCAGGCTGTCCAGGATTCACACCTTGGTAGTTAAAACAGTCCCCCGAGGCCTGCTGGCTCCCAATTCATGATCACCAGCTCGCCACTAACCTCCGCTTTGCCCTGTCGCTGGTTAGATGTGGTGTAACGGATGTCCAAGGTTTCGAAGTGAAAGTCCTCGAATACTCGGCGGATATCCGCATGGTCGTTGATGCTGACCATCACCTTACCCTTGCAGCGGCGCATAAAGTCAGCCATGTGCTCGTAGTTCTCGAATGGAAAATCCACCCCATAGCCCGCGGTCTGCCAGTACGGCGGGTCCATGTAGTGGAAGGTATGGGGACGGTCGTAGCGTTCAGCACAATCAAGCCAGGATAGGTTTTCGACGTAGGTACCGGACAAGCGCTGCCAGGCCGCAGAAAGGTTTTCCTCTATCCGCAGCAGGTTGATGGCCGGGCCAGTGGTGGCGGTACCGAACGTTTGCCCGGTCACCTTGCCAGCGAATGCATGGTGCTGCAGGTAGAAGAATCGCGCGGCGCGTTGGATGTCGGTGAGGGTTTCAGGGCGGGTCATCTTCTGCCACTCGAACACCTGGCGCGAGCTAAGCGCCCATTTGAACTGGCGCACGAACTCTTCGAGGTGGTTCTGCACGACCCGATAAAGCGTGACCAAGTCGCCGTTGATGTCGTTGAGGACTTCGACCGGCGATGGCATAGGCTTCATAAAGTAGAGCGCAGCACCACCGGCAAAGACTTCGACATAGCATTCGTGGGGTGGGAAGAGAGGAATGAGGCGATCGGCCAGGCGGCGTTTGCCGCCCATCCAAGGAACGATAGGAGTAGACATAATTAGCAAGACCTTTACTGTATATATAAACAGGTGCTAGGCTCGCCGCGCTTTGTGCACGGAGCAAGAGCCTCGGCTGGACTTGCAGGGACCATCTGCAGGGACGGCGACCGGGGTGGATGTTGACGCATCCTTCCCGGTCGCTCTTTTTCACTTTGTTGCTGTCACGGCTTTGACATAGGCCTGACAGGCTGCCAGAGCGATCAATCCTTGGTCGCCGGCATCGGTGATGCCGATAATTCGTTGAGCATGCGCCGGGTCAAGTTGGGCTCGCGCGCCTCCATGAACCACGCCGGAGCCACCGGCGGCGGTTGACACCCCACAGCCACTACCCTCGGCGCTGGTGTCGAGTAGGACTGACAACCGGAGATCAGCAGTAGCGAGACGGTCACGCAAGCGACCCTGAGTCTGTTGGGCATCGCGTAATTCCTTGTAGTGGGTTTCGTCATCTGCCCGTAGGCGATCCTCCAGAGCTCGACGCCTGGATTGTTCAGCCGCCTGCCACTCAATCGCCGCACTGGCGGCGGCCTCGCGCTCGCTCTGATAGTCACCGGCCTTGTCGGCCATCGCCTTGCCATAGCTGTTCGCCTGCCAAAGCCAAGCCACTCGACCACCAACAGCCAAGCCCAGCAGCAACACCAGCGCTGCCAAGCGCCAATTGATGGTGGTCATACGCCCAGGGCCTCGCGCGCCTTTGCCCACAGCGCCAGGCGGTCGGCCAGGCCATTGAGGCCACCATTGATCTTGCGAGTGATGGCGTTGAACTCGCCGCGATCTGCCAGGGGGTTTAAACCCGCTTGCTTCCAGAACCAGGCCGCTGAGGTGGCCGCGTGTTGCGGCAACTCAAGCAACTCGGGCTGGCTCAGCAGATCCAGGCCCAGGGCCTCGCCACAGCGCTGGTAGTTGTCGTGGCCTGTGATCTGGATCAGACCCCGGCCGCGATATTTCTGGCCGTCGCCGTCGGCCTCGAGGGTGTTGCCCAGGCGCGCAGCCAGCGAGCCAGTGTCGTACTTGGCCAGGTAGGCGTTGTTGCCCAGCTCACGTACGTAACGGAACTGTCCGGACTCGTGGCCGACTTGCGCGATAAACGCCGCCTGCCGCGCTAGCGTGACGATGCCGAACTTAACCATGGCCGCATTGAGCACAGGTGCAAAAACGCCGGCGTTAGGGCCGGCGTTCGGGAGGATTTTCTGCAGTTGTTGAACGGTGATAGCCATTGTTTACTCCAGTGATGACCGTGCGCGGCCGTGGGGGTTACAGCTGCTCGACCCTGAGCGGCTTTTCTTCTTTCTTCTTCTTGCCGGCGGCCTTCGCCTTACCCTTCTTACCGCCGTTGCATTCCACCGTGGTGCTCCATCCGGACTGTGTGAACACCTGTTCAACGCCGTCCACCAGGTACTCGCCATCAAGCCCAGGCTTGAAACCCTGGGCACTGATCAAGCGCTCGGCAAATAGATCGGTACGGCCTGCCATTTCCAGGCGAACAGCTGCAGTGCTGCGATTAAACGCAGCCAACCGGGCCTTGGCGGCCTGCTCGGCGGCGGTCTTGTTGGGGTAGATATGGCGGTCGGTGTGGACTGGGGGCAAACCGCCGGGCGAATCGCCGTTGGCCAGCTCGACCACCTGCAGTTCGCCGGTTTTCTGGTCCTGGTGCTGGGTCTTCACAGCCTTTTGCGTGCTGCGATCGCCCAGCCGGAACTCATAGCGGGCTACATCCGTTTTTGTGATGGTGACCACCCCAAGCGCTTTGCCGGTAACGCTCTGCCCAGCCTGCCGAGGCATAACCAACAACTTGCCATCGGCCACCTTCGCGGTGCTGTCGTACTGCCTGGCCAGGCGCGTGACAAAGTTGTAATCCGACTCGTTGCGCTGATCGATCCGCTCGACCTTGGCGGTGACAGGGCACACCGACTCCCAGCCATTGCGCTTGGCGATATCACCGACGATTTGCGATAGCGGCACGTTCTCCCAGCTTCCGCTGCGAATGGTCTTGCCGCTGCCGCGCATGTCGCTGGCCTTGCCTCGTATCACCAATGTGTCGGGCGGCCCGGTCAACTGCACCTCATCGACCGTATAAGCCCCCATGCGCGTGAGCGCTTGCCCTTCATAACCCAGCAAGACCTCGATCCGCCCACCGCGCGCGGGCAGTGCAACGGCTTGGTCGCGGTCATCAATGCGCAATTCGAACTCGTCCGACTCCATCCCGGGTTTATCCGATATCCGCAACATCAACAGGCGGTCATTGATCAGCGCGGTAATGTCCGTGCCGTCGGCCATGATTCGATAGGTAGGTTTCATGCCTGCTCCAGAAACGAGAAACCCCGCACTCGGCGGGGCTTCGTTACGCGTAACGCGATTAGCCGAACAGCTGCAGCAGCTCGACCGCCGGCGCCGACAGCTCCGGCAAACGGATCAGCAGGCCGGCGCGGTACGGCTGCGCCTCCCTGGCCAGATCCGGGTTGGCATCGAGCACGGCCTCGACGGTGCCGTTGAGGTGCCCGTAATGGTGCTGACAGATCACGTCCAGCAGATCCCCGTCAGACGTTCTGCAGATCGTTGCCATAGCTCACAAACTCCAGTGAAAAGCCTTGCTTGCGCGGAATGCCGCCCGCCAGCAAATGGCTCTGCTCTTCCTCGATATTGACCAAGCACCAATTGCCCAGGACCTCGCCGTAACCCGTGACCAGATTCAACGGCTGCAGGTTGCGGCCGATGCTGCGCAGGATGTTTAACTGTTTGATCCCACCCTTGTGCCCGGGAAAGATCGCCCCCTTAAGGGTGATCTTTTCTTCACCCAGGCCAACGGCTTGTTGCGCCACGCTACGGCGCAACCGCTCCTGGCCAGCCCAGCGAAACGACGCTTGCCGGCGCAGCTCGTCAAAGGCAGCCGTGTCCAGGTTGAAGTAATACGGCTGGGCATTGGGGTGATGCGGCTGAATGATCAGCAGATGCGGATAAGGCGCTACCGCCTCGGCCGACGGCGTCGCCGAGGCCACCAGGCCACCCGATGGCAGGATGTTGGATAGCGAAGGGCTGATCATTCCCGCCACTCGGCCGGCCTCTGACGTGACCTTGCTAGCCATCTGTTTAAACGTGCCCAGCCTTTCCTGCACCTGGCCAGCGGCCGCCACGCCCCGACCATAGGTTGACGCCACTTGCCCCACGCGGGACTGCGCCACACTGATACTGCGCACCATCCGCCCCAGCTTTGCACCGACCTCCGGCGGCACAAACGGTATGTTTTCCAGCTCCGAAGCCGCGCCCGTGATGCTGCCAATCGCGCCGTTGAGCGGTCCTAGCATCCCGTCTAGATCCTTACGCCCAACCTCCCCGGCCGCAACCAGCCCCGTGAGGGCCGATTGCAGCTGCTCCATATAGGCCATTGGCCCCCCTTAGATGTGTGGTTGATCGAACAGTTGACTTGAGGACATGCGCGCAGACACATCGCGTTGGAACGCTTCCCACAGCCGGCGCAGCGGCGGCTCCAGTTCGCGCACCAACTGCTCGGGGTCCTTCACATCGCCATGCACGACGATCGGAATATTCGGCGCGAAGGTAAAAGACTGCTCTACCTTCGGCGCCGACGCCTTCGGCGGCTCGGCTGCCTTGACCGGCTTGGCCATCTCAGGAAATTGCGGCACCGACGGCACGGCCTTGGCCATGTCACGCACCACGTCGCCTAGGACGCCAGGTGCCGGGCTGGTCATCGGCGCACGCGGCGCTGGCAGGATGATCGGCTTGACCACCTCCCCTTCAGGCGCCGGCGTGCTGGCCCTGGCCAGGTCACGCACGGCATCGCCCAGGGCAGGGACTGGCGGCGGCGCCGGCACCGGATTGGCAACCGGCAAACGCTCCCGGTTGTCGATCGCTGCAGGCAGCACGAACGGCGCCTTGGCCAGCGGCTCGCGCGGCGCCGGCAGAATGGTCAGCTTGACCACCTCCCCTGCAGGTGCCGGCGTACTGGCCTTTGCCAGATCACGCACGGCATCGCCCAGGGCGGGGACTGCCGGCGCGGCCGGCACCGGATCTGCAACCGGCAGAAATGCCCGGTTGTCGGTCGCTGCAGGCAGTACCAACGGCGCCTTAGCCATCGGCTCACGCAGCGCCGGCAGGACGGTCGGCTTGACCACCTCCGCTGCAGGCGCCGGCGTGCTGGCCTTGGCCAGGTCACGCACGGCATCGCCCAGGGCAGGAACCGGCGGCGCTACCAGCATTGGCTCGGCAACCGGCAAAAATGCATGGTTGTCGGTCGCTGCAGGCAGCACCAACGGCGCCTTGGCCAGCGGCTCACGCGGTGCCGGCAGGATGGTCGACTTGACCACCTCCGCCGCAGACGCCGGCGTGCTGGCCCTGGCCCGGTCGCGCACGGCATCACCCAGGGCAGGTACCGGCGGCGCTGCCGGCACCGGATCGGCAACCGGCTGAGTTGCACGGTTGTCGATCGCTGCAGGCAGCACCAACGGCGCCTTGGCCAGCGGCTCACGCGGCGCCGGCAGGATGGTCGACTTGACCACTTCCACTGCAGGCGCCGGAGTGCTGGCCCTGGCCAGGTCGCGCACGGCATCGCCCAGGGCAGGAACCGGCGGCGCTGTCGGCACCGGATCGGCAACCGGTAAACGCTCCCGGTTGTCGATCGCTGCAGGCAGCACCAACGGCGCCTTGACCGCCTCCGCTGCAGGCGCCGGCGTGGTGGCCTTGGCTAGGTCACGCATGGCATCGCCCAGGGCAGGAGCCGGCGGCGTTGCCGGCACCGGATCTGCAACCCGCTGAGGTGCCCGGTTGTCGATCGCTGCTGGAAGCACCAATGGCGCCTTGGCCACCGGCTCACGCGGCGCCGACAGGAAAGTCGGCTCGACCACCTCAACTGCAGGCGCCGGCGCGGTGGCCTTGGCCAGGTCACGCACGGCATCGCCCGGGGCAGGAACCGGCGGCGATGTCGGCACCGGATAGGCAACCGGCAGAAGTGCTCGGTTGTCGGTCGCTGCAGGCAGCATCAACGGCGCCTTGGCCATCGGCTCACGCGGCGCCGGCAGGACGGTCGGCTTGACCACCTCAGCTACAGGCGCTGCGACCGAGACACGCAAGGTGTCACCAATCGCCGGCTTTGCATCCTGAGTAGGGGCCAGCGTTACGCGTAACGCACTGGTCACCGGGGTAGTTTCCGCCTCGGTCTTGCCCTCCCCTTCGGGTTGATCTTCCCCGAATAGCTTCTTACCCAGCCAGCCGCCGAGCGATTCACCCCCCAGTCCACCCAGGACGGCGCCAACGGCACCACCAACTGCCGTACCGATCACCGGCACGACCGAACCAATGGCGGCCCCGGCCGCAGCCCCTGCGAGCGTACCCGCCAGACTGCCACCAGCGGCACCGTACCCCTCGGCCTTTTCATCTTGGGTATTGGCGTTAATTGCAACGTCGAGCGCGGTTGCGCCGGCATCTACGATATTGCCGCCAGGTAGGCGCTTGGCAAGACGAGATACGCCGCGAATCGAGCGCGCCACCTTACCTAGGTCATCATTACCGACCATTGCCGATGAGGCCGAAGAAAAGACTCTTCGCTTGGCTACGGGCGCTTTGAGCACCTCGACCGGCGTTGGACGAACGGTGGCACCCATCGCACCCGCGCGCCGACGCGCACGCTGGCGACTTCTGCGACTGCCCCTTACAGGCTTCGTCGGGCCTCTATTGGCCATGCTCCCGCCAATCCCGCCGAAGGCTTCGGCATTAACCACGAAAACGCGCTGTAGGTCGCTGCCGCCCGCCTCCGACTCATTGGCCGACGCTGGACCGGCGGAGGCACCAAACACCTTGCCCAGCACACCAATACCAGTATCAAGCACCTTGTTGCCGGTCTTGGGCACTTCGAGCGGAGAACCGTCGCCACGACTGGCGCGGCCACCGAAGCGTTCCAAACCACGACCGCGCGCGATGTTGAACACCCCGCGTCCGATTTTCACCCCGCTGGAAACCGTCAGGAAGGCTCCCACCGCTGCCGCGATGCCGGCAATGCCCAGCACTACCGGCTGTGCGTTATCCGACAACGAGGTCATGCCCCGGGCTACCCAGGTCAAACCCTTGGCCGCCGCATCTGTCGCCGGGCGGATCGCATCGCCGATGCTACGCATCGAGTCGTCCACCGCCTGGCCAAGTTCAGACCAATGCTGCGCTGAAGTTTCGCGCCGTTCGGCCAGGTTCTTGTCGAGAATCCCGGTCGCCTTCTGCGAGTCGGCTTTGAGCTCGTTGTACAGCCCCCGGTTCTGCGCATAGGCCGTGAGCGCGGCCTTGACCTGCATGTCGGCGAAGATGTCGCCGGTGCGCAGGGTCTTTTCCAGAGCATCGAGTGCTGCCTTAGCTTTCTCCGGGTTGACCTCCTTATCAATGCCGGCCTGAGCATCCTTGATCTTTTGAGCCTTGGCTGGGTCGGTTGCCTCGACGTATTTCAACGCCAGGGCCATGGACGACTCCAGCGTGCTCATGCCCTTCTGAATGCCAGTATTGAGCGAGGCCTGATAGTCAATCCCGGCGTCTTTGTAGGCGCCGACCACCTCACTCGAACCGATTTTTTCCATCCAGTTCTTGAGGTTGTTGGCCGCCTCGTCCGAACTGCCGGCCGTCTTCATCTGCACTTGCAGCATGGCACCCAGGGACGTGACAGCATCCATGCCCGTGCTCCCGTTTTTCTCCATCGACGCGAGCAGTTGCGGGAACCACTTGGCCATGTCGCTGGCTTCGAAGCTGCCCGCCTGGCCTTGGTAGGCGATTGCCTCCAGAGCCTCCTGCATGACCCTTGGGTCGTTGATCTTGGCGTTTTGCTGCAGGGCCATGATCATGCTGGCCGTGTCTACGCCCGAAGCCCCTTGACCAATAGCGAACTTGGCCGCCGTCGGCGCGTAGGACAACGCCTTGTTAAGATCCATGCCGGCGCCAACCAGCTGGTTGACCAGGTCGGCCACGTCATTGCGCGACATGCCCGTGTCTTGGGCAGTATCGATCACCGTCCGGGTTAGCTGGGTTTCCCCCGGTTTATTGACAATGTCCGCCTTGATCGCGATGTCACGAATGATCGCCTGATAGGTCGCGCTGATCTTGGTGGGAATCGCCGTCATGCCGGCGCCGACGACGGCGGCGCCAATGTTCGACTTGAGCGAAGACTTACCGACCTGCAGCTGCTGGTGTCCCTTTAGCTGCAGATCGGTGGCCTTGGCCTCGCGACCTAAGCGCTGGTACTCGCGACCCAGGCGACCAACCTCGACCCCTTGTTTGCGCAGCGCCTCAAGGTTGGTATTAAGCTTGCGATGCAGGCCGTCGGCCGAGGCGGCCCCGGTGTCGTGCGCGCGCTTCCATTCCTCGCGTAGCTTGATCGTTTCGCCAATGGTGCTTTTGAGCACCTTGGCCTTAGTGCCTTTGGCCTCCAGCTTCTGAATGCCGCTTTCTACCGTCTTGAACGCGGCGCCGACCGAGGACGCGACGGCGCCCCCAATCACCAGCGATAACGCTAGCCTGCTTGCCATCGGTAACCCCCATGCAGGCTCAATCCGTGAGCCACCACACCATATCCGCATAGGACATGGTCAAGATTTCAGCGGCCGAGAAGTTCAGCTCGACCGCCAGCCGCTTGGCCGCACTTTTTTGTGTGGCTGGATTAAAGCTCGTCGTCTCGCACCAGGCGAAAATAGCCGTTCTGCAGGCGGGTGTAGTCCTTGTAAGCGAGGCCGTCCAGATCTTTCACCCCGACCTCAGCCAGCGAGGCGAACAGGTTCAGCTCGCGCTCTTCCTCGTCACCGTCGGCGACCTTCGAAGAGTTGCGGATATCGCGCACGGTCGGCGCGCGCAGGGTGATTTGATCCTGAGTGACGCCGTTCAGCTCGGCCGGCTTGGTCAGGGTTACGGTAACGCGGTCAGCTTCCAGCTTGATGTACTTCGGCAGTGGCTTGCTCATGACAGGGTGTCCTTGATCTGAAAAGGTGTGCGAAAGGATTAGGGGTTACAGGCCGAGGTCGCGGCGCTGGTCGGCCAACTGGTCGACGCCGTTAATCACGCGCTTCATACCTGTCGGGTCGATCTCGTAGATCATTTCGCCGCCGACTTCGAGTTTGTAATAGGTCACGGCAATGGCGTGCTTGAGTTCAGCCTTGTCGCCGGCCTTCCAATCGCCCATGTCGATTTCTTTCAGGGTGCCGCGCAGGGTGACGACAACTGCTTTGGTTTGGCCCTTTTGGATCTTGTAAGAACCTCGGAACGTGCCGTTGAAGGCGTTACCGTCGGCCAGACCGAAGAACTTCAACGACTCCTTGCGCACGCCGGTAGTGGTGAAATTGGACTCCATTTTCTCCATGCCCATGTCCAGCTCGATCGGCATGTCCATGCCGCCGGCGCGGTGTTCCTCGGTCTTAAGCGTGAGCTTGGGCAGGGTCAGGCTGGGCACGTCGCCTTGAAAATTCTGGCCGTCGACGAACAAGTTAAGGTTTGCCAGTGTTTCGGGAATCATTGCCATAGGTCATGCGCTCCTTATGCGACTTGATCGAGGACTTCGGTCAGCCATTGGTTGGTGACTTCGATACGGAAATTCGGGTTTTCAGCCGGCGGAACGTCGGTAAAGCGAATGTTCCAATACACCTTGCCCTGCTCCAGCTGGCTGGCCGTGTTGAGCACGGGGTCGGCGTAGACCTCAAAGTTGATGATTGCGCCCTGCGATTTCAGGTCGCGCATGAAGGCCTGCAGGCCTTCGGTTACGTCGCGGATGTACGTCGAAGTAATCGCGCGGTCGACCGCCCACTTATGCCCGTACAGGATGGCGTCCATGACGATATC
This sequence comes from Pseudomonas sp. Irchel 3H3, assembly GCF_900187635.1. Classification (NCBI taxonomy): domain Bacteria; kingdom Pseudomonadati; phylum Pseudomonadota; class Gammaproteobacteria; order Pseudomonadales; family Pseudomonadaceae; genus Pseudomonas; species Pseudomonas sp. Irchel 3H3. The sequence goes on along the minus strand of NZ_FYEC01000018.1, from coordinate 38,153 downwards.
CATGGTGCGCACGCGGGTCACAAACGACCACTTGGCATCACTCGACAGGGTGCGGTTACCCCAAAGGCGGAAGCCGTCATCGCGAATAATGGTCGCGATATTGGCGTTGTTCAGCAGGTTGGCTCGGCAGCTCTCGTCGCCGTCCAGGTACTCGACCGCGCGAGTGGTACCGGTGATGCCGACAAACTCCTTGTTCGACGGCGACGCCCAAAAGCCGTATTCGCTGTCGGTGTAAGCGAACAGACCCGCCGCCCAGGCCGAAGCCGGCGCATCGACTGTCTTGCTGGTCACGGTGTCCCACACCTGCACGCCGGGGTCGACCATAAACAAACGCTTGGAGCCAAAGAGCTTGGCGTAGGTGGTGGCCGCTTCGTCAGTCGTGCCCGGCCCGTCGATGATGCCGATAGCACGCAGCTTGCCGGCCAGCGCATCGATGGCCGTGGCCACCGCCTGGGTAGCGCTGTGCTTGGGCGCGATGATCAGCCGCGGCTGGGCATTGAAGCGGCTCTTGCCATCGAGTAGCGCCTGCAGGCCGGTACGCTTGCCATTGGCCTGGACGCCACCAATGATCGAGGAAGTCTGCGCGGCCGCGTCGACGGCCTTGGCTACACCCGACGCGACAATCACCGCTCGGGAGCGGGTATAGATCGCCTGGCAAGACTTGGTCATGGCCGACTCAGGACCGAATGCGGCAATAGCCTCGCGCTCGTTGGTGATCAGTACCACATCGCCAGCCTTGGCCGTGGCGTTCACGCCCTCGGTGAACGTGTCGACCAAGCCAATGATCGAAGAGGACGGCAACGCGATGTTGCGCGAGCCGGTGTCGATGTTCGTTACGGTAACGCCGTGAAAGAATCCAGCCATGTGGAACTCCAGAAAGCACAGGGCCGCGTCATGCGCGGCCCTGGGGTGGAAAGAAAAGGATCAGTCAGCGCAGCAACAGCTGCACCAGCAGTGCCACTACTAGGCACGCCAGCAGAGGAAAGAGCAGATCGAGGCGCCCGTCCGGCGTCCATCGCCAGAAGCGCAGACCGTCGTACCAGCGCAGATTGGCCAGGTGTACCGACTCGACATGCGCCAGGTTGCGCTCGCCCTGGGTGTATTCACGGCCGACGAAGAAGAAGACGCCCGCAGCGGCGCCGGCCCAGTGGCCGCCAGGAATCGCCAGCAGGGCCAGGACGCCCCACAGGGCGCCCATGATCAGCAGCGCCGCAACGACGTGCTCAAGTTGGGTTCGGTTCATTGCATGCCCTCCAGGTACAAAAAAAGCCGCATAGCGGCCTTGGGTTGACGGTGTAAGAGAAGGGAATTAAGCGACGTTGCCGACGCCCTGGACGCTTTCACGGATGGCATTGATTGCTTCGTCGGCCAGCGCCTCGGCCGCGTCGTGAGTTTGCGCCTTGAGCACCTGCTGCTTGCCCTTCAAGCGAGCGGCACGAATGGCATAGATAGCTGCATTCCAGGCATGGGCTTCGGCCAGAATGTTGTCCGTTGCCGCCTTGGCGTCCAGCCCCGCCGCGTCCATCCAGGCTTGAACAGTGGCCGGAACAGGGCCGTCGTAAGCAGCAACCGCGAAGCGCTCAGCTTCCTCTGCCGTCAGTCGGTACTCCACCGCGCGCAAAGGGTCCCCCAGCACGGCGCTGCGAGCCTTGTCTGCGCTTTGGTCGATCTGCTGGGCAGCAACTAGCTGAGCCGCAGAAAGGGGCAAGTCGGCAAAGTTGAAGCCGACAAACGTGCGGCCGTCATAGTCGAAGTTCAGATTTTGCTTTTGCATTTTCTTCTCACAGAGTCGAAAGGTTAGTCAGGACGTTGGGCAACGTATTAGAAGCAGTGCCAGCCGATACACCAAAGAGATAGCGACCGTTGAAGCCTACGGGGAACGAGACAGCGAGCACTTCGAAGACCACAGCGCTGTTAGGAACACCTAACAGCGCACCTGGGAAGTCAGCCGGCGCCGTCACTTCGCATTGCGTCATTTTCACCGCCACAATCGGCGTACCACCATTAGAGGTGGTTTTGAACATGGAACAAGTGAAGCCAGTGGGAGCAATAGCCAGGCCCGCACTGCTTGGAATTGGGATCACAATGTCCTGCATCATGATTTGGCCGCCATTCATAATGGGAAAGCCCGAAAGGTAGTTGGCAGTCCCTTCGGCAGCCAGGTAATACACCGGGATGAGCTTGCGACGTGTGCCAGTGACATCACTAAAGATTGTTAAAAAACGACCGTCCACGTTGATGTTCGACGACATGGTGTAGTCATCTTGCAAGTAAACGCGGCATACACCCCCAACGGGGGTGTTATAAAGCGCCCTATCCAAGGTTTTCAGCGGCGCCGAAGTGGAACCCACGTTGGTATCAACGCCAGTCAGTTGATTGACATAAAACACTTTCAGGTTGGCCGGCACTGCCGCAATAGCGGCTGCCACCGCCGAATCAATACCCGCTTTCTTGTTGTTGAAGTAATCCAGCAAGTTGGTGGTTTTCGTCACCAGGTCCGCGATAGTGGATTCAAGACTCATAACGCTTACGCTCCGTAAGTTGCTTTTGAAAATTGATGTTGCAAGCTGACAACCGCCATCGCGTTAGCCGCGATAGCCGTCAACAGCCCTTCGTAGTCGCCTGCCTGCCGCGCTTCGGCCTGACGCATGCGACTCGTCAGGCTGGCAATCTGCCGACCTTCCAGCTCGTGCTGCTTTGCTTGCTCTTCGATCAGGTCTTGCTGCGCCGCACCACGCAACATGTCCGCGATGCCGGCGGAGGCCTGCGCGGCGGCCTGCTCCGCAAACCCGGCGTAGTCGCTATCCTGGCGCGCCTCGGCTTTACGCATGCGGTCCATCAGGTTGGCAATCTGGCCGCCTTCCAGTTGGTGCAGCTCGGCCTGGCTTTCGACCACGTCCTGCTGTTCCAGCCCGCGCAGCATTTCCGCGATGCTGGCCGTCGCCAGGGCGGCCAACTCTTCCGACAGCGCCAGGTTCAGGCCCGCGCCGGTTGAGGTGATCGTGACGCTGTCAGGCGGCAGCGCGGTTAACGACAGGTCGTAAGCCAACAGCAACTTGTTCCCGGCCGGTTTGTAGGCCAACACGTCGGTTGCGTGCGACCAGACCGCAAACAAGGTGCCGTCAGACAGCAAATAGCCAATCTCTCGCACCCAAATCGCTTGCGGACCATCCGCCACCGCCGTGACATGCAGCAGGGTGGAACTCAGGGTTTCCCCGTCAGAAATGGGGTAAACCGCCACCTGATTGCGCAAAGCCGTCTGCGTGTTAGCCGGCGTATAGCCTGCAGTTCCGATCACGACGTGGGTGATTTGCGCGGCCAGCCCTGTTTTGTCCTTGCGCCAAACTGCGGACAAACCGGCCTTGGTAATAACGGGTTGTAGCTCACTCATAAAACGGCCTCCATAGTGCCCCTGACAACGATTAGGGTTTGTGCCGCGTTGGCCATCGCAAGGCTCTGTTCTGTAGCTGCTGGCACTCCTTGAAGGTCTGCGCTGTACCGGCTGACCCCGCACACATCGACCACGCTGGCCACCCCAAGCGCCTGAACAGCCGTATCTGGCTGCAACAGCAAAGGCTCCTGACTACCGCGAACCACAACTTGCCCCTGGGTCGCGTTGGCCACCCCCAGCGTGTTATCGAACCGGGCCCCCAGCAGTAACGTGTAATGGCTGCGCTCGTTCTTGGTGGCGTCGACCAGGGCCTTGATGCGCTGGAACAGTTGCGGGGAAAGAATCGAACCCTCACCCGGGCGGTTGTCATTCGCCCAGGCGATCAGCTCAAAGCTGTACGGCACAGCTCCCGGTATTTGCGTCCATTCCTTGTAATCCGCTGTCACCCCGACAGCCTTCAACACCCGCCGGATTGCGCCGACCGTGCCCTTGGTCTTGTGAATCGGGATCGACTGGCGAATCAGCGCACGTTGCTGCACCTCCGTATCGGCGGCCTCCCAGCCTTGCACTGACATGGCCCAAGCGAGCCATGGCAGGAAGTCGACCGGGCAGCGCGCCGAATCAGCCACCCCGCGAATAATCTCGGGGTCGACCCCCAAGTCACAGGCGTTGGCAAGCGCCCTCTCCAACGGGGTGCTGTTATGGGGCAGTAGCTGGCTCATGAGACAACCACCCCCCTAACGTCGATGCCGATACAGCTCGGGTAATGTCGCTTGTCGCTCATCACGTCGGCCGTAGGCGATTCAAGCAATACCCGCCGCACACCCGAGGCGTGTAGAGCTCCGTAGATGGCGGACAAGGACAACTCCCCTTCCAGATCCCGGGCCGCCGCAATGACTGCCGCCAACTTGGCTTTAGCGGCAGCCACCACTATCGGCAGCGAAGGACCATCAAGAACCTCGAGCTTGGCAATTACACGATACTCATCCGGTTGCCCGAGCAAGCTCCGAGGCCTGTCGGTGATGGGCCTAACATCCTCGTTGGAGACTGACTTTTGCACCGCTGCCACTAGAGCCGTCGGATCAGCCGCACTGCCGACAATCGGCAGCACAGACAACGACACGTCACCCGGTAGCGGATTGCTCAAGCCGGCCGCGTAATCGCACACCAGAACGATGGCCCCGGCCGGCAACAAAGCCCGGACATCAGCGCTGATTTCCGCCGCTTTGAAGGTCGGAGAATCCACCGACACGCTGGCCACGTCGGCAGAAGCCGTTAACGCGTGGTACTCATATGCACCACGGCCACCGGCCACTGAAAGGCGCTCTAGGGAAAGCCGTATGCGGTACAGATAGTCATCGTCTTTTTCCATGACCGCCGACACCGGCGGCACCGAGTCAGGATCAGCGGGAACCAAGACCAAGCGCTGTACATCGAAGTCGGCCCCTCGGTTGTCCAGATCGGCACCCCGGGCATAAGCCAGCAAGCTGGCCTTGGCCGCCGCATTGATCCGGGCGCGGCCGAGCATTTTTTGATAGGCCGCCACCTCCAGCAGCTTGACCACCGGATCAGACTCCAAAACCGCCGTCCACTGGTCACCCATGTGCGCACGGAAGTCGCCGAGGATCTGCTGATACAGCGTCTCAAATTCCAGCGTTTCCACTACATCGGGCGGGGGAAGCAAAGAAAGATCGATCATGCGCTTACCTCCACTACGGCAGCATTGCCCAGGTATTCGCCGGTTAACTCCAGGCTGATCTGACCGCCAACAACGGCTGTCACACGCACCCGCTCCAGCTTCAAACGCGGCTCCCAGCGGCCTAGGGCGCGAGCGACCTCAGCCTGAACAGCGCTTTTCCAACCCTCGCTAACCGGCAAGTCGACGTAACGGCGTAACTTGCTGCCGTATTCCGGCCGCATGCGCCGGCTGCCGATTGGGGTAGTCAAAATGTCCTCAATCGACTGCCGCAAATGATCAAGGCCGGTGACTGGCTGTCCGGTTCGACGGTCCAGGCCAATCATGGCTAGCCTTCCAGAATCTGGAGCTCGGCATGGTTGATCAGGTACTCCAGCGCTTCGGCGTCGTCGTCCTGGATCGTCACGCGGTGGCCCACAACCTTGAACTCACGCAGCCCCTCGCCGCTCGCAAGAAAGAGCGAGCGCGAGGCGTAGAGACTGTCAGCAAAGGTCACGTCCGCCGGCGCACCAGGCGCAGCGGGTTTCTTGGTACTCATAGGGGTTCTCCAGAAAAGACAAAGCCCGCAAGGGCGGGCTGTCAGTGCTTGTGATTTGGCGTATTGCCTGCAGTGTCGATGATGCGTCCACCGCCGAAAATATCGCCCGTGACGCGTAACAGACCGTCAATCAATACCGCCCCTTTCAGGTCGATGTGGGCCGCCTCTACCGTGGCGGTAGTCGTCTTGGCGGTGATCGCGCTGTCAGTCGCCACCACTTCGGTACCGCCGACTTTGACCGCCACCGTGCCGCTGGGCAGCGTGATGGTGTAGCTATGGGCCGCCCAGTCGTAGACCAACGAGCCGCCATCATCGAAGCGCCACACCTCAACATGATCGCGATTGTCCGGTTGCGCGCCGGCATCGCCATACAACCCAGGAACAAACGTTCCCTGGGCGGGGTCACCACTTGGACTAATTAACGCACCCTGCTCATGCAGGCTCGGCGCACGCCAGTGGCGGGCCTTGCCGGCGGCCAGGGCATGCCAGCGAATCCAGGCACTAACCCAAGCGCCGCCATCGGATACCCGCACCCTGGCAGCCACCAGATCCACCGCGACAACGCGGCAGGGGATCACCAGACCAGCCAGCATGCGATCATGCTCGGCGGTCGCGTAGCTCACGCCAGGGCCTCTGGGGGCTGGTAATGGTGCTCGCTACCCGGGCCAGTGTCCGGATCAAAAGCGACCACCAACTGGCCAGTGCCCTCCGACCACGGCCACTCCTCCTGACCGAGATAAATGACCTGAGTCCACTCAACCACCCAAACCGCGTAACTATCCAGTTCGGGTCGGCTCCAATCTCGCTCTGCGCGCACGAACTCGGCAAACTCAACGGCCAAGCCCCACGACTGCATACGCAGCAGCACCGCCAGTTGAGCCGCGACAAAAGCCGCCACATGCAGGCAGTTTTCTTCTTCGGCTGCAACGATCACACGAGCCTCGAAGCGAGCCTCAACTGCGGTTTCGCCTGTGCCTGGATCCTTGTCTGCGTTTTCGAATCCGGCCAGCTCAAGCACTACTGCCGGAGGCGGCACCACCTCGATCCCATCCGGCATGGTCCCGACATAAGCGAGTCCAGGGATCGCGTCCCTGATGTGCTGTTCAATCGCGGCATAAACCTGACCGAGGGGAATTGGGTCATCAACCATTGCCTGTTCTCCGCAAGTACTTCTGCAGTTCAAAGTTCAACTCTTGCTCCATCACTACCAGCAACCGCTGATGAGCACGATTGGTCCATTCCTCGAAGTGCGGACGAACGTCATCCAGCGAAATCTTCGCCTTGGCCAGCGGGAAGCGACTGTCGTTTTCCGAGATCCAACCTGAGCGGCGACCACTGCCACCGGATACGTCGCTTTCCGGGTAATTGCTTGCATCGAAGTGCTTGCTGGCCGTGCGAATCCAGATATCGGGCTGACCACCGTAGACCTTCTTGAAGAACGCCCCTTGGTAGCGTCGTCCTGCCACCGACACACCTGCTCGAGTCTGCCGAGGTCGACCTGCCCGGCTGGCCTCTATCGGGTTGATGCCAAACCACAGCTTGCCCTGGCCGTTACTGCTGGCCGGATAAGCACGCAAACGCTGCCGTACCGCAGTGACCGCAATGCGCTCCTGCCGACTAACCGCACGGGCAATCTGGGTGCGCAGCCAGCGCAATGTCTTGTTGATGGCTCGACGTTGAGCTGCTGCTAACGCCTTTGGCACCAATGCCGCAAAATCGGTGAAGGCCTTCAGGTCAGACCGATCGGCCTGCAGGGTGATCATGCCGCTCTTGGCTGATTGCTTAACGTAGCTGCCAACACTCATGGATTCTTCCTCAGTACCAAGGTCACCAGACCGTCACCACCAGGTTCAACCCGAACCAGGGTGTAGTGACCACCACCATCATGAACAGGCAAGTCGATACGCACCTGCTGACGCTCCCGCACACCATCCGAGTCCACCACGCGGATCACCAGGTGCGGCTCGCGCAACCCGGTGTTGATCCGGCCTAGCTTCGGCTGCAGCCAAGGTGCCGAGAACATCCCTAGCACCTCCTTGTCATTGATGTATGCCGTATCACCCAGAACTTCAAACACCACGTCGTCGATGTCGTCGATCAGGTCGCGAAAGGCCATACTCAGAGCTCCAGCAGGATCTGCGCGAGGGGCCGAGTGCACAGGTGAAGGGGGTTGGACTGGGCTTCACCGGCCATGCCCTTGTTGAACGGCAGCGGCTCGATCTTGCTGTAGTACGGAACACCCTCGGTGTTGACTGTCTCCATGTAGTCAGCCGGTGCAAACACCGAAATATAGAGGTCAGGTACACCTTCAGGAATCAGCAGTGCCTTGTCGTCATGAACGAATGCCACACCCGCGATCTTCCCGCGATAACGTTCCCAGACGATGCCGCCAAACTCGAAGCTTTCGCGAGCATCACCGCGCAGTGCGGCCGCCTGCTGTGTATTGAGATAAGTCTCTTTGACCTTCTCGTTTTTGAGGAGTTGGTTCCAGAAGTTCTTTCCGCAAAAAGCACGTGAGCCGCTGCTGGTGATGCTACCCAACGCATCCTCCTGCATATCAAGTGCTTCACCGCACTTGACCCGAAAATCGGTGTCAGGGTTATTCAACCCCATCGACAGCCTCTTACGGGTCACGCCGAAGGTCTTGTAAAGGTCCAGCAAAACCGTCTTGCCATCGGCATCAAGAATCTGGCCATTCAACGCGCCCATGCGCTGGAACTCATGTGTGACATCGAGTTGGCGGCGGCACTTAGCCAGGCGTTTATTAACGACGTCCTGGACGGACTGCAACTCAGAGCGAGTGCCGAAAGCTCTAATACCCTGGATCTCATCAGCCTTGATCGCAAAGCGCTGAGGCAGGTGCACGGTGTTGAACGGAATCAGGTTGCGCTTGGTGCCAGCCACCACCAGACCGGAAGTACCACGCTCACCCGCCGGCACCAGGGCCAGGGTGTCGCCGTCCTTTTCGATCTGTACGGTCAGGGTGGTGATGCCCTCTTCCTGGAACAGGCCGAGGCTGCTGATGCGACCCGGCAGGTATTCTTGTTCGTTGATGGCGGCGGTCAGCGAAGACACTGAGAACGCGTCATCGTTAAAAATTTGAATATCAGCCATAAATCAATCTCCAGAAGACAAAAAACCCGCACTCGGCGGGTTCGATAATCAGGGTGGTCGTCTTAGCGGACGATCAGAAAGTGAGTCGCCAGGGCCTTTTCAGCCGCAGGATCCAAACCAGTAAGGTGCACCTCGCTGACTTCAGCCAAACGCACCACAGCGCGGCCACGACGCACCACATCCGACTCGCCCAACGGGCCATAAAGAATGGCCAACGCATTCTCGCTACCGTCTTCAGCGGTCGGGTTATACGGGGCAAACTCGCTGGTGGCGCTGACCAGGCCAAGGATCTGCCCCGGCTCCAGTGCGGGACCGGCCGCGACGTTGATGGCCTCGCGGGAAATAGTCCCGGCTGCTTCGGACAGGAGAAACTCGCCTGCATGCATGGGCTCGCGTTGAATGGTCATGTTCTTGCTCCTGTAGCAGATTGGGGTTTGCCGGAATGCGCGGCTTGCCGGGCCGACCAGATCGAAGGCTGATCGATTTGCTTGGCCTGCACCTTCGACGGTGGGTCGTTATCCAGTGGCAGGCTGTTGTCGATTTCGAAGCCCTTGCCACTGCCGACGATCTTGTCGAACAGACGCGCGCGGACCGCCGGTGCGTCCAGCCCCGCCGCGACGTACTCGGCGCTGAACTCCGGCAACCGTGCCGCGACACAGAGATCGTGCACGGCCTTGGCGCGGGTCAACCCGGCCAGGACGATGGACTCGCTTTCAAGCTTGGTCGAACTGAGTAGCGGTTCAATCAGGTTGCTGATGCCACCCTCAGCACAACGCTGGGTGATCATCAGCGCCAGCTTGGCCGAGTCGACGACGGGCAGCGCCGGTGGGTCGACAGGCTCCAATTCAGGATCTGACTCCGGTGGTTCGTCGAGCTGGGCCAGCAGATCAGCCGGGGCATGCTGGTAGCGCTGTAACACCCCACCCTGGCCCAGGCAGGCCTTGACCTTCACGCCCTCGCCCACCTCATCGGCCAGGCCCAGTGCCACCGCTTCATTGGCGGTGAGCCAGGTTTCAGCATCAACCATCCGCCGTAGCTCGGCTTCGTCGATGTCCGGAGCCTTGGACTTGTAGGCAGCGATAATCGCTTCCATGGTTTGGTCCAGCACCTGGGCCACCTTGCGGAAGTCTTCGGCATCGCCCGAGGCGTAGGTCCAGGGGTTGTGAATCATCAGCATGGCGTTGGCCGCGATCACGACCCGGTGCGCGCCGCAGACCGCCACGCTGGCCGCACTGGCCGCCAAGGCATCAACACGACCAGTGCAACGCTCGCCGAGACGCAACAGCGCGTTGTGAATGGCCAGGCCGTCGAACAAGTCACCGCCGATGCTGTTGAAGGCGACGATGACTGGCGACACACCGTCGTCCATCGCCTGCAGATCCAGCACGAACTGATTGGCCGTGACGCCCCAGTAACCGATCTCGCCATACACAAAGACTTCGATGGTGCGTTGTTCGGCTTCGCCACTGGCTTGCACGGCGTACCAGCTTTTGTCCTGGACCGGCACACGCTTGCCGGCCTTGTCGTAGATGCGCGGGAGCGCTTTTTTGCTCATGGTTGCTCCTTGTCGTCGAGGGAAACGACGGCGTCGAGAGTGGTGTAATTGAGGCCAAGGCCCGTGGCTCTGGCGAGATCCGCCGCGTTTTCCGCGTCGACCGTTTCGGCGTCGTAGCCGGTGCGCAAGACCATCTCGCTGCGCGAGGCGAAGCCAGCTTGCACTTCCATCCGGCGCGCCTGTACGTCCTGCACCGGCTGAATGTAGGCCCAGCCTTGCGGCACCCAACGCGTGCGCAGGTATTCGCGGCGACGTTGTGCGTAACCGTCCAGCACCAGGACACCCGACAGCACCGCCATGTCCATCCACGCGGCGCGAACTGGGCGACATAACTGGTGCACGTACACGCTGAATTGCAGTTGCTCCAACCGGCGCCGAAATTCGTTGAGCACTACCCGCAACGCCCGGTCGTTGACCTCGCGCATGTCGCCGGTAAGGATCTCGTAGGGAGTCCCGGTGCCGGCAGCCGCAGCCATCAACTGTTGCCGCATAAAGTCCGGATAGTTGTTGCCCGCATCCGGGGGCTTGGAGAACTCGACCTCTTCACCTGGACCCAGCTCCTGCATGGTGCCGGGCTCCAACGCGACCATCGGCGTAAAGCCATCGCGGTCGGTGCTCAGCAATTGGCCGGTAACCGGATCTCTGGGCGTCTGTCCGGAATCCGGTGCCGGGCGACTGATGAAACCGGCAAACAGATTGGCCACCTCTTGGCGAAACAATACGGCGTCGTCGTAGTTGTCGAGACTGCGCAGGCGTTTCAACACAGGCGACAATCGCGGAACGCCGCGCAACTGGCCGGGCTCGACTGGTTCGAAGATATGCAATACCTGGGCTGCAGGCACCCGCACCAATTGGTTGTAACCGGCATTCAGCGACGACGCATCTCGCGGGTGCGCCAGGTACATCCAGTACGCCACCCGCTTGCCACCCGGAGTGAACTCAATCCCGGCACGGATGAAGTTGCCGGTTTTGGTGGTCTCGAACTTGTCATGCGGCACGAACTCCGGTGCCAGCACCTGGAGTTGCAAGGGCACCGCGAGCCCTTCATCCAAGCCGCGTGGTCGCAACCGGACAAAACACTCACCCGAGGTTTCGACTGTGCGAGCGATCAACGCCTGCTGGCCGTAGAAGTCGGTGCGCTCATCGGCGTCCGACTCGTCGACCCAGTCCTCCCAGAGTTCCTGCAACACTTTGCGTAATGCATCGTCATCGGTTTTCGGCCGAGGGTTAATGCCAGTCCCGATCAGATTGCTGACGCGCTTGTCGATAACGTTGAACGCATACGGGTCGTTTCGAACCGCCGCCCGGGAGCGGGAACGCAAGTTACGCAATGCCGGTGTGTTGATGCTGTTGATCCCGTTGTCGGGGGCATCCCAGCCAGTAGACCGACGGCCCTCCCCGGCGCCTTCGTAACTGGCCTTGATGTTCGACGGCAGCAAGAACCCGTTACGGGTCAGCGTCGGATAATGTCTGGCCATCAGAGTCCTTTGCCTCCGTGGTACAGCCGAACCACGCGAGAGCGTGGTCCGGCCGAGTTGACCAGAGAGGTGCGGATCTCGTCGCGGGCCTTGAGCAGCTCGTCGATTGATCGGTACTCCACGGTGCGGTCACCATAACGCACGGTTTTTTCACCGCGAGCGATAGCCCCCTCGACGGCGTCGAGGTGCTTTTGGGTAAAGGACATAAGCGGGTACTCTAAAGAGATTCTGCCGGTGGGATATGAGTACCGTCAGACGAAATTCTGGTTTCGCGACTGGATCTCCTGCCGAAAGCTGCCTCCGGCCAAGACATGGGTCAGTGCATCAGCCAGTTCCTCTGATGGAATATCCGGCAAGCGCATGCGCCAATAGGTCCGGGCGCGTACCCAGTCCATCTGTCCCGTGAGCTGATCAGCAACTACCCGACGTAATTCCTGCTGGAGTTCGGCGGCGGCTTTAACCTTTTGCGCGTGTTGCGCTTTTTCCTCGGAGTTTTCTGACATGGCTGTCTCCAATATTGACCAATTCAATGAGATCACCGGGCTTGTTCTGGCTGAGCTTTATGGCAAGTTCCCAGTTCCGGTATCTCTTATCCCTAAAGATTTCGTCGAGCCGGCAACACGCTGGTGCGACTTCATGTGCGCAGACATCCCTAACGAGAAAGCAGAGTTCTTCATCGCCACTGTTCGTTGGTTAGAATCCTCCGGCTACCTAACATTCAAAGACTGCACCCAGTACTACGCACAGGATGTGGTCCTTACTGCGGCCGGACTCGAAGTCCTAAAAGCTTCTCCAAGCAGCTTGGATAAGGGCTCTTCTTTCGGAGAAAGCATTAGTGCAGCTGCAAAGGAAGGAGGAAAAGAAACCTTGCGCACAACGGTCTCCGAACTGATCGCGTTTGGGACAAAATACATAGGCCCAGTTATCGGCCTTTCTTGACCGGTCATCGCCTCTTCAAGTAACCGCTACTAGAGCTGCGGCGTTGCGGTGGTGATGCCACTGGGTGCGGTTGCGCGACTGGAGTAATGGGTTGTTGCATCGGTTGTGGAGTCTCGGTTTTTTCTTCGGTGACCATGACACGCTCGGCGGCGACAACCTTTTCATCGAACAAACCGGCCTGCGCCAGCGACTGTCGTACCCGCTCCCAGTCGTGTTCCTTGTAACGGTTCAGGCCGAGGTAGTGCGCCATTGCTAGGTTGTACACCATCAAGTCGAGTGCTTCGTTGCGCTCGGCTTTGCCTTTGACCCATTCGATTCGTTTGTAACCTTTGACGTAACGCGCGACCTTGCGCTCGGCCACGCACTGGTCGAAGAAGTCATCCGGCAGGTCGTTGGCAAAGTGCAGTGCACCGGGGCCGTCCTCAAACGGATAACGGTTGTAGATCCAGTCCTTAGCGGTGTCGGTACCTACAAACCACAGCTCGGCGCCGTTGCGTTCGGTTTGGCCCTTCCAGGTTACATCGACCATTGATGGGCGTTGCGCGATAACCGGCTTGCCCGGCTTGCTCGCGCCCTTGATGGCAAAAATATTGCGCCACCGGCGAAGGCGGCAGAACTGATACACCTCGTCCGTGTGGTGACCACCAGAGTCGACGGCAGTAGCCAGAATACCAAGCCCGACGCCGCACGGATGCGGGTAGCGCACCTTGAGTTTGTCATCGAGCACGGACCAGGTGCGATCGTCCGCTGGGTCGCCCCAGATCACCTGGAAATCGATCACCCAGCGTTCCATGCCAACGCCCCAACCCATCACCATCAGTTCCAGGCGGTTGGCCTGAACATCGACCGATGCGGTAAGCATGAGCACGCGTTGTGGCATTGAGCCGAGACCATAGGTCTCGCGGCGGGCGCGCTCTTTCAAGACTTCAGCTTTGGTCTGCTCTTGAGCGCTGTCCCAGACCTTGGCCAAGCGGGTGTTGTAAAACACCTGCATAGGTTCAAGGTCGCCCCGGTTTTGCGCCTTCTTGGCTTTTTCAAACTGCTTGGCCAATGAACGCCAATCCGTCCAGCCAAGTGGGGAATAGAGGGCATTAAGGTGAAAGCCGATGGTTTCGCCATCACCCGGTGCATGTGATCGCCATTCGCCCTGGGCCAGCATTTGGCCCTTATAGTGCTCCTCAATCAACACGTCGCAATCCAGCCCAGACGCGGCGCACTTGTAATGCACCACGCTGAAGTCAGCTGAGTAGAGCAAGTTTTCCCATTCAAGAATTTGCATGTGGCCGCAATGCGGACAGGGCACGTAGTAGTAACGCTGATCGCTGGACTCAAACAGGTCAGCGATACGCGATGCGCCCTTGATCGTGGGTGAGCTGGAGAAGTAAAACTTGGCGTTACGCCCAAACGTACTGCCCCGGGTTTCGGCCAGCTCGATAGGGTCGCCCTCTTCTCCCACATCCACATCCCAACGATCAATCTCATCGCCGTAGATGTAGCGTGCCGACAGCTCGGCAAGGTTAGCCGCAGAGCCCGCGGTGGTGATGTAAAGCGAGCCTCCTTCAAACTCTTTGGTGTCCATCGTGTTGCGCGGGCCACGGGAACGGTTGGCCGCGACGCGATCACGTAAGACAGGTGTAGCGCTGATGGTCTTGCCGATCCGAGATGACACCCGCTTGGCCAAACTCAGGCTGGGCAACAGGGTCAGGATGTTGGATGGCACCATGTGAATCAGCCCGCCGATCCAGTTCAATGCGATCTGGGTCTTCATCAACTGCGAGGCAACCATCGTGACCACGCGTTTACAGGGGTGAGCCGGTGACAAACAGCGCATGGGCTCGCGGGCATAAGGTGTACGCGAGGTGCGGTATTGGCCGGGTTCTGCGGCGCCGGCGTCACGCGGGATACGCATGTACTCGTCAGCCCACTGATCGACCCACAGTGAAGGGTCGGGCCGTAGCCCACGGAAATACGCTTCGCGGTAAACCTCAGCACCGTTCGGAATTTCCGTGTGCATTGGTTAACTCTTGTTGTTGAGGGCGTGAACCAGGTCAGCCGAGGACATGCGCTCAGCATCCTCCAGCGAGGCGCGGATGGCAGCAGTCAAACGGCGTTCTATTTCCCAAGGGTCGGTCATGGCAGCCAACTCCGGTGCCAATTGCGGCGGCATTCCCAGCAATTGATCCCGCAACAGGCGACCTGCACTGTATGCGCCGGCTTTTACTGCCTCCAGCTCGACCTGCGAACCCTGAACCTTGTGGAATTCAGCCTCGGCCAACTGCGCCAGGTAGTACTCGCGGTGGGCACGAGCCTTTTGGAAGTCGGGTTGTTTGCCAGCCGGGCCGATGGCGGGCTGCGGCGCAGCCATATGCGGCGTGGATTCGACCAGTGGTGACAATTGGCTAATCACGTCGCGCTGCACTCGGGCCTCATGATGCCGAGTCGCGACGGCGGTCTTCGTGGGATCGGCTGTTTCGCGGATCAGCTCGATGGTCGCGTCAACATTGACCTGCCTTTCATCCGCCGACAGGACCAACCGATTGTTCTTTTTAAGCCAGGTGATGTAGCTCGGCGCCTTGCCGATGTGGGCCGCAAAGGCGCTCTTCGACAGAAAGATGGGGTCTGTCACAAACCCTCCTTTTCAACGGCTTTTCAATACAAGCCTTTCAATTTCAATGGATTGAATTTCAATAAGCTGTCAGCCCTGCGGCTAATGATTTCCCGCGGGTTTCCTACCCCGTACCCATCGAATACCCACAGGGTCCCCCGCGATTTTCGGCGTCCCGGAACGGTGCGCCACTCTGCTTGCCAAAGATGGCGACACCTCGCTAGCACGAGAGCACTTGATGGCCCGGGTCGCAATTACGCAAACTCACGAAGCGCCTCTTGCAAGCGCCTGGCTTTCACAATAGCTTCGGCATTGCTTTCGCGTTCAACCTCAACCGTCAGGGCTACCTCTTCGATACGGCCAGCCAACGCCTTCATGCGTTTGCTGAACTCATCAGACAGGCTCACCACCTCGCCCGAGAGAATCGCTAAAACATCCAGTGCGCCCTCAGGTGATTTGATCGATACAACGGCCTGCTTGGCTGTCAGAGTCACGGCCTGTTCCTTCTTAGGTTTTGGAGTTACTGGATCACGCTGAAACCTTCCGCCCACTGGTTCCCTGATAAGCCCGGCATCTTTAAGCTCACCAAGTGCGCGGCGTATGGCATAGGCCGAGGCGCCACTGGCGCTGGCAGCTAGGACGGCACCGTGAATATCCCTAGCGCTCCAAGATGATCGAATGGGTACATAACCAAAGACTTTTTGAGCAATAGAAGATTGCCCTGCAAGCATCTGCTGCTGCCTGGATTCATTCATTTCAGAAGACCTGCTTAATGTGTGGCTGGTGAGCGCTATTCAGAGCGATTTGATTCGGCGGACACTTCGCTGACACCCAGCCGCTTGGCAGCCCAACGCTCGTAGAGGCCGATGGCAACATCGGCGCCGGCCATCGCGGTCAGGCAACCCAAGCTGCCCGCCGTCCAGATCGACATACCCGCCGCAATCATCAACATCATTGCTGACACGCCGCAGACAATGCAGGCACCGGACCGTAGCGCCAGGCGACGCAACAGAACCCAACCGCGCGCTCCGTCTTTGTCGGCGCGCCACATCTCACCCGAAACGCCGCCGACCAACGCCAGGACGATCACTAACCAAATCGGCATCTCTGCCAAGGCTTGCTGTTCATTTGTCATTCGTTCATATCCATTGGGTGGCTCTTATAGTGGCAATGGGCAAGAAGGTTCTGCAGTGATAGTGTCGAACTGCAGTCATCGAGAACGGCTTGGAGGCCATATGCAATTCGCCGTGTACATCTCTTACCCGAACCTCTGTTGCAAACCTCCGTCGGGTAACCAGATCGGTATCTCTAAAGGAATACACCATGCAAGCAAAACCTCTGAAATCACTTATCGCCGAACACGGTGTTTCATTTGACGCCAGCACCATCATGAATGCCCTGCTAAAAACCGGGCATGCGGAAAATTTCGAATATGCGAGCACTACAGGTAGTGGCGCGATGAAGTCATTCAAGAAGCTAACCAGTACTGGCGAGAAGTTCGGAATCAACAAGCCCGCAATGCACCCGTTTAAGACAGAGTCAAGGTTCTACGATGAAACCTTTCCTGAAATGCTTAGCGTCGTGATCAAGCAATTGAGCAAAGAGGTTGCTGATCTGTAAAGGTTCAGGCCGGATCTGGCTGCCTTCGAGGTTGAATTCCTGGCTGCCAGATCAAAACCAAGGGATCCCCGAAAAAGAAAACCCCGCCGGGGTCGGCAGGGTTTTCAATGTCCCGAACAGGGCCGGGACGAAGTGCACAGCACGTGCGAGGTCAGCGCCAAGGCGCAAATTTCATATCGTGGTGACTTTTTACCCCTGTCTGGAAAAACCGAAAAGGGGTCATTTTCGGTTGCTTGACTCGACGCAACTTTGACGCAACTTTGACGCAGGTTTGACGTAAACCACCCCGACGAGTGGCAATTAGCAAACTCGTATGCGCCTGCTCATTGAGACCCGCGTGTAGTTGGTCTCCACTGTCCCGCTTCGGCGGTCCCGCCCACGTGTTGTTGCGCTGCGCACGGTCAGTATCAATAGAACCTGCTGATGTAGACGATGTACCCAGTTCCTGTAGGTCCGGTCGGCGTCCTCGGCGAGCTGCAACAATCGAAGCTGCTCGCGCACGGTCATCGGGGGCTGGGCCAAGTATCGGTTGCGAGCCAACAGGGCCAACTGAGCGCCCTTCTCAGATTGCCGTTCAAGCTGCGCAACAGCAGCGGCAACCTCAGTGCTGACATGGTCCATACCACCACCGGTCGACATCATCAGATCTCGCGACCCAGGAGTACCACGGGGGGCGCAACCGCCATACCGCATGATCGTCGCCATCGGGCTGCCCAAGCCGCCACCGTCGCCAACCTGGCCGTGCTGAGCCCCCCAATGCTGCATCAACACCTCAACTTCCTCGATCATCGCCCCACTCCCCTGAAAACCGAACCCGACACAAAAAACACGCTACTCAACACAAACCCAACACAAACAAAAACCATATAAATCAATAGCTTTAAACCAGTTGTGTTGAGTGTGCTGGGTTTGTTGGGTATTTCTGTTCTCGCATGAAGAAAGTAATCAGCCATCAGAAATCGAACATCTAACGTCACGCATGCGCGTACGCGTAGCGAAACCCAACACACCCGACGCAAAGCCGGCAAACCGCCGAAAAATAAGGCTCCAGTCTGTGTGGGGTATCTGAAATCAACCCAACACATACCCGACACACCCAACACACTTTTAGTTGTAGTCATGCGGCAGCCGCCTTGATGTGGTCCCAGCCGTCCACATGCCAACCCGCAAGCTTCGCTTTGGCCCGCCAGTTTTCGACCTGCTTGCCCAGCTCGGCCGCCTTCAGTGATGGGGGCGGGGAAGCGTCCTGATCAACGGGAAAGAAGAACGCGCCAAAGCGCCGGTTGTTGCCATCGGTCCAGGGAATGGCACGCGTCTTGTCAACCTCGGAGCTGATGAACAGCGAGAACTTCGTCTGACTCATCACATGCTCTTTATTGCGCTGGCACCATTCGAGGAACAGCGAATAAAGGTCGGTTGACAGACATGGCCCCCAAAGTCCGTGGCCCAACTCGCTGTACTTCCACAGATGCAAGAACGTCTGCCACCCGGCCCGACTCAAGGCCACCAAGCGTTCACGAGCCTCGGTCGAGGGCGGTCGCGTCCTCTGGTTGAAGTCACCCAGATCGACTGACAACAACCAGCCGTACAGTGCGGCGACACCGCCCTGCTCCAACTCTCTACCAATCGCCTTTTGCCGCTCGACCGGCAAAGTATCCATCGGCCACATCACCAGCATCCGCCGGTCACTTTCGCTGATTGGCCACGGCAAGATTTCGTTGCTCAGGAACACCGCGTTCATATGGTTGGCTTCCTCCCAACCGTTGATGAACTTCGATTCCATCCGCACCGTTTTGCCGGTGATCAAGTGCTTGATCTTGCCCACCTGGTTGTATCGCTGATCGCGGCTCACAACCTCTTCGAACACCGACCACAACTTGCGACTTTGCCAGGCGTTGAAGTTGCTCTCCAACTGCGTCTGGCCAACTGTGGCAGCGTACTGGCCATACAGCATGCCCAGCGCATCGGCGAACAGCAGGCTTTTGCCCGAGCCCTCCATGATCGAGTGCATCAGTACGGCGGTGTCCATCTTGGCGCCCAGGTGCTGTAACGGGTACGCCAGCCAGCGGATCAGCCATTGGGCTGCCGCTTCGTCGTGGTTACACAAGAAGGAAATCAGCCACCGAAGATTGGCGCAGGCTTCGTCATCCCGGATCGGTTCGAGCGGCAGACCATCAAAGGTATTGATGTACACCGCAGGGTCTTTGCTCATGGTCGGATCAAACACGATATGTTCGACATCCACTGTGCGCCGCTCACCACTGTTGAGCCACAGCGGATAGGTGTCGCCGAGTGCCATCTTCACCGCGCCTTCGGCAATACGCCGCTTTTTCTCCCGATCCCAAACATCCTTGGTCCCGTCGATGTACACATAACGGTCAGTCGGTGGCATACCCAGCGCTCCGCCCTTCTTGCTCGCCATCCGCCGCGCTTGCTCGATGTCGCGGACGTGATCATCTGCAATCAACCGTTTGTCCGTGTCATCCAGCCACGCTTTGGCGAGAGGCTTGCCCACCCGCGCTTCAAATGCGGCCTTCTTCATCACCCTAGACTGGTCGCAGTCCCACACTTGTGTGGTGCCCTCGACCAGCGCAAAACGACGAAGCAACTGTTCAAGCGTCAGCGCCTCCCCCGCCCCCCCGTCAGGAGCCGGAGCGGCCTCGCCGATGTCGTCGTTCGCACAGCGCGGCTCGCTCACATCACCGGATGGGGTCGGGGGAAGATCCCGTCGATCAGGCCGCGATGAACGCTGCATACCCAACATCCGCGCAGCATCCTTCACCGCCTTCGACTGATCGCCACCGTGCTCAAGTAAACAGAACACCTCGAAGGCATCGTTCTGATGACCGTTTGCGAGCGGATCGGCACCGTGGTGCGAATAGACCTTGCCGTCAGCGATAGTCACACCTGGCAGGCCAGTGCTGCTCTGCGGGTAAAGCCACTTGCTACCCCGTTTGATGTAGCCGTGAGCATGCAGCAGCTCCTCGATGTCGTGGCAACGGTTGAACTCATCGATCACCGACGGGCGCTGACCCATTACAGCCTCTGTCCGCTTGACAGCCTTGGCCTGCGGCGCAGTAGGTTTGATCGCCCATGGGCACGCCGCTTCAGCATCGCGCTTGAAGAAATCCCAGTTTTTCCAGACTGAAAGCAACTCTTTGGTGAGCATTGGCAAACCGTCCGCAGCGTTGGGCGGGGTTCTCCAGGTGTAAGGCTTGCCCGTACCCGGATGAATCGAAGGCGGAAACACGTCCTGTACCAGGCCAGCGCGCAGCTCGAACACTGTGAAGCGTTTGTACTCTTCAGCCACCGCGCGTACCGCAGCTTCTCCGACAACATCGCCCCGCTCTTGAGCAGTCTTGGCTTTATCCATCAGGCCTTTGTGAATCGAACCGTCAGGATCTTTTTCATTCGGCCAGGAAAGTGAGTGCCGGGTCAGCTCAATGCCTTCAGGCACTTCGAACACGACCCGGTACCGCGCAGGGTTACCAACAATCGTCGGATACACCAACACCATGGCATCCAAATCGACACCCAGCAGCTCATACAACACGTGCCGCGTCCACCGAACGTCATCGACGTCCAGCGAACAGACACGGCTCGGCCCAAGCACGACGCCGAGGTTGTGATTAGGATTTCGTTGCCAGAATGCTTCAGCGGTGGCGGCATCAGTGATGTAACCGCCGGGTTTGTTCCACCCCAAGCCCTTTGGGGCTTTTTCACCTGGTTCAATGGGGACCAAGGCGAGGTCGAAGGTGTTGATGTAACGCTTTGCCCATGTAGCGATGGCTATTCCTTTGGCCGGTTCAGTCATCGCCGAGCCTCCCGCAACCCCTGACAATCGACGCAGGTTTGGCAACCGGCAATCGCCTGCTGTCGAAGCAACGGGATGGGATCGTCGCAATCCGCGCAGAACTCAGCGCTGGCGCGGCTGGATGGCACAAGGCGACTGCGCTGAAGCGCGACATCGAGTAGGTACTGCGCTTGGTCGTTGGCGCGATCGATTTCATCAGCCATGAGCACGATCCTCCATCGCCTGACGAGCACCCGCCATGATGCCGAGAACTTCGCGGATCACGTCCATTCCCTGCTTTTCAAGATCGAGGACTTCGTGAAACTCCCACACGTTGTCAGCAGCACCATCGTGCATCGCGGCAACGAATTCACCAGTTTCGCCGAGCAACTTACCGACGGCCTTCAGGGCATCCCGAGTTGCCGGCACCGGTACCGGGCGATACCAGACGGCGCCTGCCGGCCGCATTAGCGCGTCAAGCAAGCGCGAATCGACAGTGAGCCTAATTAACTCCTCGAGTTCATCAGGATTGAGCCAGCGGCGCTCTTCATCGAGTTTGAGCTTCTTCTGAAGGGTGTCGTTGTCCAACACCATGTCAAAGGCAAGGGCGGTAATACCGCCCTTGTAGTCACGACCAGCGCGATAAATCGCCTGTCGCAGTGGAAGGACCGGACCGGCGTCCGGCAAAAGATCTGTTCGACTCATAACCGTAAATCCCCTGTTTACGGTCTAGCCATAGTCCAGGGCAAACCCTATCCTACGACCACGACCGATGTGCATGTGCTGTAGATCGTCGTAGCCGGACTGGGGGATCTTTGGTGAGAGGCCCCAGTCCGGCACCCTTTTAAGCTGCCGATTTCAAGCCATTGGCTGCTTTTTCTTGCGTGTAAAGGCTCTCAATGGCCTTTCCAGTCACATACCGAACATCAGCGCCCTTAGCGGCACGATTAATGGTCGGCTGCGTTGTCCCTATGCGATCTGCGATGACCCTTTGGGATAAACCTGAGCGCAGTAATTCCGCGAGCATTTCTTGAATAGTCATTTCGTTCACCGATGCGCTTTCGCATTGGTCGACACAATACACAAACGCATTGATCGATTCAATACAATCACCGATACGTTTTTGAATCAAGGCAGAGAAAAGTGATAGGCGACCGCATTGCTCAACGCATGCAAGAACTAGAGCTGTCAGAGGGCGAACTCGGCCGACGATCAGGCGTCCCTCAGCCGACAATTCATAGAATCGTGACTAATGCGGTAGCCAGCCCACGTCACGAGAACGTTGAAAAAATCGCCAAGGCCTTAAAAGTCAGCAGTAATTGGCTGTGGAAAGGAGGCGAGCACAAAGAACCTACGAAGGATGCAAAGCCTTTCTCTAGCTCTGAATCCAATGTAGAGCCTGGGCCGGCAATCAAAGGATATGTGCCGTTGATTTCTTGGGTACAAGCAGGCGCTTGGTGCGAGATTGAGGATGTTCGCACTCTTGATGACGCAGAGATATGGCTGCCTTGCGCGGCGTCTCATAGTGGTCAGACGTACGCGCTCAGAGTACGCGGACTGTCCATGTTCAACCAGCATGAACGCCGCTCCTTTAGAGACGGAGATATCATTTTTGTTGACCCAGCGAAGGACGCCGAGAACGGCTCACTTGTCATTGCCAAATTAGTCGACAGCCAAGAAGCAACGTTTAAACAGCTAGTGATGGAAGGCAAGCGCCGCTTCTTGAAGCCGTTGAACCCCGCCTGGCCTGAGCCGATCATTGAATTGGGAGACGATGCAATGATCTGCGGTGTCGTATTCTCGAAACTAGAAATTTTCTAATACTACACATGCCAGATTGAGCCCGCTTACTGCGGGCTTTTTTGTGTGCCAATCGAAAGTCAATTCAAATACGTATTGACTGAACCAATGCGTATTTGTATCGTTTGCTTCGTTACCTCTCACCAAAGAGTACGAGTCATGCAAACCACACAGCACAGCAACACTCGCTGCCCGGTCTACCTGCACCCTTCTGTATGCAGTAGCCGCGTAGCCGTCGAGGTCATTCAGCAGCGTACCGGTCTGCTGGTGATCACCACGCCCCAAGGTCGCACCGAAGCCGTCCAACCAGTTAGTACCGTCGCAACCGATGCCAAATCCTGGTCGTTAGGAGGCGATGCAGCATGAACAGCTACCTCATCTCGCTCGCGCAACAAGATCTGCTACATCACATGTTGCTGGTTGGTGGCGCCGCCGTTTGCCCACTTCAGCGACCAGAGCAAACCATCCACGCAAGTTTTGAAGTAGAGCTCACCGACAACAGCGCTGTCATCAACGTTGAGCTGGGCGGCCACACTGGCGAACTGACCCTTAAGCGCTCAGACCGAGCCAATCACCTACACCTGCGGGATTTCATCCAGGACATTGCGAACGGCCGTATAGAGTCGGCAGAGCCGACGCCGCCTCCAGAGCAACACGGTAGCACAGCGCGAATACAGCAGATGTTGGCCGAGTCGGAAGCACTGCTGAGCAACATTCGAAAACTGCTCGCAGCCTGAGGACCGCGCCGTGAATCGTACTCTGGATCAAACGGCCGCCGTGCTCGGTCTCAAGCCCCGCGCCTTCCGCGCCAAGTTGCGAGAACTACGCATCCTGACCAATGACGGGGACCTAGCCAGCCATCACCGCGACCGGGGCTACCTGTACTCGGATCCACGCAGCGTCCAGATCGGAAATACCAATCGCTATCGGCACTACGCCGTTGTGATGGTGAAGGAGGAAGGCGTCAAGTGGATCGCAAAAAAACTGAACATCACCGTCACGCACAAGGACGCCGCAGCATGAGCCAGAACGCTATCACCCAAGCCATCGGCGCACTGAAGCTGGTTCCGATGTGTCTCAATCATCCAACCGTCATCAGTCGCGCCACGCTGATTGGCGCATCCGCCGAAGCAGTCCAGTTGCTCGAGGCCTTACCAGCGGTCAGCGCTGAACTTGCGGAGGTGTTCCGCTGCGTCGATGCAGTCGTTGATGAAGGCCACATCGCCTACGTCACCCCAACCAAATCGCCGGAATACCCATACGGCGCCGTTATAGCTGACCGAGAGGGTCGCGTCTGCGCAGCTGCCATGGGTAAAAGCAAAGAAGGGCTTGCGGAGCTGATTCGCATGAAGTTGCTGCCCCGATCGGAGGGGCTCGGGGAGGAAGTAGCGTGAGTCACACACTCGACCAACTACGGCGCCAGTTCGCAACGCCCTGCCCAACCTTGACTGCCGTGCGTGAGCAGTACTTCGCACACATCCGCACCGACCGGTACCTTCTGAGCGAAATCAAGGCCGGTCGGATCGCCCTGGAGGTCAAGCGCCTGCACTGCTCGGCCCGCGCGAAGCCAGTTGTTTACCTACACGACCTGGCCGAGTACCTCGATGCCCAGGCGACGAAGAAAGCGGCCTGATTCAAACGGTAGCCCCTGCCGATCAGGGGCATACGACAAATAACCGATAAGGCACAACATCTGAGTAACGGACGTTCCTTTACCGGAACTTTGGGCAATATCGAAGGCCGCAGCCTCTCACCGAATCACGGCAGCGGACTCAACTGAGGCACACAGCATATGACTGTATTTGACACTAGAAAAAGCGTGTCCCGGCTAGCAAGTGAAACACTCACAGAAGATGAGCTGGCCGCTATCACCGGATACAAAATTCCGTCTTGCCAACGTCAATGGTTGCAACGCAATGCATGGGAGCACGTACTCACCGCGGCCCAACGCCCCGTCGTAGGCCGCGTGTATGCCCGCCTGAAACTCGCCGGGTTGCAACCCTCAGCAACCAATGCCGTCGCTGAGACCTGGTCCCTAGATCTCTCCCGCGTAGGTTAACAATGCGCCAGAAGAAAGCAGTAAACCGAGATCTTCCGCCACGAATGATTCGGCGCATCCGGAAGAGAAAGAATGGGAGCATCTGGGTGGGTTACTACTACAACGGCAGGGATGTCGACGGTAGCCGAGTGGAGATCCCTCTTGGCGGCGACCTCGATGAGGCCAAAGTTGAATGGGCGCGCCTGGATCGCAAAGCTACACCTAAGGCTGCTCACCTGATGGGCAGGCTATTCGACGACTACGAAGAGAAGGTCATGCCAGGACTAAAGCCCGGCACCCAAAAAGACTACCTCAAAGGTTTGAAGCAGCTACGCAACGCCTTCGAATCAGCCCCCGTCGAAGCCCTTACCCCCCAGGTAATCGCCCAGTATCGCGACGCACGGACAGCAAAGGTGCGCGCTAACCGCGAGATCGCCCTCCTCTCGACTATATTTACATTTGCCCGTGAATGGGGACTCACTGACAAGGCAAACCCTTGCGCTCGACTACGAAGGAACAAAGAGACACCACGCGACTACTATGCGGGCCAAGTTGTTTGGGATGCGGTGTACGCAGAGGCTCCGCTCGAACTAAAGGACGCAATGGACCTGGCCTACCTGACAGGCCAGCGCCCTGCTGATGTGCTTAAAGCGTCGACAGCCGACCTAAGCAATGGATTTCTAATGGTAGGACAGGGCAAGACCGAGAAACGTCTGCGCATCCGTCTACACGATGGGACAAACGCATCAAATCTCAGCACATTCCTCGATGCCCTGCTTGAGCGAAAGGCCAGCGCAGGCATCAGAAATTCATGCCTGATTACCAACCAAGCGGGCCTACGAATGAGTTACGCCATGTTGAGGAATAGGTGGGATGAAGCCCGCGAAAAAGCGGCTATCAAGGCGATCTCCGAAGGTGATACAACACTTGGTGTCGAAATTCGCGAGTTTCAGTTCCGTGACATCCGACCGAAAGCTGCCAGTGAAATTGACGACATTGGGCATGCAAGTCGACTGCTTGGCCACTCGACGCAAGAAATGACGAAAAAAGTTTATCGCCGTATTGGCGAAATCGTAGGACCTACAAAATAGCAGGGGGCCGCAACCGGTAGCTATCGATACTCCCGGAAAGGCCCCAGTCCACAATCAAAACCTGGCAGTGGCAACAGGCAAAATCCGCTAAAAGCAGTCAGCCGAAGGAGCCAAGAATAAGAGGTTAATCTCCAGACACCGGTGACTATGTAAATTATTTATTCTATGGATCGAGTCGATTGAAGGGCATGCTGCGTGAAATTAGGAGGGGGGGCGGTAGGAGCCCTCCAACCTCCAAGTAAAAGCGATACAACAAAAGCAATCAACCATCACTAAGCGACACGCCTGGAAAAGCCTTAATAAGTTTATTAAGCGGCGGCAACACTAGCCTTCTTTGATTTTCTTTTGGCGAGAGAAAGTTCCTTTGCTTGTAAAGCATTTTGTAGCACATTGAAAACACTTATAAACTTAGATGCCCACTCAGACACTGGACTTGATTCCGCCTTACGAATTAACGCCTGACGAAGTGATACTTTATTTGATTCTGCCTTAATATCAAAAGGTTGCAATTTCCCTTCTACGTCTACAGACCACTCACTGAACCAGTTCGGGTGCTCTTTTTGTATCTCAATAATCCACTCATGCGGGAAGAGTCCTTCCAAGGAAAATCCGCTATGCAACGATATATACTCTAAGTTTGCTTCAAATGGAATGCTGTGTTGACCAAGATACTGCTGCAGATTTACTCTTGTCTTATTACCAGCGGTATCACCATCGAGAATTACAACTACTGTCCTTTCGCGGTGAATGAAGGCATAAGTCGCCTTAAGAAACCCCTCCAACCCAGAGACACCAGTAAAGTCTAGAAATTGACATTTCCGGACCAGCGGCCAAAGATAATCCGCATTAAGCTCTGGCTTGATCAGATTAAGAGCCCACTGAAACGTCTCTCTATCAGACTTACCCTCTACAAAACAATTAAGCTCCCCCAAGTTGTAATAGTCACTAAATCTGACACCTAGCGCTTCTCTTAAAGAGTTTGTAGCTTCTACATAAGTTTTGTATTCATTAATTTTTGTACGGCCGTTTTCTATGGAGGTGCCGACGACTAGTTTTGGGTCCTGGGAAACAAAGCCGAGAGAATGGGTTGTTGTGACAAGAAGAGATTCGTTCCGTAATTCATCCAACATCTTACTGCATGACTCGGCTAGCTCCGGATGCAAATAAGATTCAGGTTCCTCAACTAACCAAATAGTGGATTTTTTTAACTTTCTTTCTTCTCGAGTGATCCAGAGAAAAGATGAAAGTATTGATGCTGCTTGCACCCCCATTCCCTTTCGCTCAATAGGAGTTTTGTTAGGGTCAGACAGGCGAAAATCGAAGTGAGAAATCAGATACTCTAGTGAGTCATTAGGAAGACTGAAAGATGATTTAATATGTGAAAGCCCAGAGAGAGCCAATTGCGAATCTAAGTGACCAGCAATTTCCGAAAGCTTGCCATTGATCAGTTCAAGCCTATCTGTAAGCAATTCAGAAATTGATCGCCGGACAAATGGAAGCAGAAGAGTAGTATATAGATCATTAATACTTTTCGACGACGGAACATAATGGCAAACAAACTTTTCGAAAAGCAATGCGATCGTTAACAACTGCTTTCTGGAAAACTGCGCCTTCATTGCATCCTTGGTGGTTTCATTGGAAAAGAAACGATATACAGGCGTTCCGCTTTTTGTGAAGTGCAAATATAGCGTAAATTCAGAGATGACCTCCTTGGGTGTAACGAGCATCCTGTTTAGCTCGCTGTAAGCATCATAAAAATCTTTATCCTCAGCTTCTGGATCCCCATCAAAAGTGGCGATTATGCCTGTTTGAGCGGAGTTTACACCGAAGGTAAGATCTCTTTGTATATCGTAGTTATGTTGATTGTCCGTCCCGGTAAACAGCATTTCAATGGCACGTAGAATATTTGTTTTCCCACTGCTGTTGGCCCCAACAATGGTTAAGCCACGCTCGAAGTCGAGGTGCTGCTCAGCTTCTATGGTTCTAAAGTTTCTAATTCTAATGCTTTTTAGTTTCAAAATTTCACCAAGTGACTTCTTAGTATATTGAGGTATTTTTTTGTAATTTACTTGCTATCCGTAAACTCAAGGTAACCACCTCATCTAGTTCGACAGGTCCAATCTAAGCGACGCTCTAGATTGTAAATTCCGTTCTGTGACCGAATTGCTCGCCTCAGAAATTAACTAAACAGCCTGCGCCATCACTTTGACACTAAAACAAAAACACCTAAATCGTCAATCAGATCCCAACTTCGTCGGGTTACAAATTTCGATGCAGTCGGTAAGCCGGAGACCTTTGACGAACGTCTAGTAGCGCAACAGGTCGAACACCTAAAATCAGCAAAACTGCAGATGTCAAACTGAGGGAGCATTTTCGCCCAGCAAATCCGCCAGAGGATTTCAGTAGAATTCGGCGTTGGCAGCGGTGCTTGCTGTTATCCAACCGCCACCTGTTACTAATCACCCTCGGGTCGATAGCAACGAGTCATCGCCCTCCGCAGATACGCCCCCTCATGGCTCGCGGTTGCGGAACACCACTCGGAAATTGCGGAACACTTCACTTTTCTACGGGCATAAAAAAACCCCGTAGATCATTGATCTACGGGGTTTTTAAGAGTGGAGGCCGAGGTCGGAATCGAACCGGCGTAGGTGGATTTGCAATCCACTGCATAACCATTTTGCTACTCGGCCTCAAACGTCGGATGCCTGAAAAACAACACCAAACGCAAACAAATTGGAGAAGGAAACTAGATTTTCATCTACTCCCAACCCTTTGAAATCTAAAGGGTTTTTCTCGTTCCCTAAGCAGGAATGGACGCAATTCTGGACTGCTTCCGATGTCCTGTCAAGGACGCAAAGTAAAAAATATCAAGGTTTTCAATTCCCTGGCCCGGGGCGAGCCGGGCCAAGGGGTGATTATAGGTACCAGCGGTATTCCCGTGCGCTTATTTCCTGTTGGAAGGCCAAGTGGTCCTGGCGCTTGTTTTCGCAGTAGACATCGACGAACTCGGCGCCCAGCCCTTCGCGCAGTTGTGGCTGGTGTTGCATCTGGCGTACGGCCTCGAGCATGTCCAGGGGGAAGTCGATGCCGCTGTTGCGATCTTCGTTGAGCGGCGGGATGGGTTCGCGGCCAGCGTCCAGGCCCTGCTCCAGTCCGACCAGGATCGCGGCCAGTACCAGGTACGGGTTGGCATCGGCACCGGCCAGGCGGTGTTCGATGCGCAGGTTCTTGGCGTCGGATTCAGGGATGCGCACGCAGGCGTCGCGGTCCTCGAAGCCCCAACTGGCGCGGGTGGCCGCGTTGACGGTGCCGCCCAGGCGGCGGTAGGCGTTCTGGTTGGGGGCGAAGATCGGCATGCAATGCGGCAGCAGTTCCAGGCAGCCGGCGACGGCATGGCGCAGGGCCTGTTGCTGGTTGGCCGCCAGCAGGTTCTGGCCGGCGCCGTCGTACAGGCTGACGTGCACATGCATGCCGCTGCCGGGATGTTGCAGGTACGGCTTGGCCATGAAGCTGGCGCGATAGCCGTGCTTGAGGGCCACGCCCCGGGTGCTGCGGCAGAACAGTGCGGCCCAGTCAGCGGCTTGCAGGCCGTCGTCAAGGTGGCCGAAGTTGATTTCGAACTGGCCTGGGCCCAGTTCAGCGGTGATCACCGTGGTGTCGATGCCCTGGATGCGGGCGGCCTCGACCATTTCATCGAGCACCGGGGAGAAGCGCGACAGGCGCTCGATGTGCATGTTCGGTTGATCGTCGGTGTCGTCGGTCAGGCCATCGCGGGGGAACTGCGGTAGGCCGTCACGCAGTTGCTTGTCGAACAGGTAGAACTCCAGTTCGAAGGCCACCACCGGGTGAATGCCTTTGCCGCGCAGGCGCTGCAGCACCTGGGCGAGGACTTCCCGGGGTTCGAATTCGATGGGCTTGGCGGTGCCGTCGGAGGTGATCAGCATCTGCCCCAAGGGTTGGGACTCCCAGGTCACGGGTTTGAGTGTGCCCGGTACCAGGCGCCGCACGGCATCCGGGTCGCCGTCGTGGAAGCAGTAGTCACCGATCTTGAACAGACCACCCTGCACACCCAGCAGCACGCAGTTCTGCGGCAACTTGAGGGCCGTGCCGGCGGCGACTTTTTCCAGCATGTCGATCGGATAGCGCTTACCGTAGAAGTGCCCCGGAATGTCCAGGGAGATGAGGTCGACATAACGCACCTCAGGGTAGCGTTGGCGAAAAGCCCGTACTTCGGCCAACAGATCAGAGCAGGCAGCGTCCATCTTCAAGGTTCCCGTGGTAGTGATCAGGTGTAAACCCACAGCACGCGCGTGAGTTGGTCAGTGAGATTGCCGTAGCGGCAGCGGGTGTGGCTGTCGAGTTGGAAACTGTCGCCGGCCAGCAAGGTGACGGGCTCGTCGTCCTCGTCCAGCCACAGGGTCAACTCGCCTTCAAGCACGTAGCCGCCCTGCTCCGAGCTGTCGCTCAGGTGCCGCTCACCGCTGTTGGCCCCGGCCTCCAGGCGGCTTTCGAGCATCGAGAAGGTGGCGCGCATTTTCGGCGAGACCAGGATGTCGGTGATGCCGTTGGCGTAGTACAGGGTGCGGCGCTCATCCGGCCGGGTGACCCACGGCAGGACCTTGGGCTTGGGCAGGCTGTAGAAATAGGTGGTCGGCACTCCCAGAGTCTCGCTGATCGCCGTCAGGTCGGCCACGGTCGGGCGGGACAGGCCACGCTCGACTTGCGAAAGGAAACCCACGGAGCGCTCGATCTTGTCCGCCAGCTCCTTGAGGGTGAATTTCTTGTGCTTGCGCAGGTCGTGGATCAGGATCGCCAGCGCGGCAATTTCTTCTTGCTTGTTCATGCCTGGAATTCCGGAAGAGGATTGATCAAATGCTGTCGCGCAGTCGGTACCAGGCCTTGCCGATGGCTTCCAGCGGCGCGGCCAGGTATTTGCCGCCGGGAAAACTGTCGTTTTGCAGGCCCTGGTACAGGGCCAATTCGTCGGCCTGGCCGAGGATGGCTGCCGATACCGCGCGCGCGGCGGCCAGGGTTGGCAACACGCCGTGTCCCGAATAGCCCTGCAGCCAGTAGAGATCGCCGCGCCGGCCGATGTCCGGGGTGCGCTTGAGGGTCAGGTCGATGTGCCCGCCCCACGCGTACTCCAGCTCGACGCCCTGCAACTGCGGGAACACCCGCTCGAGGAACGGCCGGGTTGCCGCGCCGATGTCCCTGGGCATGCCGCCCAGGTAGGTGCAGCCGCCACCGAACAGCAGGCGGTGGTCCGGGGTACGACGAAAGTAATCGAGGACAAACTGGTTGTCGGTGACGCACACATTGCCCGGCAGCAACGCCCTGGCCAGTGCCGGCGCCAGCGGCGCGGTAGCGACCTGGTAGGTGCCCACCGGCAACACGCAACTGGCCAACTGCGGATCGAGTCGATCGAGGTAGGCATTGCAGGCCAGCACCAGCACATCGGCGCGCAGGCTACCCTGCTCAGTCTCAACCACGTAACGATCGCCCACCTGGCGGTAGCTCAGGGCCTTGCTTTGCTCGTAGATGCGACCGCCTGCGCTTTCGATGGCGGCGGCCAGGCCCAGGGCCAGTTTCAACGGGTTGAGGTGCCCGCCTTCGGGATCAAACAACCCGGCCTGGTAACGCTCACTGGCGACCCACTGCGGCAACTGTTCGCGGGGGATGAATTGCAGGCCATCGTGACCCCACTTGTGGCTGGCCTCGTGCTGCCACTCGGTCAACAGGCTGACCCGCCGGGGCATGACCGAGGTCCACAAATGCCCGGGGCGATAGTCACAGTCGAAACCGTGGCGGGCCGGCAGTTCACGCAACTCCCGGGCGGCCCAGCGCATGCTGTCCCACAGGCGGCGCGCGCGCTCATGGCCGAGCGCCGCTTCCAGGGGCGGCATGTCGCAGGACCAGCCGAGAATCGCCTGGCCGCCATTGCGTCCGGACGCGGCCCAGGCCACCCGGCTGGCTTCCAGCACCGTCACGCGCTTGCCGGCCAGGGCCAGGCGCAACGCGGTGTGCAGGCCGCTGAAACCGGCACCGATGATCACCACCTCGGTGTCCTGCTCGCCCGCAAACACCGGTCGTTCCAGCAATCGATCGGCGCAACTGTGGGCGTAGTAGCTGGCGACATGTTGCGTGGATTGCTGAAACATCTGTCTACCCATGAAATTATGTTTTTATAATTTCATGAAAAACTACAGCATAATTTTCATTAACGCAATCGCCGGCCACACCTCAAAAGGCAAAACACGAACAGCCGAAGGCGCCCCAGAATCCCTGGTAATCACTCACCGGGACGTTCGACAGCCGCGCGCGCTGATGACCATGGGCATGCACGCCACAGGGCCCGCTGCACTGGTGCACCTGGGCCTGCAGCGGCGCAGCCGGGCGCCAATGCCCCGGGACCTTGACCACCGGCGACCAGTCCGGGGTCACCGGCAAGGTGGGTGGCGCGAGCCGCTGAAAATCCCCCGCCGCGTGCACCACCTTGCCGCCGACCACCGTCAGCAGCGACTCGATCCACTTGATCGCCTCGTCCTCGACCGTGAAATAGTCCGCCGTCAGCGCCACCAGGTCCGCCAGTTGCCCGGCCTTGATCTGGCCTTTCTTGCCCTGTTCCGAGGAGAACCAGGCACTGCCGTGGGTGTACAGTTCCAGCGCGGTGTCCCGGGGCAGCCCTTGCGGGTACAGCGCCAGCCCGCCCACCGTGCGCCCGCTGACCATCCAGTACAGCGAGGTCCAGGGGTTGTAGCTCGACACCCGCGTGGCATCGGTGCCCGCCCCCACCGGCACGCCCTCGGCGAGCATGCGCTGGATCGGCGGGGTCAGCTCGGCGGCCTTGGCGCCGTAGCGTTCGACGAAGTACTCGCCCTGGAACGCCATGCGATCCTGGATCGCGATGCCGCCGCCGAGCGCCCGCACCCGCTCGATGTTTTTCGGGCTGATGGTTTCGGCATGATCGAAGAACCACGGCAAGCCATTGAACGGTATATCCCGATTGACCTTCTCGAACACGTCGAGCATGCGCGATATCGATTCGTCATAGGTGGCGTGCAGGCGGAACGGCCAACGTTGCTCCACCAGGTGGCGCACCACCGGCTCCAGCTCCTGCTCCATGGTCAAGGGCAGGTCCGGGCGCGGTTCGAGGAAGTCCTCGAAATCAGCCGCCGAGAACACCAGCATTTCCCCGGCGCCGTTGTGGCGCAGGTAATCATCGCCCTGGTGCAGGCTGACGCTGGCGGTCCAGTGTTTGAAGTCGTTGAGCTCCTCCTTGGGTTTCTGGGTGAACAGGTTGTAGGCGATGCGGATGGTCAGTTGATCCTTGGCCGCCAGCTCGTTGATCACCGCGTAGTCGTCCGGGTAGTTCTGGAAACCACCGCCGGCATCGATCGCGCTGGTGACCCCGAGGCGGTTGAGCTCGCGCATGAACTGGCGGGTCGAGTTGAGCTGGTATTCCAGCGGCAGTTTCGGCCCCTTGGCCAGGGTCGAATAGAGGATCATCGCGTTGGGCCGGGCCACCAGCATGCCGCTCGGCTCGCCATTGGCGTCACGCACGATCTCGCCGCCGGGCGGGTTCGGCGTATTGCGGTCGTAGCCCACCACCCGCAAGGCCGCGCGGTTGAGCAAGGCGCGGTCGTAGAGGTGCAAGACAAACACCGGCGTATCGGGGGCGGCCCTGTTCAATTCGTCGAGGGTCGGCAGGCGTTTTTCGGCGAACTGGAATTCGTTCCAGCCACCCACCACCCGTACCCACTGCGGGGCTGGTGTGCGTTCGGCCTGGTCCTTGAGCAGGCGCAAGGCGTCCACCAGCGACGGCACCCCTTCCCAACGCAATTCCAGGTTGTAGTTCAGGCCGCCACGAATCAAGTGCAAGTGCGAGTCGTTGAGCCCGGGGATCACCGTGCGCCCCAGCAGGTCGATCACCTGGGTGCCCGCGCCGCGCAAGGCCATGGCCTGGGCGTCGTTGCCGACCACCACGAACCGCCCGTCCTTGATCGCCACCGCGCTGGCCCGGGGCTTGGCCCGATCCACTGTGTGCAGGCGACCGTTGTGCAGAATCAGATCGGCAATCACGTTATTCATCACAGGCACTCCCCAATCATGGCGACTTTCAACAGTAGTTGAACAACGCCCAGGGCATGCTGGATTACTCAGCCGAGACGATCACCGGTCATGCTCGTCCATCGCCGGCAACGCCTGCGCACCCTGGAACCGTGCCCGATAACGCCCCGGGCTTTCCCCCGTCCACTTCTTGAAGGCGCGGTGAAACGCGCTGGGCTCCTGGAAGCCGATCTGCTCGGCAATCGTGGTGATGCTGGCCTGGGTGCGGCGCAATTGTTCGATCGCCACCGCGCGGCGCACCTCGTCCTTGATCTCCTGGAATGCACAGCCTTCGCGCTCGAGCTTGCGCCGCACGGTGCTGGGGCTCAGGTGTTGCTCGCGGGCAAAGGCTTCCAGGGTCGGCCATTGGCTGTAATCGCTGTTGCGCAGCCGCTGATGGACCTGCGCCGCCAGGCCGTGCTGGTTGCGGAAGCGAATCACCAGCCATTGCGGGGCACTGCGCAAAAACGCCTTGAGCGACGCCAGGTCCTGGGTCACCGGCAGTTGCAGGAAGCGGCTGTCGAACTCGATTTGCGTGCGTGCCGCGCCAAAGGTCAGATTGGCGCCCCAGAGCAAGGCATCGTCGTCCAGGGACAGACGCGGGTGCTGGAAGTCGGCGCGGTCGATGGCGATCCGTCGTCCGCCCAGCCAGCACAGCAGGCTGATCATCAGCACCAGGAAGGTCTCTTCACCAAAACGCGCCAGCTCAACGCTGTGCGCCTGGGTCTGCAGGCTGATCAGCGCGCGTTTGCCGCGCACGGTCAGGGTGCCGCGAAAGTCCCGCAGGAACAGGGCAAAGTTGGCCAGGCACTGGCGCATGGCTTTTTCCAGGGTCGGCTCCTGGATCAGCGCCCGGCAGATCAGGGCGAAGCTGCCGGGCGGCATGCCGTGGGAATCGAGGCCGAAGAACTCGTCCTGCAACTCACCAATCTGCGCCAGCCACAACGCGGCAAACGCCGAGGCCGGGACCCGCGCCGCCGGCTGCTCCAGCAGTTGCGGATCGATCCCCACTTGGCGCAGCACCGCGTGCAGGCGCTGTGGGTCCGCGCGCAAGGCCTGGATCATCGGGTACACGAAGTACACCGCTACCGAATCCGTCTCCCGCATGTATTTCCCTGGCTCCCGATCATCTGAACATGGCAAAAAACGCCACCACCCTTGCGCAGTTTTGGCATAGGCGCCGCAGCGCGGCTGACTCTAGACTCAGCGCCATAAACCAGCCTCCTCCAGCGCCGCCCATATTACGTGAGCCGCGCGCTGCCCACGATACCCAGGGAACATTCATGAAGCCTTCCGATATTTTTGTCCTCAGCGCCGTCCGTTCCGCCATCGGTGGTTTTGGTGGTTCCCTCAAGGACGTTTCGCCGATCGACCTGGGCACCGCCGTGTGCCGCGCCGCCATCGAGCGCTCGGGCCTGGCCCCTGAGCACATTGGCCACACCGTGATGGGCCACGTGATCCCGACCGAAGCCCGCGACGCTTACATCTCCCGGGTGATTTCGATGAACGCCGGCCTGTCCAAGGAAACCCCGGCCTTCAACGTCAACCGCCTGTGCGGTTCCGGCCTGCAAGCAATCGTCAGTGCCGCCCAGAGCCTGATGCTCGGTGACGCCGGCGCGGCAATGGCCGGTGGCGTGGAATCCATGAGCCGTGGCGCCTACCTGCTGCCGCAGGCACGTTGGGGCGCGCGCATGGGCGATATCCAGGGCATCGACTACATGCTCGGCGCCCTGCATGACCCATTCGCCGGGATCCACATGGGCATCACCGCGGAGAACATCGCCGAGCATTTCGGCATCAGCCGCCAGGCCCAGGACCAACTGGCCCTGCTCAGCCAGCAGCGCGCTGCCCACGCCATCGCCGAAGGACGTTTCGCGGGGCAGATCGTGCCGATCGAGATCGCTACCCGCAAAGGCACCGTGACCTTTGCCACCGATGAACACGTGCGCGGCGACGTCAGCAGCGAACAGCTGGAACGCATGAAGCCGGCATTCAAGAAAGACGGCAGCGTCACCGCCGGCAACGCCTCGGGCCTCAACGACGGTGCCGGCGCACTGATCATGGCCACCGGCAAAGTCGTGCAGGAACAAGGTCTCAAGCCGATGGCGCGGCTGGTGGGTTACGCCCACGCCGGTGTCGAGCCGTCGATGATGGGCCTGGGTCCGATTCCCGCGACCCGCCTGGTGCTCGAGCGCGCCGGCCTGACCGTGGCTGACCTGGACGTGATCGAGTCCAACGAAGCATTCGCCGCCCAGGCCTGTGCCGTGGCGCAGGAACTGGGCTTCGATCCAGCGAAGGTCAACCCTAACGGTTCGGGGATTTCCCTCGGTCACCCGGTAGGCGCTACCGGCGCGATCATCGCCACCAAGGCCATTCACGAACTGCACCGCGTGCAGGGCCGTTACGCCCTGGCAACCATGTGCATCGGCGGCGGCCAAGGCATCGCCGTGCTGTTCGAACGCGTATGAGCAAGGACATCGACATGAATCTGCAGCACATCGGCGTGATTGGCGCCGGCACCATGGGCAACGGCATCGCGCAGGTCTGCGCGGTGGCAGGCTTGCAGGTGACCCTGATCGACATCGCCGAGAGCGCCTTGCAAAAGGCCCTGGCCACCGTCGGCAAGAACCTCGATCGCCAGGTAGCCAAGGGCAGCCTGAGCCAGGAACAGAAACTCGCGGCCCTGGGGCAGATCCGCACCAGCACCGACTACGCCAGCCTGCACGGCGTGCAGATGGTGATCGAGGCCGCGACCGAGAACCTCGAGCTGAAACTGCGCCTGTTGCAACAAGCTGCGGCCCAGGTCAGCGCCGAGTGCGTGATTGCCTCCAACACCTCGTCGTTGTCGATCACCCAGTTGGCGGCCAGCGTCAGCCACCCCGAGCGGTTCATCGGCCTGCACTTCTTCAATCCGGTGCCGGTGATGGCGCTGATCGAAGTGATTCGTGGCCTGCAGACCAGCGACGCGACCCACGCCCTGGCCCTGGACATGGCCCAGCGCCTGGGCAAGACCGCGATCACCGCGGGCAACCGTCCGGGGTTTGTGGTCAACCGGATCCTGGTACCGATGATCAACGAAGCAGTGCTGGTGCTGCAGGAAGGCCTGGCCAGTGCCGAAGACATCGACGCCGGCATGCGCCTGGGCTGCAACCAGCCCATCGGCCCGTTGGCCCTGGCCGACCTGATTGGCCTGGATACCTTGCTGGCGATCATGCAAGCCTTCTACGACGGCTTCAACGACAGCAAGTACCGCCCGGCCCCGTTGCTCAAGGAAATGGTCGCGGCCGGCTACCTTGGTCGCAAGACCGGACGCGGCTTCCATGTCTACGACTGAGCGCTGCTCGCGCTTTGCCCAAAGCCGGGACAAGGCCCTGGAGCTGTTCGCCAGCAAGGGCTTTGGCCAGGTCGGCATGCGTGAACTGGCGGCGTACCTGGGGCTTACCCCAGGTTCGCTGTATCACCACTACCCGAGCAAACAGCACCTGCTGCTGGATTTGATCGAAGAATTCTACGAAGAACTGCTGGCCACCCTCACCCGCATCGAACGGCGCTCGCGCACCTCCCAGGACCGCCTGTTGCCGCTGATCCAGGCACACCTGAAACTGCATCAGGACATGCCCTGGCACTTTCGCCTGGTGGAGCGCGACAGCAGTTGCCTGAACGATGACCAGCAAGTACGCGTCCGTCAGTTACAGCAACGCTACGAGCAACAACTGATGCGCATGCTCTGCCCCGCGATCCGACTCGGCGACCAAGCCCTGCTGGCCGCCGGACACACCATCGCCTCCCTGCTCAACAGCGCCCCCGGCTGGCTGGGCCAACACCCCCTGCCCCCCCGCGAGCGCGACCGCCTGCTGCACAGCCTGTTGGTCGGCGCCATCGAACGCATCCTGGCCGACAACACCCCACTACAAGCCAACGTCGCCTGAGGGCTCCACAGGTTTGGCGGGTGTATGGATAATCTGCGAACGACCTGGATTAATGTGGGAGCGGGCGCCCGCTTGCGGCGCCCGCTTGCGGCTTGCCCGCGATGGCCATAGGTATCTACACAACCTTGTAGCGGCCTGTGGCGAGGGAGCTTGCTTGCGTGGCGGCCTCTGGGGGGTTGGATTAGGCAGAGTACATATCCATTTCTGCGGTAACGGCCACCTATGGTTCCGCTTTTACAGCGGCTCACTTTTGGAGGAGCCCAAAAGTAAGCAAAAGGCTCTTGCCCCACCACTCGGCACCTCGCTTGGGCTCGGTGTGCCCTCACTCCGGCTTGAATCCGTGGGCCGCCGCCACGCGCCATCCATGGCGCGGGGCGGCTAACCCGGCGTCCTGCCGGGTTACCCACGGCTTCAAGCCTGCGTTCGGCCAGCGTGGTTAACGGGGCGCCCAGGATCAAAA
>NZ_FYEC01000043.1:0-35971 GCF_900187635.1 Pseudomonas sp. Irchel 3H3 | reverse complement strand
TTGGGGGGTAAACCGGCAGGACGCCGGTTTAGCCGCACTGGGCCAGGGATGGCCCATTGCGGCGGCCCCCCAAATCAATGTCGGAGTACGGGCATGCCGAGCCTAAGCGAGGCACCGAGTGGTGGGGCAAAAGCGTTTTGCTTACTTTTGCGCTGTTCAAAAGTGAGCCGCCGTCAGGCGGAACCATAGGAGGCCGTTACCGCAAGAATGGATATGTACTCCGCCTAATCCAACACCCCAGAGGCCCAGAGGCCGCCACACGAGCAAGCTCCCTCGCCACAGGCCGCTACAAAGTTGTGTAGATACCTATGCCGCGATGAGGCCAACACCTTCAACAACCATGTCAAATGCCGCCCGGCCCGCTCCCACAGGGATATCTCAGGCTTCGACCTGGGTCCACTGTTTGTTCAGGCGCTTGTCGGAAATCGGTACCTTGGTCCCCAGTTGCTGGGCAAACAACGACACCCGGTATTCTTCCAGCCACCAGCGATACAACTCCAACTGCGGATCGCGCTTGCCTTCCTGGGCATGTTTGTTGGCGCGGGCCTGGTATTGCGCCCAGAGCGCCGACAATTCGCCGCTCCAGACCCGATCCTTCTGCACCTGGGCGCCGAGTTTCTCGAAGCGTTGTTCGACGGCCTTGAGGTAGCGCGGCAGCTCCTTGAGCCACACCATCGGGGTTTCGCGGACAAACCCTGGGTACACCAGGTGACTCAACTGTTGCTTGATGTCATTCAAGGCCACCGCTTGCGCCAGGTCGATCTTGCCCTTGAAGCGTTTTTGCAGGCCGTGCCAGAGCTTGAGAATCTCCAGCGTCAGCTTCGCCAGGCGCTCGGCATGCTCGGTCCAGCCGCCGCGCTTGCGTTCGGCCAGCGCTGCCAGCCCGGCGCCATCGCGGGGCAGGTTCGGCTCACCGTCGAGAATGCAGCTGTCCAGGCTCGCCAGCAGGATGTCTTCCACCAGCGCGTCGATCCGCCCCAACTCGCGATACATCAAGCCCAGTTCGGTGAGCCCCGGCAATTTGCCCCGCAGGAACTTCGCCGGCTCCGCCAGTTGCTGCATCAGCAGGCGCTGCAAGGCGCGGCGGTGCTGGAACTCGGCCTCGGCCGGGGTCGAGAAACGCCCCTCCTTGACCGTGCCCGCCTCTTCCACCAACGCCGGATAGACCGTCATCGACAGCCCGGCGATCTTCTGTTGGGTTTGCTGCGCCACGGCGGCGAAAACCTTGGCCTCCACCGGCTGCTGGCTTTTCGCAGTCTGTGGCACCGCCAATGCTGCCTGGCTGGCTTCGGCAAACCGCGCCGTCAGCTCGGCCAGGTCACGGCCTTCGCCGAGGAACTTGCCTTGGCCGTCGACAATCTCCAGGTTCATCCGCAAGTGGCTTTCCACCTGCTGCGCGGCTTCGGCCCAGGCCTCGTCGCTGACCCGCGCGCCGGTCATGCGCAACAACTCCCGACCCAAGGCCAGGGGCAGCGAGCCGTCGCCGAAGGTGATCCGTTGCAGGGCCGCCTTGACGAAATCCGGCACCGGCACGAAGTTCTTGCGCAAGGCTTTCGGCAAGTTGCGCACCAGGGCGATGCACTTGGCCTCGATCACCCCCGGCACCAGCCACTCCAGGCGCTCCGGTGGCAGCATCGGCAACAGCGGGGCCGGTACGCGCAGGGTCACGCCATCACGCGGATGGTTGGGTTCGAAGTGATAACTCAACGGCAGGGTCAGGTCGCCCACACGCAGGGTGTCCGGGTAATGCGCTGCAGTGATTTCGTTGGCCTCGCGCGCCAGCACGTCTTCCTCGCGCATGATCAGCAACTGCGGGTCTTTCTGGCTGTTGACCTTGTACCAACTGTCGAAGGTCGCGGTCTGGTGAATCTCTGCCGGCAAGCGCGCGTCATAGAACGCGAATAAGGTTTCTTCGTCCGCCAGGATGTCGCGCCGGCGCGCCTTGGCTTCCAGTTCATCGAGCTGTTCGAGCAACTGCGCGTTAGCCGTCAGGCACTTGGCCTTGGACTGGATCTCGCCACGCACCAGGGCTTCGCGGATGAATAGCTCACGCGACACCAGCGGATCGATCGGCCCGTAATGCACCGGACGGCGACCGACGATAATCAGCCCGAACAAGGTGATCTGCTCGTATGCCACCACCTGCCCACGCTTCTTCTCCCAATGGGGTTCGAAGTGGTTTTTCTTGATCAGGTGCCCGGCCAGCGGTTCGATCCAGTCGGCATCGATCTTGGCCACCATGCGCGCGTAGAGCTTGGTGGTCTCCACCAGTTCGGCGGCCATCAGCCATTGCGGGCGCTTCTTGCCCAGGCCCGATGAGGGGTGAATCCAGAACCGCCGCTGACGGGCACCGAGGTAGTCGCCCTCCTCGGTTTTCTGGCCAATCTGGCTGAGCAAGCCGGACAGCACCGCCTTGTGCAGCTTGGGGTAATCCGCCGGTTCCTTGTTCAGCGACAACTGCATGTCGCGGCAGATCAGGCTCAACTGGCGATGCGAGTCACGCCACTCGCGCAGACGCAGGTAGTTGAGGAAATTCTTGCGGCACCAGTTGCGCAACGGGCTAGCGGTCAGCGCCTGGCGCTGCTCTTCAAAGCCGCGCCACAGATTGACCAGCCCGGCGAAGTCCGAGTCGACGTCTTTCCATTGCGCGTGGGCCTGGTCGGCGGCTTGCTGACGCTCCGGCGGCCGCTCGCGCGGGTCCTGGATCGACATGGCACTGGCGACGATCAACACTTCCTGGAGGCTGCCCAACCTCGCCGCTTCCAGCAGCATGCGCCCCATGCGCGGGTCGACCGGCAGGCGCGCCAGTTGCCGGCCCAGAGGCGTCAGCTGACTGTTGCGGTCCACCGCCGAGAGTTCCTGCAGCAGGTTGAAGCCGTCGCTGATGGCCTTGCCATCGGGCGGTTCGATGAACGGGAAATCGGTGATCTCACCCAGGCGCAGATGGAGCATCTGCAGGATCACCGCCGCCAGGTTGGTACGCAGGATTTCCGGGTCGGTAAATTCCGGCCGACCGATAAAGTCTTCTTCACTGTACAGGCGAATACAGATGCCCGGCTCGACCCGCCCGCAGCGCCCTTTACGCTGGTTGGCGCTGGCCTGGGAAATGGCCTCGATCGGCAGGCGCTGGACCTTGGCTCGATAGCTGTAGCGGCTGATGCGCGCGGTGCCGCTGTCGATCACATAGCGAATGCCCGGCACCGTCAGCGAGGTTTCCGCGACGTTGGTTGCCAGGACCACACGCCGCCCCGGGTGCGACTGGAAGATCCGCTGCTGCTCGGCCGGTGACAGACGGGCATACAGCGGCAGGATTTCGGTGTGTTTGAGCTGGGCCTTGCGCAGCATGTCGGCGGCGTCGCGAATTTCCCGCTCGCCCGGCAGGAACACCAACACGTCACCCGGACTGCGGCGCTCGCTGCGTTCATGGGCGGCGATTTCATCGAGGGTGGCGAGGATCGCCTGGTCCACCGTCAGGTCGTCTTCGACCCGGTTGCCCTCCTCGTCCTGCTCAAGCGTCAGCGGCCGGTACCAGGTGTCCACCGGGAAGGTGCGCCCCGAGACTTCGACGATCGGCGCGTCGTCGAAGTGCTTGGAGAAGCGCTCCAGGTCGATGGTCGCCGAAGTGATGATGACTTTCAGGTCGGGACGGCGCGGCAGCAGGGTTTTCAGGTAACCGAGCAGGAAGTCGATGTTCAGGCTGCGTTCGTGGGCTTCGTCGACGATGATCGTGTCGTAGCGCTCGAGGTAGCGGTCGTTCTGGGTTTCCGCTAGCAGGATGCCATCGGTCATCAGCTTGATCAGGGTGTTGGAATCGCTCTGATCCTCGAACCGCACCTGATAGCCGACCAGTGCACCCAGCGGCGTGGCCAGCTCCTCGGCGACCCGGCTGGCGACACTGCGCGCGGCAATCCGCCGTGGCTGGGTGTGCCCGATCAGGCCATGCTGGCCGCGGCCGATTTCCAGGCAGATCTTCGGCAACTGGGTGGTTTTACCCGAACCGGTTTCCCCGGCAATGATCAGCACCTGGTGCTTTTGCAGGGCGGCCTTGATTTCGTCGCGCTTGGCGGCAATCGGCAAACTGTCGTCGTAACGAATCACCGGCAGGCTGGCACGCCGCGCTAGCACCTGGTCGCAGGACGCTTGCAAACGCGTCACCCACTGGGCCAGCTTGGCCTCGTCGGGCTTCTTGCGCAGCTCGAGCAACTGGCGCCGCAGCCGGTGGCGGTCGGCGAGCATGGCGTGGTCGAGGTTGTTCAGCAGTTTGTCGATGGAAGGCGATTCGTCAGTCATCAGGTACGCAAAGGTCGTCTAGTGGCGCAGGGGGGCGATTGTCGCAGATTTGGCGGGATAAATAATGGTGCGGTGCATGACCCCACCGTGTGTGGCCTTTTCGCGGGCAAGCCCGCTCCCACAGGGATCGCGTAAAACCAGTGGAAGCGGGTCGGGCGGCGCTCCGCTTGCCCGCGAAGGCGTAAATAGGCGCTACTCGTTATCCAGGCCCTTGCGCCGATACGGGAATACGTCGATCACCTTGCCCGCGCGAATCGCCTCTTGCAGGCTTTTCCAATAGTCGGCGTTGTACAGTTCGCCGTGCAATTGGTCGAACAGCTTGCGCTGCCCCCCATCGGCGAACAGGAACGGCGGGAACTCTTCGGGGAACACGTCCAGCGGGCCGATGGAGTACCAGGGCTCGGAGGCCATTTCGTCTTCCGGGGTACGCGGTTGCGGGATATGGCGGAAGTTGGCTTCGGTCAGGTAGCAGATTTCGTCGTAGTCATAGAACACCACACGGCCGTGGCGGGTGACGCCGAAGTTCTTCAGCAGCATGTCCCCGGGGAAGATATTCGCAGCCGCCAGTTGCTTGATCGCCAGCCCGTAGTCTTCCAGCGCTTCGCGCACCTGGGCGGGATTGGCGTTTTCCAGGTACAGGTTCAGTGGCGTCATGCGCCGCTCGGTCCAGCAGTGGCGGATCAGCACCGTGTCGCCTTCCACGGCCACTGTCGAGGCCGCGACCTCGAGCAACTCTTCCAGGCACGCCGGATCAAACTTGCTCAACGGAAAACGGAAGTCGGCGAACTCCTGGGTATCGGCCATGCGCCCGACCCGGTCGACACTTTTCACCAGCCGGTATTTCTCGATCACCGTGGCCCGGTCGACGTTTTTCGACGGAGAAAAACGGTCCTTGATGATCTTGAACACCGTGTTGAAGCCCGGCAGGGTGAACACGCTCATCACCATCCCGCGCACCCCTGGCGCCATGATGAACTGGTCATCGGTGTTGGCCAGGTGGTTGATCAGCGCCCGGTAGAACTCCGACTTGCCGTGTTTGTAGAAGCCGATCGAGGTGTACAGCTCGGCGATGTGCTTGCCCGGCAGGATGCGCTTGAGAAAGCCGATGAACTCCGCCGGCACCGGCACGTCGACCATGAAGTAGGAGCGGGTGAAGGAGAAGATGATCGACACGTCGGCTTCGTCGGTGATCAAGGCATCGATCTGGATCCCCCGGCCCTCGCGGTGCAGCAACGGGATCACCAGCGGCCATTGCTCATCGGCGGTGTAGATGCGCCCCACCAGGTAGGCACCCTTGTTGCGGTACAGCACCGAGGAAAACAGCTCGACCGCAAGGTTGGGGTCCTTGCACACCCAGTCGGGCAGGTTATCGCGCAGTTGTGCTTCGAGCCGGCGCAGGTCACCGGCGAGGTCGGCGTAGTCTTCGCTGAAGCGGTAGTCGCTGAAGATGCTCGCCAGCATGCCCGACAATTGCCCATGGGGCTTGTAGGTGCGGGTTTGCGCCGCCCGGGCGCGGCGCAGGCTCGGGCGGGTGGTGTGGATAAACATGCTGCCGTCGCTGATCAGGTCGTGGCTGAACAGCCCGCAGAAGGTCGAGTTGTACCAGGTCTCCGACAGTTCATCGTCGAACCGCAGATCGATCAGGCTGATGTAGGCACTCTTGACCAGTGGCCAGCAACTGACCTCCAGCAAGGTCTCGGCGGCAAAGGCTGCGTGCAGGCGCCCCACCACTTCGTTGACCTTTTCTTCGTAGAGGTTGATCCGCGCCGCCGAGGCGACCTGCGCCTCCTGCCATGCCGCCTGCTCGAAACGTGTACGGGCGCCATCGGTGATCTGGCGAAAATGCTCGCGGTAATCGTCAAAGCCGTCGAGGATCATCTGGGCAATATCGGCGGCGGGCCATGGCTGCGGCATGTGAAGACCTCTGCGAGATGGTGCTTATCGTTGGAGCCTGAGCTTAGAGGCCAATTGTCAGGCAACGCAACCATTGCCTTGCCCCCGGCAGGCAGCGACACTGGCGCGCTGATTAATCAAGGAACGCGCTGTGAACCCCGTCGATATTCTGCGTTTGTTGGCCCTGGCTGCCATTTGGGGTGCGAGCTTTCTGTTCATGCGCATCATCGCCCCGGTGATCGGCACTGTCCCCACGGCCTTTTTCCGGGTGTCGATTGCCGCCACCGGATTGTTGCTGATCCTGGCGCTGATGCGCACTCACTGGGATTTTCGCGGTAAGTTCAAGACCGTATTACTGTTGGGGGTGATCAACTCGGGCATCCCGGCGACCATGTATTCGGTGGCCGCGCAAGTGCTGCCCGCCGGCTACTCGGCGATTTTCAACGCCACCACGCCGTTGATGGGGGTGCTGATCGGCGGCCTGTTTTTCAGCGAACGCCTGAGCC
The DNA here is from genome assembly GCF_900187635.1 of Pseudomonas sp. Irchel 3H3. Lineage (NCBI taxonomy): Bacteria > Pseudomonadati > Pseudomonadota > Gammaproteobacteria > Pseudomonadales > Pseudomonadaceae > Pseudomonas > Pseudomonas sp. Irchel 3H3. Next base: position 29,282 of record NZ_FYEC01000043.1, on the reverse strand, counting down.
TGTCGAAAATGGCCGGGGTGGCCCTGGGCTTGTTTGGCGTGGCCATCCTGACTCGCGCCGGCCCCGTGGCCTTTGACCTGGAACTGCTGATGGGCGCGCTCGCCTGCCTGGTGGCGACCACCTGCTATGGCTTTGCCGGTTTTCTCGCACGGCGCTGGCTCGACCAGCAAGGCGGCCTCGACAGCCGCCTCTCGGCCCTGGGCAGCATGCTCGGGGCCAGCCTGTTCCTGCTGCCGTTGTTCGGCTACAGCGTGATCAGCCAGCCGCCCGAGAGCTGGGGTGGCTGGAGCGTGTGGTTGTCGTTGCTGGGCCTGGGCCTGGGTTGCACCGCCTTCGCCTACATCCTGTACTTCCGCCTGCTGACGTCCATCGGCCCGGTCAAGTCGATGACCGTGACCTTCATGATCCCGCCGTTCGGCGTGCTCTGGGGCGCGCTGTTTCTCGACGAGCCGCTGTCGATGGCGCACGTGTATGGCGGCCTGCTGATCACGGCGGCGTTGTGGATGGTGCTGCGCCCGGCCAGGCGGGCGATCCGTCCTTGAATCGCCACTCCAGCCACTGACTACTGAAGCATCACCTCGACTGGCGGAACACAAACACCAGGCCCACGATGATCAACGCCATGCCCAGCAGGCTGAGCATCGCCAGTCGATTACCAAAAATCAGGTAATCCATCACCGCCGTCACCGCCGGCACCAGGTAAAACAGGCTGGTGACGTTGACCAGGTTGCCCCGGGCAATCAGGCGGTACAGCAACAGAGTCGCCAGCAGCGACACCACCAGCCCCATCCACAGCACCGGCACGATGAACCCGCTGCTGTGTTCGAAGTGGAACGGCTGGAACGGCACAAACACCGCGCACAACAACAGCCCCGCCAGGTATTGCACCGGCAGCGTGCCGAGCGGGTCCTGGGTGATGTGCTTTTGCATGATGGAGCCGAGCGTCATGCTCACCAGCGCCAGCAGGCCAAAAAACATCCCGGCCAGTGACATCCCGGCCAGGCCAATCCCCTGGTACACCACCATGATCAGCCCCGCCAGGCCCAGCGCCAGCCCAAACATCCGGCGCCCACTACGCTGGCGCTCCATCAGGACCACGGTAAGGATCGGCTGCACTCCCATGATTGTCGCCATCACCCCCGGGGTGACCTTCAAGTCCAGGGCCAGCAGATAAAAGATCTGATAGGCCCCCAACAGCACCAGCCCAGTGGCCGCGGCATACCAGGTGGCTTTGCCCCGCCGGGGCAACTTGAGCTTGAGCAGCGGCACCAACAGCACCAGCCCGCACAAGGCAATGGCAAAGCGGATCAGGAGAAAGGCAAAGGGCGAGGCATGGGCCAGCCCCCACTTGGAGAAAATCGCCCCGCTACTCCAAAGCAGGACGAACAGGCTCGTGGAAGCCGCCGCGAGCGCGGTATTTTTTGAAATGAGCAACATCTGGACCACCTGTCATCAGGCAATAAGCCAATTCAGCCAAGGCTGAAATTCAGTTTTTTGTGTTCAGGTACGACGCAGGGCGCAGCAGCGAATGCTGATCAGCCCGAGCAACCGACACCTGGCGGCGAGACCACCGCGCACACTGGCGTGCGACAGACAGGAGGGGGGTAGTGACTGATCTGCGCAGGCTGCAGATTCCCGCACGGCACGACGTCAGCGTTGACTGCTGAATCGACTACCGCGTTGATGTGGGATGCAGGCATGGGCGGATCTTTTTTCAGGAGAGGAAAGCGCCGGGCTTCAAACCCGGCGAGCGCTGACTATAACCAGCGCTCGACATGGATTGCAACAACCTGCTGCAGGTGGACCGGATATCGGTGTTGCAGGTTGCTGATCAACCGAACAGCCAGTAACCGAGCAGCGTCAACACCAGCACCGCCAACACCGGGCGCAGGATGCGGTACAGCTTGGGGTTGCGACGTTTCCATTGCTTGAACACTGCACTGAACCGGTCGCTGGAGTTCTTGCTCCAGGCATACACCAGGTTGATCCCACCTACCCGCTCGTCATCCAGGTTCTGCGGTGCGGTGGCGCGGCCGAGCAGGCCACTGACCCAGCGGTTGAGGCGGGTCATCAAGCGGTTGCTCAACGGCCGCTCAATGTCACAGAACAGAATGACCCGGGTCTGCTCGGTTTCGTTCTTGACCCAGTGCACGTAGGTTTCATCGAACATCACGTCTTCGCCATCGCGCCAGGCGTAGGGCTGGCCATCGACAAAAATCCGGCAGTCATCGGAGTTCGGCGTGGACAGGCCCAGGTGATATCGCAGGGAGCCGGCAAACGGATCGCGATGGGGGTTGAGGTGACTGCCACCGGGCAACAAGGCGAACATCGCGCCCTTGACGTTGGGAATGCTATTGACCAGCGCGACGGTCCTGGGGCACAGGGCCTCGGCCGAAGGCAGCGCCTTGTCGTACCACTTGAGGTAAAAACGCTTCCAGCCTTTCTTGAAGAACGAACCGAACCCGGCATCGTTATTGTGCTCGGCGGCGCGGATGTAGCCCTCGTCGAACAGATGCATGGCCTCGTCGCGAATCACTTGCCAGTTGTCCCTGAGCACATCCAGTTCGGCAAACTTGCTGCGGTCCAGGTACGGCTTGGAAGGCACCGCGGAAAACAGGTACATCAAGGCGTTGTAGGGGGCGAACAAGGCCGAATGGTTGACGAACTGCCGCAAAACCGGCAATCGCGCCTTGCCGCGCAAGTGCACATAGAGGGTGCTGCCGATAAACAGCAACAACAGCGAAGCCTTGGCGGCGAAAGAAAAACTCATGCAACAACTCCTTGAAAAGTAACGTCACTGCGCAGCGCCATTTACCCGACGTGGCAGGCGGCCATGATACTCATTGCCGACCTTGCAAAAAACCGCACTTCCTAACATTCAGTATTGAGGTTTGCGCAACAAACCTAAGTAACACAAGCTTGCTGAACCCTGACTGACCGGGATCAAACCCGATCACCTGCACCCATCACTCCTCGACTGTGGGAGCGGGTGCCTGCTTGCGGCGCCCGCTTGCGGCACTCGCCCCTACCCGTATGCCTTACTGCTGATTCTCCTGCTCGGTGAACAGATCACTGAACAGCATGCTCGACAGGTAACGCTCACCGGAGTCAGGCAGGATCACCACAATCGTCTTGCCCTGCATTTCCGGGGTCTCGGCCAGGCGCACGGCCACTGCCATCGCCGCGCCACAGGAAATACCGCACAGGATCCCCTCCTCCTGCATCAAGCGCAGGGCCATGGCCTTGGACTCCTCGTCACTGACCAACTCGACCCGATCGACGATCGACAGATCAAGATTCTTCGGCACAAAACCAGCCCCGATCCCCTGGATCTTGTGCGGGCTCGGCTTGATTTCTTCACCGGCCATCAATTGAGTGATCACTGGCGAGACCACAGGTTCCACCGCCACCGAAAGAATCGGCTTGCCCTGGGTGTGCTTGATGTAACGCGAGATGCCAGTAATGGTGCCACCGGTGCCAACGCCGGCGACCAGCACATCCACTGCGCCATCAGTGTCGTTCCAGATTTCCGGACCGGTGGTCTTTTCGTGGATCGCCGGGTTGGCCGGGTTATCGAACTGCTGCGGCATGAAGTATTGGGTCGGATCGCTGGCGAGGATTTCTGCGGCTTTTTCAATCGCGCCCTTCATGCCCTTGGCCGGCTCGGTCAGGACCAGTTCGGCGCCCAGGGCCTTGAGCACCTTGCGTCGCTCGATGCTCATCGAGGCCGGCATGGTCAGCATCAGCTTGTAGCCACGCGCGGCCGCGACGAACGCCAGGCCGATGCCGGTATTGCCCGAGGTCGGCTCGACGATGGTCATGCCCGGCTTGAGTTTGCCGGTGCTTTCAGCGTCCCAGATCATGTTCGCGCCGATCCGGCACTTGACCGAATAACCCGGGTTTCGCCCTTCGATCTTGGCCAGGATGGTGACACCACGCGGCGCGATACGGTTGATCTGCACCAGCGGCGTATTGCCGATGGAATGGGCGTTGTCAGCAAAAATGCGGCTCATGGCTGGGTCCTTGTACAGCATTGAAGAAGCCTTCAAGGGTATGCCTCGCACCCTTGGGCGTCCAGTCGAGACGAACGTCTGCGCGCCCGCGCAGTCCATCGTTTTATACAACCTGAGCGAGACGCCATGAAACGTCGATACCGTTGGCCCCTCTGGTCGCTGGCCGGCATAACGTTGCTGCTGGTGGCCCTGCACGTCGCCCTGCCCTACCTGGTGCGCGACTACCTGAACGACAAGCTGGCCGAGATGGGCGACTACCGCGGACAGATCAGCGATGTCGACCTGGCCTTGTGGCGCGGCGCCTACCGGATCAACGGGCTGCAGATCGTCAAGGTCCAGGGCAAGGTTCCGGTACCGTTCGTCAAGGCACCGCTGATCGACCTGTCCGTCAGTTGGCATTCCCTGTGGTACGACCACGCCGTGGTGGCCAAGGTGCTGTTCGTCAAACCCGAACTGAATTTCGTCGACGGCGGCAACAAGCAAGCCTCCCAGACCGGTCGTGGCACCGACTGGCGGGCACAACTGGGCAAACTGCTGCCCATCACCCTGGACGAAGTACGCATCGATAACGGGCGGATTACCTTTCACAACTTCACTTCCAAGCCGCCGGTCGACATGCAGGCCACTCAGGTCGATGCCAGCGTGTTCAACCTAACCAACGTGGTGGACGTCAAGGGCCGACGCGACGCACGTTTCGAGGGCAAGGCCCTGCTGCTGGGGCACGCCCCGCTGGAAACCACCGCCACCTTCGACCCCCTGAGCAATTTCGAGGAGTTCGAGTTCCGCCTGCGGGTCAAGGACATCGAACTCAAGCGCATGAACGACTTCGCCGCGGCCTACGGCAAGTTCGACTTCAATGCCGGCCACGGCGACGTGGTCATCGAAGCCCAGGCCAACAAGGGCCAGCTCAAGGGCTACATCAAGCCCCTGCTGCGTGATGTCGATGTGTTCAACTGGCAGCAGGATGTAGCCAACGAAAAGAAAGGCATCTTCCGTTCGGTCTGGGAGGCATTGGTGGGCACCACCGAAACCGTCCTCAAGAATCAACCGAAAAACCAGTTCGCTACCCGGGTCGAACTCAGTGGCAGCGTGCATAAACAGGACATCAGCGCCTTCCAGGCCTTCCTGCAGATTCTGCGTAACGGCTTCATCAAGGCTTTTAATGCCCGATACGAGCAGCCAAAGCCGTCAGCTGACTGAGTCACCATGTGACGCCCCATTCAGAGACTGAATAAGCCGTCTGCGTTCACAGTCGACCGGGCGCCGCGTTATAGTCGGGCATGTGATCTCTTTCCCCCGCCCTGCCCGGCGCAGGTCGGCGCTACTGTTCGAGGAATTACCGATGAAGTTCGAAGGCACCCGCGCATACGTCGCCACCGATGACCTGAAGCTGGCGGTCAACGCCGCCATTACCCTGGAGCGGCCACTGCTGGTCAAGGGTGAGCCGGGCACCGGCAAGACCATGCTTGCCGAGCAACTGGCCGAGTCCTTCGGTGCGCGCCTGATCACCTGGCACATCAAGTCCACCACCAAGGCTCACCAGGGACTGTACGAGTACGACGCGGTCAGCCGCCTGCGCGATTCGCAACTGGGCGTGGACAAGGTCCATGACATCCGCAACTACCTGAAGAAGGGCAAGCTGTGGGAAGCCTTCGAGTCGGAGGAGCGGGTGATCCTGCTGATCGACGAAATCGACAAGGCCGACATCGAGTTCCCCAACGACCTGCTGCAAGAACTCGACAAGATGGAATTCTACGTCTACGAAATCGACGAGACCATCAAGGCCAAGCAACGTCCGATCATCATCATTACCTCCAACAACGAGAAAGAGCTGCCGGACGCTTTCCTGCGCCGCTGCTTCTTCCACTACATCGCCTTCCCCGACCGCACCACCCTGCAAAAGATCGTCGACGTGCACTACCCGGACATCAAGAAAGACCTGGTCAGCGAAGCGCTGGACGTGTTCTTCGACGTGCGCAAGGTGCCGGGCCTGAAGAAAAAGCCATCGACCTCGGAACTGGTGGACTGGCTCAAGCTGCTGATGGCCGACAACATCGGCGAAGCGGTGCTGCGCGAACGCGATCCGACCAAGGCCATTCCGCCGCTGGCCGGGGCCCTGGTGAAGAATGAGCAGGACGTGCAGTTGCTCGAGCGCCTGGCGTTCATGAGCCGTCGCGGCACCCGCTAAGAGGCTGCTGCCATGCTGCTCAACCTGTTCAATGAAATGCGCGCGGCCAAGGTTCCGGTCTCGGTGCGCGAACTGCTGGACCTGATCAACGCGCTGAAACAGCGCGTGACCTTCGCCGACATGGACGAGTTCTACTACCTGGCGCGGGCGATCCTGGTCAAGGACGAACGGCATTTCGACAAGTTCGACCGGGCGTTCGGTGCCTACTTCAATGGCCTGGAAAAACTCGACGACCACCTTCAGGCGCTGATTCCCGAAGACTGGTTGCGCAAGGAGTTCGAGCGCTCGCTCAGCGATGAGGAGCGCGCGCAGATCCAGTCCCTGGGTGGCCTGGACAAGCTGATTGAGGAGTTCAAGAAGCGCCTCGAAGAACAGAAGGAACGCCACGCCGGCGGCAATAAGTGGATCGGCACCGGCGGCACCAGCCCTTTCGGCTCCGGCGGCTTCAACCCGGAAGGGATCCGGGTCGGCGATGCCGGCAAGCGCCAGGGCAAGGCAGTCAAAGTCTGGGATCAGCGCGAGTACAAGAACCTCGACGACTCGGTGGAACTGGGCACACGCAACATCAAGGTGGCCTTGCGCCGGTTGCGCAAGTTTGCGCGCCAGGGTGCGGCGGAAGAGCTGGACATCGATGGCACCATCGACCACACCGCGCGCGATGCCGGGCTGCTGAATATCCAGATGCGGCCAGAGCGACGCAACACGGTCAAGCTGTTGCTGCTGTTCGACATCGGCGGCTCGATGGACGCCCACGTGAAGACTTGCGAGGAACTGTTCTCAGCCTGCAAGACCGAGTTCAAGCACCTGGAGTACTACTACTTCCACAACTTCGTGTATGAGTCGGTGTGGAAGAACAACATGCGCCGCACCTCCGAACGCACCTCGACCCAGGACCTGCTGCACAAGTACGGCGCTGACTACAAAGTGATCTTCATCGGTGACGCCGCAATGGCCCCCTATGAAATCACCCAGGCTGGCGGCAGTGTCGAACACTGGAACGAAGAACCGGGTTACGTGTGGATGCAGCGCTTCATGGAGAAGTACAAGAAGCTCATCTGGATCAACCCCTATCCGAAAGATACGTGGGGCTACACCTCTTCGACCAAGATCGTGCGCGATTTGATCGAGGACCAGATGTATCCCCTGACCTTGCGTGGGCTGGAAGAAGGGATGCGGTTTCTCTCCAAATGACCGGTTGAGGGTCGGGCACACCCAAGGCCCGCTCCCACAAAGGTTGTGGGTGTATGCAAAACCTGCTCGCGATGGCAAAGGGGCTGTGCAGGCCTCTTCGCGAGCAAGCTCGCTCCTACAATGTCCCTAGCTAAGCCTGCGATCACCTGAACCGCTGCAGCAATTCCCGGTGCTGACGATGCGCGGTCTCCTGCATCACCGGGGCCAGCCGTACCTGCTGACCCGGCAGGCACTGCGCCAGACGGGCCAGGGCCAGTGGCGTCAGCGCCCCCAACCGTGGATAACCGCCAATGGTCTGCCGGTCGTTGAGCAACACGATCGGCTGCCCGTCTGGCGGCACCTGCACCGCGCCCAGCGGAATGCCTTCGGAGATCATCGGCCGGCCTTGATACTGCAAGGCCGGGCCCAGCAAGCGCATGCCCATGCGGTCGGCGCGGGTGTCCAGGGTCCAGGCGCTGTTGAAGGCATCGAACAGGCTTTGCCCACTGAACTCACCATGTTGCGCACCCAGCACCAGATCCAGCACCGGCGCACGGCCGAAGTCCGGGCGCTGCTCGACCGGCACTTCGCGCACTGTCGCTGCAGGCCCGGCGTAACTCAGTTCCGCGCCCTTGGCCAGCGGGCGACCGAAGCCGTCCAGCCCGCCCAGCTCCTCCCGCACTACAGTGGCGCAACTGCCCAACACCTGCGGCGCAACGAAGCCGCCGGGCGCCGCCAGGTAAGCCCGCGCGCCCAGCCGCGGTTGGGTGAACTGCAAGCGCTGGCCCTGGCGCAGGATAAAACTGCGCCAGGGTGCCAGGGGCTGGCCATCCAGCAACACGCCGAGGTCGGCCCCCGCCAGCGCCAGACAACAATCGTCCTGCGCCTGCAGGGTCAAGCCGCCGAGCGTCACCTCGATCACCGCTGCCTCCAGCGAGTTGCCCAGCAGGCTGTTGGCCCAGGACATCGACAACCAGTCCGCCGCCCCGCCCTGGGTCACGCCCAGGTGGCGCACACCGAAGCGTCCGGCATCCTGCAACAGGCACAGCGGCGTGCTGGCCTCAATGCTCAAGCGGCTCATGCCGATACCTCCAGCGGGGTGTCATCGCCACCCAGGTTGACGAACTCGGCGTGGCTGACCGCGGCGAAACGCACGGTATCACCCGGCTGCATCAGGCTGTAGCCATCCCGACCACGGTCAAACAATCTGGCCGGGGTGCGGCCAATCAGGTTCCAGCCACCCGGCGACACCACCGGATAGGCCGCCGTCTGGCGCTCGGCAATCCCGACGCTGCCGGCCGCCACCCGCTTGCGCGGGGTATTGAGGCGCGGCGCGGCCAGCACTTCTTCCACCAGGCCCATGAAGGCAAAACCCGGGGCAAACCCGAGGGCGAACACCTGGTACTCGCGCTCACTGTGCCGGCGGATCACCTCATCCACTGCCAAGCCACTGCGCTGCGCCAGCAGGCTCAGCTCCGGGCCGACACTTGGGTGGTACCAGACCGGCAGCACATGACATTGACCACTGGCCTGGGCATCCGGCGTCAGACCGTTCAGGGCCTGGGCAATCAGCTCCCGAGCCTGGGCCGGGCTCAGGGCGAGCAGGTCGTAATGCACCATCAAGGTGGTGTAGGACGGCACCAGGTCGATCAGGTGCCCGGCGAAATTTTCCCGCAGCCGCACGCAGGCGGCGAGCATCCACGGCACGTTGCTTTCGGCGATCTCATCGAACAGACGGACCATCAGGCAATCGATCGCTACCACTTCAACCCGTGGCTTCATGATGGGCTCTGCTGATTCAAGGCCTCGCGGATACGCTGCACGGCCGCCACCGAACTGGCGTTGTCACCGTGCACACACAGGGTGTTGGCCTGCAGCAACAAAGGGCTGCCGTCGCTGGCGAGCAACTCACCGCCACGGGCAATGACCAGCGCCTGCTCGATGATTTTCTCGGCAGCGTGATGCACCGCACCCGGCAACTGCCGCGACACCAGGTGCCCGGCGCTGTCGTAGGCACGATCGGCGAAGGCTTCGAACCACAGCGTCACACCGTACTCATCGCCCAACGCCTGGGCCGCGCGGTTGTCACGGGTAGCCATCAGCATCAGCGGCAGTTGCCGGTCGTAGGCCGCGACGGCCTGGATCACGGCGCGCAACTGCGCCGGGTTGGCCATCATGTCGTTGTACATCGCGCCGTGGGGTTTGACGTAGCTCACGCGTGCACCCTGGGCGCGGCAGATGCCGTCCAGCGCGCCGACCTGATAATGCAGCAGGTCCTGGATTTCCTGGGCGCTGTAGGCCATGGACCGGCGGCCAAACCCTTGCAGGTCCTGATAGGCCGGATGGGCGCCGATCCGCACGCCATGGCTCAGGGCCAGGCTGACGGTCTTGCGCATGATGCTGGGATCACCGGCATGGAAACCGCAGGCGATGTTGGCGCAATCAATGAACGGCATCACCTCGGCATCCAGACCCATGGTCCAGTTGCCAAAGCTTTCGCCGATATCGCAGTTCAGTAACAGGCGGCTCACGGTGAGTGCTCCTGTGAATTTTTATCGTTTTGACCACGGGGCTTCGAGCAGCCCCGCAGATTAGCAGTTACTGCGCGTCGAGTTGCTTGCCACGGGTTTCCGGCAGGCTCAGGGCCGCCAGGATCACCACACCGTAGGACACCGCCGCGAACGCCCCAATCCCCACACTGAGCGGCACGGTCTGGCTGAGCAGGCCGATCAGCAGTGGGAACAGCGCCGCCAGCGCCCGGCCGACGTTGTAGCAAAAACCCTGGCCCGAGCCCCGGATGCGAGTCGGAAACAGCTCGGTGAGGAAGGCGCCCATGCCGCTGAAGATGCCCGAGGCAAAAAAGCCCAGGGGAAAGCCCAGCCACAACATCACGCCATTGCTGACCGGCAACTGGGTGTAGAGCAGGACAATGGTGAACGAACCAACCGCGAACAGAATGAAGTTCTTCTTGCGCCCCAGAATATCGGTCAGATACGCGCTGATCACGTAGCCGACGTAGGAGCCGACAATCACCATGGCCAGGTACCCGCCGGTGCCGAGCACGCTCAAGCCACGCTCGTTTTTCAGGAAAGTCGGCAGCCAGGAAGTGATTGCGTAGTACCCGCCGAGGGCGCCGGTGGTCAGCAGCGAGGCGCGAATCGTGGTGCTGAGCATGCCGGGGGCGAAGATCTCGTAGAACTTCGACGGGTTGCTCGGCTCCTGGCGGGCCTTGGCTTCACGGTAGATTTCCGGGTCCTTGACCAGGCGACGGACGAAGATCACAAACACGGCGGGCACGATGCCCAACAGGAACAGCGCGCGCCAGGCATCTTCGGGCGGCAGCAGGGAAAACAGCACGGCGTAGAGGATCGCCGTCAGGCCCCAACCCAGGGCCCAGCCCGATTGCACCATGCCCACGGCCTTGCCGCGGTCCTTGGCGCGAATCACTTCGCCGATCAGTACTGCGCCGGCGGTCCACTCACCACCGAAACCAAAGCCCATCAAGGTCCGGGCGATCAGCAGTTGCTCGTAGTTTTGCGCGAAGCCGCAGAGGAAGGTGAAGAAGGCGAACCACAGCACGGTGAGTTGCAAGGTGCGCACCCGGCCGATGCGGTCGGAGAGGATCCCGGCGACCCAGCCACCGATGGCCGAGGCGATCAGGGTGCTGGTGTGGATCAAGCCGGCTTCGCCGGTGGTGATGCCCCACATCGCGATGAGCGTCGGCACCACGAAGCTGAGCATCTGGGTGTCCATGCCATCCAGGCCATAACCGATCTTGCAGCTCCAGAAGGTACGGCGCTCTTGCTGGTTGATGTTGCGATACCAGTCAAAGGGACCGGGGCGGCTGCCGACCGGGGTCTGGACGGCGTCGGTCGTGTCGGGCGCACTCATGGCGAATCTCCGCGTAATTTTTATTGGTATTGTTCTGAGCCGCTACGACGCATATCGTGGGCTCTGGCGCATTTTTCGACGACGGCGCCCTGCCCGTCCAACTAATAAAACCCCTGCCAAGACATAAGAAAAAGTTGATCTCATGAACCTCAAGTTCCTCGAAACCTTTGTCTGGGTCGCCCGGCTGAAAAGTTTTCGTCTCACCGCCGATAAGCTGTTCACCACCCAGGCCTCGATTTCCAGCCGCATCGCAGTGCTCGAAGGCGAGCTGGGGGTGAAGCTGTTCCTGCGCGATTCGCGGGGCGTGAAGCTGACGCCCGAAGGCTTGAAGGTGCTCGACTATGCCGAGCAAATGATCGACACCATGCAGGCGCTCAAGCAGTCCCTGGAAACCCGTTCGAGCAAGGCCGGTCGGGTGCGTATCGGGGTGATGGACACGGTGATCCACACTTGGCTCAGCCCGCTGGTGGCGCAAATCACCGATCACTATCCGTTACTGGAAATCGAGCTGGTCGCCGATACCTCGCTCAACCTCTGCGATCAACTGCAAAAAGGCTTTCTCGACCTGATCCTGCAAACCGACCTGCTGCGCCAGGAAAGCGTGCGCAGCCTCGAGCTGGCCAGCCACCCGATCGGCTGGATCGTCGCCAGCAACTCGATCTACAACCGCGAGTACGCGAGCCTCGCCGAACTGGCCCGCGAGCGGATCATCACCTACTCGAAAAACTCCCATCCGCACCAGGAAGTGCTCAGCCTGATGCAGGCCAACGGTGTGCTTGCGCCGCGCCTGAACTGTGTGAACTCGGTGTCGGCGATCACCCGCCTGCTGCGTGACGGCTTCGGCATTGGCGCCTTGCCGCCGGTACTGGTGAGCGAAGAACTGGCGCGCGGCGAATTGACCCTGCTGGCCATCGACCAGCGCCCGCCCAACCTGCAGGTGGTGGTGTCGTGGCGAGTGGGTGCGGAATGGGTCGAGGAGATTGTCGCGCTGTGCCAGCAGGTGGTGGAAGACTATGGGCGCAAGGTGGGTGAGGACTACATCGTGCTGGCGCCTACCTGATACGCGTCATCGTTGACGTCCATCTTCTCGCGATGAGGCCAGTACCTGCGACATCGATGGGGCCTGACACACTGCTATTGCGGGCAAGCCCGCTCCCACACTGCCCTTGGTGTATGCAGGATCTGCGAGCAGCCAAATTCACATTGTGGGAGCGGGCTTGCCCGCGATGGGGCCAGCACAGTAGACATCGACGGTGACTGACACACTGCTATCGCGGGCAAGCCCGCTCCCACACGGTCCTTGGTGTATGCAGGATCTGCGAGCAGCCAAATTCACATTGTGGGAGCGGGCTTGCCCGCGATGGGGCCTGCACAGTCGGCATCGACGGTGACTGACGCACCGTCATCGCAGTTACAACCCGCGCAAATCCCGCTCTTCAATCGGCCGGCTCTGGCGCAGGCGCTTGCCGCCCAGCACCACCCAGTCGATCAGGCGGAACAGGCATTCCAGGCCGAACGACAGCAGCATCGCCCCGCCCAGGCCCCAGGCCATGGCTTCCGGGGTCAGCAGGATCTGGTAGCTATAGCCGTTCCAGGTTTCCTGGCGAATGTCTGGATCGGCCGCCAACGCCACTTGCAGGACGCGGATGTACCACGGGCCTTGCATGGCCTGGAACTGCTTGTCCAACGCCACCTGGCGGGTGAGCAAGGTGTTCAGGCTGTCGGCGTCGCTGCGAAAGATCGGGTCTTCGCTGGCGCGGTAGTGGGCCACCAGCGCTTGCAGGTCACCCTTGAAAAACTGCTCGGCGGTGTTCTGGAAACCTTGCAGGCCGGTCTGCGACTCGATCAGGTGGGCTTCGACCCGCTTGGCGTAGTCATTGATGAAACCAGGCACCTGGACGCCCACCAACAGGCCGATGGCAAACAACACCAGACGCACATAACTGAGCAACATAGCGGCGGATCCCTATTCGGTCTGGCCGTGGCTGACGCATTCGCCGCGCCGCCACAGGCTCCATTGGCCCGGTTCGTAGCGAGTCCAGGTTTCGTTTTCGGTCAACGGCTCGGTGGCGATCACGGTCACCACATCGTTGGGAGTGGTCTCGGCCTGGAAGTCGACAATCACGTCCACGTCCTTCAGGCGCGCCGGGCCAAAGGGGGCGCGGCGGGTGATCTGCGCCAGCTTGGTCGAGCAATAGCAGAACAGCCAGTCGCCGTCGCTCAGCAGGCAGTTGAACACGCCCTTGCTGCGGTATTCGGCGCAGGCGGCCACCAGGCTCGGCAGCAATTGCTCGACCTCCACCGGCTCGGGGAAGGCGGCACGCACTCGGTTGAGCAAATCGCAGAACGCCGCTTCGCTGTCGGTATCGCCCACCGGCCGGTAAAAGCTGGCCGTTGGCTGGAACCCGGCGAGCTGGCCGTTATGCGCGAAACACCAGTTGCGTCCCCACAACTCACGCACGAAGGGATGGGTGTTGGACAGGCAGACCTTGCCGACGTTGGCCTGGCGGATATGGCCGATCACCACTTCGCTCTTGATCGGATAACGCTGCACCAGTTGCGCGACTTCTGAATCGCAACTCGCCGCCGGGTCCTGGAACAAGCGCAGGCCACGGCCTTCGTAAAAGGCGATGCCCCAGCCATCGCGGTGCGGGCCGGTGCGCCCGCCGCGCTGCATCAGCCCGGTAAAGCTGAACACGATATCGGTCGGGACATTGGCGCTCATGCCCAATAACTCACACATGCCGGGACTCTCGCTTCAATGCAGGGCTATCAGAGACGGGGTTCGACTCGCGAACGCTGGGGGTTGCTCGGCACAGGGGGGCGACCATAACGATCATCACCGGCCCCGCCGAAGGGTTGGTCGTCCTCGGGATCAGCCGCCTGGGCCGCGGCCTGGGCGGCAGCGGACTGCTGCTTGCGCGCCTTGGCGGCACGCTCGATTGGCAGACGGATCAGCACGAACACCAGGTACAGCGCGAGGGCGATGATGCCGTACATGAACAGGTCGGAGATGGCGCGCCAGGCGTTGTTGCCGACCTTGAACAGCAGGTCGAGGGCGGTAATGGCGATGGCCGGGGCGAATTTTTCCTTCACCGGGTCGATGATGGTCGGGCTGAACAACAGCACCGCCATGATCAGGCGCAGCGGCTCACGCAAGTAGCGCCACATCCAGCGGGTCATGCGCATCCACACCAACAGGCAGCCCAAAGCGGCAAAGGCGTATAGGCCCCAAGCGATCAGATAGTCGTTCTCGGTCATGGTGTCCATGGCATGGCAGGCAAAGAGGCGCTTATGATAACGGCTTTTCACTGATCAGGCTGCACCGCTGTCCGTGAAGCCCTTTTTGCACACTTGCCGAGAGCCACCCATGCCCCATTGTGCCCACGCCAGTAGCGCCCCGATTGCCCACAAGGCCGACGGGGATGACCCGTACGCCTGGCTGCAGGAACGGGACACGGCGCCCGTGCTCGACTACCTCAAGGCCGAAAACGCCTATCAGCAAGCCATGCTGGCCGACCAGGCCGAGCTGCGTGAAAGCCTGTTCAACGAAATCAAGGGACGGATTCTCGAAACCGACCTGTCGCTGCCCTCCCCTTGGGGTCCGTACCTGTACTACACCCGCACCACCGCCGGTGACGAGTACGCCCGGCATTACCGCTGCCCACGCCCGGCCGATGACGGTTTGCAGGTTGATGAAAGCGCCGAAGAATTGCTGCTGGACCCCAACGTGCTGGCCAACGGCGGCTTTTTCTCCCTGGGCGCCTTCAGCATCAGTCCCGACCACCGGCGCCTGGCCTACAGCCTCGACACTACGGGCGAGGAGATTTACACCCTGTTCGTCAAGGAACTGGCCAGCGGCAAGGTCAGCGAGCTTGCGTTCGAGGATTGCGACGGCAGCATGACCTGGGCCAACGACAGCCTGACGCTGTTCTTCGCCGAGCTCGACGACACCCATCGCCCGCACAAGCTGTACCGCTACCGCCTGGATGGCACGGTGGCCGAAGAAGTGTTCCATGAGCCCGACGGGCGGTTTTTCCTGCACTGCTATCGCGCCAGCTCCGAACGCCAGTTGCTGGTGTCGCTGGGCAGCAAGACCACCAGCGAAGTCTGGGCACTCGACGCCTCCCAGCCGCAGCAGGCCTTCAGTTGCCTGGCGCCGCGGGTCGAAGACCATGAGTACGACGTCGATCACGGCCTGCTCGACGGGCAATGGAGCTGGCTGATCCGCACCAACCGCGATGGCATCAACTTCGCCCTGTACCAGGCCCCGGACACGGGACGGGTACCGAGCGAGGACCAGTGGCAGAACCTGATCCCCCACAGTGACGAGGTCATGCTCGAAGGCCTGAGCCTGAACGCCAGCGCCATGACCCTGAGCCTGCGGATCGGCGGCTTGCCGATAATCGAAGTTCACCCACAGGGCCTGCCGACGTATCGCGTGCAACTGCCGGACGCGGCCTACAGCCTGTATGTACAGAACAGCCTGGAGTTTGTCAGCGACCGGATCCGCCTGCGTTATGAAGCGCTGAATCGCCCGGCCCAGGTACGCCAGTTGGAACTGGCCAGCGGCGCGCAGCACGTCCTCAAGGAAACCCCGGTGCTCGGCCCTTTCGATGCAGATGCCTATGTCAGCCAGCGCCTGTGGGCGACGGCCCCGGATGGCACCCAGGTGCCGATCAGCCTGGTGGTCAAGCGCGAAATGCTCGGCCAGCCGACCCCGCTCTACCTCTATGGCTACGGCGCCTATGGCGAAAGCCTCGACCCGTGGTTCTCCCATGCGCGCCTGAGCCTGCTGGACCGTGGCGTGGCCTTCGCCATCGCCCATGTCCGCGGTGGCGGTGAGCTGGGCGAAGCCTGGTACCGCGCCGGCAAACAGCAACACAAGCAGAACAGCTTCGACGATTTCATCGCCTGCGCCGAACACCTGATCACCAACGGCTTCACCAGCGCTGCGCAACTGGTGATCAGCGGTGGCAGCGCCGGAGGCCTGTTGATCGGCGCGGTGCTCAACCAACGCCCGGAGCTGTTCGCCGCGGCCATTGCCGAAGTGCCCTTTGTCGACGTGCTCAACACCATGCTCGACCCGGACCTGCCGCTGACCGTCACCGAATACGATGAGTGGGGCAACCCGCAAGAGCCCGAGGTCCATGCACGCATCAAGGCCTACGCCCCTTACGAAAACGTCCGCGCGCAAGCCTACCCGGCGACCCTGGTGATCGCCGGCTACAACGACAGCCGCGTGCAGTACTGGGAAGCCGCCAAGTGGGTGGCGAAACTGCGGGTGACCAAGACCGACGACAACCTGTTGCTGCTCAAGACCGAACTGGGTGCCGGGCACGGCGGCATGAGCGGGCGTTACCAGGGCCTGCGCGACGTGGCCCTGGAATACGCCTTTGTGTTCAAGGTATTGGGGATCGCCTGAGGCGCCCTATCGGCGTTTCAACCGCCCGGGGTCTTGCTCTTTGCCGGGGTTGGTTCCAGCCCCGGCAAGGTCTGGGCCTTGGGCGGATTGGGCTTTTCGATAGGCGGCAACAGCAGCTCACGGCTGCTGCCACTGCCGGCCTTGGGCACTGGCGTGGGGGTGATCTGCGGATAAGGCGTGGGGGTTGCGGTGCCGGGAGAGCCGGGGGCCGCTGAAGGGGTAACCGGGATTGCCTGCAACTCTTGCGCGTGACCCGCACTAATCGAGAGCGCGGCCAACACAATGACCGTTAGAATGGTGCGCTTCATCAATGGCTCCGTTGCCCTTGCTTGATGCTTCAAGGCTACTCCCAACCGCGCAAGAATGCCCTGATCAATGCCAGTTTTCCCAATGAGATTCCCATGAAACGTTTCGTTCTGCTCGACACCACCCCAATCCCCGAAAACGGCGGAGCCCTGTGCCTGTTCGAGTACGGCGAGGATTTCGTCATCAAGATCCAGGGCGGCGATGGCGGGCAACTGATGAACACCCGCATGCACGGCTCCGAAGACGCCCTGGCGGAGATTCCCTGCCGCAAGGTGGCTGGCCGGCCGAACTCGCGGGTGCTGATCGGCGGCCTGGGCATGGGCTTCACCCTCGCCTCGGCGCTCAAGCACCTGGGCAAGAGCGCTGAAGTGGTGGTCGCCGAGCTGGTGCCGGGGGTGGTGGAGTGGAACCGTGGCCCTCTGGGCGAGAAAGCCGGCAAGCCGCTACTGGACCCGCGCACGGTGATCCGCATGGAAGACGTGGCCAAGGTCCTGCAGGCTGAACCCCAGGGCTTCGACGCGATCATGCTCGACGTCGACAACGGCCCCGAAGGCCTGACCCAGAAAGCCAACAGCTGGCTGTACTCCGCCGGTGGCCTGGCCGCCTGCGCCAAGGCCCTGCGCCCCAAGGGCGTGCTGGCCGTGTGGTCGGCCAGTGCCGACCGGCAGTTTTCCGACAAACTGAAAAAAGCCGGCTTCAAGGCCGAAGAGGTGCAGGTGTTCGCCCATGGCAACAAGGGCACTCGCCACACCATCTGGATTGCCGAGAAGCTCAAAGGCTGAGCTAAACTCTGTTGATAACCGTCATTCGTCTTCTACAAAGGTGAACCCATGAGTTCGTCCACCCCAACCAACACCTCGAAACTGGACCGAATCCTCGCTGACAACCAGCGCGACAAGGAAATGGGTTACCGCGACAAGGCCCTGAAGATGTATCCGCACGTCTGCGGGCGCTGCACCCGTGAGTTCTCCGGCAAGCGCCTGAGCGAGTTGACCGTGCACCACCGCGACCACAACCACGATAACAACCCGCAGGACGGTTCCAACTGGGAGCTGTTGTGCCTGTATTGCCATGACAACGAACACTCGCGCTATACCGACCAGCAGTACTTCAGCGAAGGCTCCCTGAGCACCCCGAAAATCGCCAAGGCAACCCACAACCCGTTTGCCGCGTTGGCCGGGCTGATGAAAAAAGACGATTGAAAAGGTTGCTTCATCGCGAGCAGCGCTCCGTCTGCTCGCGATGGTGAGGCCGCAAACACCAGCAATCCGCAAATCAGACACCCTCCCCCATTCCCCGTATAATCGCGCTCTTTTTCCCAAAGGCACCCCGCTCGTGGCAGACAAACGGTACAGCTGCATTGGTTTGTATAACCCCAAATCACCGGAGAACGTTGGCTCGGTGATGCGCGCCGCTGGCTGTTATGGCGTGGCCTCGGTGTTCTACACCGGCAAGCGCTATGAACGCGCCGCCGACTTCGTCACCGACACCAAGCGGGTGCACTACGACATTCCGCTGATCGGCATCGACGACCTGAAGAAAATCCTCCCGCTGGGCTGCGTCCCGGTCGCGGTCGAACTGGTGGAAGGCGCCCGCTCGCTGCCCGAGTACACCCACCCGGACCGCGCGCTGTACATCTTCGGCCCCGAAGATGGTTCGCTGGACAAAGAGATCCGCGACTGGTGCGAAGACGTGGTCTACATTCCCACCACCGGCTGCATGAACCTGGCCGCCACCGTCAACGTGGTGCTGTACGACCGCATGGCCAAGGGACTGAATACCCGTTCCGGGCCTAAATTCCGCTGATCGGCCCCACGCCCGATGGAACGACTCGCGCACTGGCGCAGTCAGTTTTATATCCATTGCCCCTTGAGGAGAAAGATGATGAACGAACTCAAACGCGTAGAACGTATCGACTCCACTCCCTTTCAGACCCAACCCACCCAGAACGTGCACGGCTGGGAACGCATCGGCTCGCTGGCGGGTGGCGTGGTGATGGTGGGCAAGGGCCTGCGCCGTGGCGGCGTGTTCGGCCTGATCCAGGTGGCGCTCGGTGGCGTCGCCCTGGCGCGGGGTATCACCGGTCATAGTTCGGCAAAAAGCTTTCTGGAAAAGAGCCGCCAGGACCTGGACAACGTCCGCGCGAAAATCGAGCGGGCCGGCGAGGACCTGAAAATCCTCAAGGCCAATGCCGAGGCCGCGACCCACACCGCGCCAGTGGCCAGAAACGATTCGTTGAACTCACCCAAGTCTGGGGTGTAAACCCCGCGACGCACGCGCTAGTGCAGCAACTCGCTGCCCAGGACCTTCGATGACTCGCCGATGATGCTTTCGGCCAATGCCACGAACTCCTGGGTGCTGATCCGTTCCAGGTGCATGGCACCGCGGAGCATGTCGTCGAGTGAGCGCTTGTTGCGGGTCTTCAGGCGAATCTCGCGATCCAACTCCTGCATCAGCAATACCGCCCTGGCCACCTGGGCCGAGTTGGCTCGCTCGCCGCGCAAGCTACTGACTCCATGGCCGGTCTTGGCCAGGCTGTTTTCCAGCACCTGATAGCGCTCATCGCTCATGCCGCCGGCCCGGCGCAGCAGTTCAATGGCGTAGTACTCGGCAAACCCTTCGCTGATCCAGTCACTGCGCTCTTCGTCGCTGATCCGCGCGAACATCTGCGCCAGTTCACGCAACAACGGGCTGTTGCCGCTTTCGCTGATCAGCGGCAGACGGCTGTGCAGGTAAATCGATTCATGCCCGGCCGTGCTGCCGCGCCACATCGGGTCAGCGGCGCCGACGATCAGCAACTTGCCCGGATGGCGAGGATACAGCGCCTGCACCTGCGGCCAGACGAATGTCAGCAGGGTCAGCACGTCCATGCGGCGCATCCCCTGCCCGCGCGGCGAGGCAACCGTGACTTCGGTCTCGCCCAGACGAGTGCGGCGCGTGCCCAGGTTGCCGGCGAGCATCCAGCCGGTGGGTCGGTCAAACAGTCGGGAGACGTTATCGATACGAAAGCGGTTCTTGCCAATGCGCGGCCAGGCCGTCTCGATGCTTTTCCAGCCCGCTGGCAATTCGAACACCAGGCGCGCCACCAACTCGATGCCATCTTGTTGATCCAGGCGCGCTGCCGGCACCAGGTCATCACCGCGCATCAAGGCCCAGTTCGGCGTCATGCGGGTCTCGAAGGTGGTGTTCTTGCGTGGCTGGCTGATACGCACCCGATAGGTCAGGCTGGCCTTGTCGGGGGCAGGTCGCCAGACGCCGCGCACGGCCTTGCCCGGGGTCAATTGCCACTGGCCGTCGGCCTTGAAATCGCTGTAGCGGCTGCCGTCCGCCAGGTCAAAATCGAGGCTGCGCACCGCCGAGCCCTGAGCCAGGGTCACGCGCACTTCGGCCTGGTCGCTTTGCGGCAACAGGCGCACGTGGTAATCCAGATCGACCTTCTTGGCCGCCCACACCGATGAACTCAGCACCAGCAGCGACAATGCCAATGACAAGCGCACAGCCATACACACTCCTTCGTGATTCACTTGGACAACGCGCGGCGCTTAACCTGCGCGAAAAATCAGATGATCTTCCCAATCATCCTCGGCCACACTGCCCTCGGCGAGCATGCGCCCCGACTGAGAGATTCGCTCATGGTGCACCGCGTCGCGATCGCCGCACACCAGGTGATGCCAGAGCGGCAAGTCCTTGCCTTCACTGACCAGGCGATAACCGCAGGTCGGCGGCAACCACTTGAACTCATCGGCCTTGCCCGGCGTCAGCTGGATGCAGTCCGGCACCGACTCGCGGCGGTTCGGGTAGTCACTGCACTGACAGGTCTTGAGGTCCAGCAGTTTGCAGGCGATGCGCGTGTAGTAGACGCTGTTGTCGTCTTCATCCTCGAGCTTTTGCAGGCAGCACAGACCACAGCCATCGCACAACGACTCCCACTCCTGCTGGTCGAGTTGGGCGAGGGTCTTGCGTATCCAGAACGGTTCAACTTTGGCGGCCATGGTTCAAGCATCTGCATCAGCGGTGGAAAAGGCCGCCAGTCTAGTGCCCAAGCCCCCGCGGGCCAAGCGCTGGCGACTGCCGGTACGCCGGCACTTGTCAGTTTTCCCGCGGCGCAGTAGCTTTGCAGGTCACAACGACCCCGGCCCAGGGTGCCATCAACGCCCACCGCGTTGCACCCGGGCGAGCTGCCAGGGGTCGCAAAAACCCCACTGCCCAGCCAACTGTGCGCCCCCGGTTTTTATTGCTGTGTACCCTCATCGACCTTGCCAGGAATCTCTTTCATGAGCGCCAATCCCCGCGTTGCCGAATATGCCATCCACCCGCAGTTCACCGATCGCTGGTCGCCACGGGCCTTTACTGGTGAAGCCATCCCGGAAGAAACCCTGCTGAGCTTTTTCGAAGCCGCCCGCTGGGCACCTTCGGCCTACAACTCGCAACCTTGGCGGTTTCTCTACGCGCGCCGGGACACGCCGAACTGGGAGCGCTTCCTTGGCCTGCTGAATGAGTTCAACCGTGGCTGGGCCCAGCACGCGTCGGCGCTGGTGATCGTAATCTCGAAAACCACCTTCACCGCGCCTGGTGCCGAGGCCGAAACCCCGGCCTTGTGGCACACCTTCGACACCGGCTCGGCCTGGGGCCACCTGGCCCTGCAAGCCTCCATCAGCGGCTGGCACACCCACGGCATGGCCGGCTTCGATCAGGAGCTGACCCGCAAGGAGCTGAATATTCCAGAAGGCTACGCGCTGCACGCCGCCGTGGCGATCGGCAAGCTGGGCGACAAGGCCACCCTGGCCGAGTACCTGCAAGCCCGAGAAGTGCCAAGCCCACGCCGGCCGCTGAGCGAACTGGCAGCCGAGGGTGATTTCACCCTGTAAGCACAGTAATTCCGGGGGGTTGCCAATCCCCTACACCCACAGTGATTCTGGGTGGTTGCAAATGCTCCATACACCCACAAAACCCGCGTGGGAGCGAGCCTGCTCGCGATGGCGTTGGGTCAGGCACCGACGATGTTAGCTGGGCTGGCCTCATCGCGAGCAGGCTCGCTCCTACAGTGATTGTGGGTGGTTGCTGATCCTGCGTAGCTGGGGTTGTCTCAATAGCCGCGGTTGAAATCCACTTCGCCGCGCAGCGCTTCCCCGGCCTGATAGGCCCGCAGGTTTTCGACAAACAGCTGCGTCATCAGCGCCGGCGAGGTCGGTGCCGAGCTGTGGCCCGTCAACAGCAAGCCCCAGGCGGTCCAGAATGGGTGGCGCTGGGGCAGCGGTTCCTGGCGGCAGACATCGATGACCGCGCCAGCCAGGTGCCCTTCCTTCAAGGCTTCCACCAGGTCGGCATCGACCACCGCCACACCGCGCCCGGCGTTGATCAGCAGGCCCGTAGGCTTGAACTGCTTGAACAGCGCGGCATCGTACAGGTCATGGGTGCTCGGAGTGTTGGGCAGCAGGTTGACCACATAATCGACCTCACCCACCAGGCGCCCGAGGTCCTGCAACCCGGCTACTTCGATGAACGGTGCCTGTTCACGAGGCGTGCTGGCGATGCCGTACAACTGCACACCAAATGGCTTGAGGAACTCGGCAACGCTCTGGCCAATGTCCCCGGTGCCGACGATCAGCACCTTGCGCCCGACCAGGCTCTGGCCTTGGCGGCTGTCCCACTTGCGCTCGACCTGGCTGACCAGGCGCGGCAGCACTTCGCGCTCATGTCCGAGCATGTAGGTGAGCACGTACTCGGCCATCACCTGGCCAAAAATCCCCACGGCGCGGGTCAGGCGGTAATGCCGTGGAAGCCCTTCTACCAGCAGCGGCGTGATGCCGGCCCAGGTCGACTGCAGCCACTGGGGCTGGTGGCCTTGGCGCAACAGCGTTGCCAGCAAGTCGGGCTGCCCCAGCCACACCGGGCAGTCGGCAGCCAGGTTGGCCAGTTCCGCGGAGTCGCCGCTGGTCATGACCTGCAGCTCGGGTGCCAGCTGTCCCAGGAGTTGGGCATACACAGCGTGGTCGTGTTCGGCAATCAGAACGCGCATGGTTCAAACCTTAAAAAACAGTGCACAAGGCCGCCGAGGGAGTGCGCTCCCCCGTTTGCGGCCACCGCCAGAAAATCCAGTGCCGGTCGCCGTCAGATCGGATCGTTACGTCGCAGCAACTCTTCGGGCAAGTGCTCGATGTACTCGTCTTCGGCTGGCGGCATTTGCAGGTGGTAGCCCTGCTTGTCGAGGTTTTCCAGGACCTGGGTAATGTCCTCACGCGAAAGCTTGCGCTCCGGAGTCAGCACCAGGTCGAAGGCGTGATGGGGTTTGCCGAAGGCCAGCAGCAGGCTTTCCGGTACGCGCTCCAGAGCATCGCTCTTGAGCACGTAGAGGTACATTTCGTTTTTCTTCAGGCTTCGGTAAATCGAGCAGATACGTTTCAAGGCTGTTCTCCGGCAGTGGCCAGGCTGTCGAGCAAGGCCTGGCCCATCAGTTCGCGGCGCCAGCCACGCAGCGATTCAGGCAATTGGTAGGGACCGTCCGGGAAGCCGCTCTTGAGCAAGGCCTCCAGGGTCTTCTTGCGCAACATCAGTTCGGGCGCGATGTTCAAGCGCTCCGCTTCGGCCTGGCCCAGCGCGCGCAGGCGCTTGACCAGGGCGGCGGCTTCGATCGGCAACGGCTCGGGCACAGCGGCTGGCCATTGCTCGGGGGGCACGCTGCCGGCCCGTTTGATCAGGTCCAGCAGGAACTCGCCGTCCTGGCGCACGGTGCGCGGGTGCATGTCTTCGATTTTTGCCAGCGCCGCGAGGTTGTCCGGCTGGGTCCGGGCCAACGGCCACAACGAATGCTCACGCACGATGCGGTTGCGCGGCAGGTCACGGGCCCGGGCTTCAAGCTCGCGCCAGGCACACAGCTCGCGCAGCACGACCAATTGGGCGCGGGACAGTTTCCAGGCCAGCTTGGCCTCGCGGTAGACCTCGTACGGGTCGGTTTCGCGGCGCAGGTTGGCCACCAGTTCGGCGCCATCCTCCAGGACCCAGGCGAACTTGTCGTCCGACAACTTCGGCCGCAGGCGCACGAACACTTCTGCCAGGTGCAGGGCGTCTTCGGCGGCGTAGCTGATCTGGGTCTCCGACAGCGGACGTTGCAGCCAGTCCGAGCGGGTTTCACCCTTGGGCAGGTCGATGTCCAGCACTTGCGAGACCAGGCGCGAGTAGCCCATGGAGAAGCCCAGGTTCAGGTAGGCGGCAGCCAGCTGGGTATCGAACAGCGGCGCCGGCAGGCTGCCGGTCAGGCGCAGCAGGACTTCGAGGTCTTCACTGCAGGCATGCAGCACCTTGAGCACAGCCGGGTTTTCCAGCAATGCCGCCAGGGGCTGCCAGTCGTCGATGGTCAAAGGGTCAATCAGGTAAGCGCGCACGCCGTCGCCGATCTGCAGCAAGCCTGCAATCGGATAGAAGGTGTCGACCCGCATGAATTCTGTGTCGAGGGCGACGAACGGCAACTGCTGCCATTGGGCGCAAAACTGACCGAGGCTATCGTTGTCGCGAATCCAGTGAATATCGATGGCCACACGGCTCTCCCTTGAAGAATGGCGCGCAGTATATATCGCCCCCGGCGATTTCCGCGCATCCACTGAGCAAGAGCGTAGGCGAAATGATCTACGGCACGCGGTCAAGCGCTCGCCGGATCAGTCCTGGCTGAGTTTGCGCAGGACGTACACCCGGGTCGCAGCAATGCCCGGCAACACATCCTGGTGCATGAGGATCTTGAAGCCGGCCGCCTTGAACTCGGCCTCCAACTGGTTTTTTCCGACCCCGGGCGCCACCTGCGTCGCCAGGCCGGCGACCCAATTGCAGCGACCCGCCAGCCGCACCACCACAATCAAAGTGTCCCGGCTCACCCGCTGGAACTCCTGGAGCAAGGCCATGCGGTGTTCGGCGCACGCCAGGTGCTGGAACAACGTCGAACAGACGATGCAATCCACCGCATTGGCCGACAGGCCGATGGAGAAGGCCGAACTCTGCAAGGTCCGGATGCGTGTCAGCAGGCTCGTCGAGTGGTGCGTACGGGCATGCTTGAGCGTGTCCGGGGAGGGGTCGGCCGCCAGGATCACACGGTTGCCGTGCTCCCCCAATACCGGCCAGTACCGTCCGACGCCACAGGCCACATCCAGCACCAGACCAGGCTCCCCTGCTTCGTTGAGCGCATTGCGCAGTAACTGCTCGCGGCGCCACTGCGCCAAACGCTGGCGCCAGCTCGGTGGTTGGGGCTCGACGCAGGCACAGGCGTGCTGCTGGCCATGGCGCTCAGCAGATTCGCGCTCGATGGAAGATGGCGGGTGGGCGGACATGAGGGCGACTCTTATAAGGTGTCTGCTGGGGCCAGCCTGGGGGCTGGCGTAGAGATAAGGTGGCTGGCGTTCAATCCTTGGCCAGGACGCCGTCGACCACGGCACCTCGGCAGCCGGCGAACAGGTCCAGGTCGGGGTTGTAGACCTTGCTGTTGACCTCCAGCAGCCCCAGCATCGAATGAAACAGGTTGTCTTGGCTCAGGGGCTTTTCCCGGCTCAGTTGCAAGCAGTGGGTGTCGACCGAGAACGCCTTCTGATAACTGTCGGAGAACCAGGCGAGCATCGCGACATGCTTCTGCTGGTCGGGGGCGAGCATGTAGGGCGTGCCATGCAGGTACAGGTTGTACTCGCCCAGGGATTCGCCGTGGTCCGACAGGTACAACATGGCCGTGTCGACTTTTTCCTGGTTGTTGCGCAACAGGTCGATCAGCGTCGACAGCACATGGTCGGTGTAGACCAGAGTGTTGTCGTAGCCATTGACGATGCTTTCCCGGCTGCAATTGTTCAGCGCGTTGCTCTCGCACACGGGGGTGAAACGCTCGTACTCCTTGGGATAGCGCTTGAAGTACTCGGGACCGTGGCTGCCCATCTGGTGCAGGACCAGCACGGTGTCCTTGTCCAGGGTGTCGATGAAGTGCTGCAGGCCCTGCAGCAGGATTTCATCGCGGCATTCACTGTTGGCGCAGAGCACCGGGTCCTTGAAGTTGCTGACATCTTCCAGGGTCACCCGGTCGCAGGTGCCCTTGCAACCCGACTGGTTGTCCCGCCAGATTACGTCCAGCCCCGCATGTTTGAGCACATCCAGCAGGCCTTCCTCATTCTTCGCCTTGCTGGCGTCATAGTCCTTGCGCCCCATGTTGGAGAACATGCAGGGCACCGAGACCGCGGTTTCCGTGCCGCAGGAATGCACGTCGGTGAAGGCGATCAGCCCCGCTTCCTGGTCCAGTTGCGGCGTGGTGTCACGCCCGTAGCCAAGAATCCCGAAGTTCTCGGCGCGGGCACTTTCGCCCACCACCAGTACGGTCAGCGATTTACGCCCGTGGGTCTGCCAGGTCGGATTGCGCTGGGCGTCTTCGCCGAGTTTGACGAACGGTTGCTGCGCAGACTTCACTTGCTCGCGCAAATAACCAATGGAAGCGCCGATGTAATTGCTCGGCACTACCATCAAGCGCAACTCGTGGTGATTGCGAAACAACGAAGACAACCCTTGATAGTTAACAAGTGCCACGCCACCGATGACCACGGCCGAGGCGCCGGCGACCAACACTTTACTGAGCAACTCACGGTGCCAGCGACGATAACTAATCGGGGTTTTCCACAGAATAAATGACGGCAGCACACCCAATAACAAGTTGTACGCCAGCAACTTTATCGACAATAAGTCACGAACTTCGCTGGCATTGGTCTCGGCAAAGTTACGCAACATCCCGGCATCGACCAGCACGCCGTACTGACTCATGAAATACTCCACGCCGGCACTGGCCATGAAGATCAGAGTCAGCACTGGCTTGAATACTGGACGGAAGGCCAGCAGGGTCAGGATCAGGTTGAACGCACAGAGAATCATGACGCCGAACGCCACCCGCATGCCGATACCCTGGGCATCGCTGGCGGTAATGTCGAACAGGTGTTGCCAGAGGACAGCGTTGTAGCCAGCCAATAGAAACGCACTGGCAATCAACGTCACCCATTCCGGGCGCACGGCTTTTATTTTAAACATGGGAGGTCTGCTTGTTCCTGAAGTAGGTGCCGCCAACAAAGAACGAACTATTCTTTCCTGACCACGGCACAAACTTTAAGCAGCCTTGCATCAATATTTCGTGAAAAAGACGCCAACAAATAGTGGGTTAACCGCTATTTATTGGCGTCCTGTTTGTTAACTATTCCTATCTCACGCCTGATGCAAGTACCAGCGCCAGTCCTGCTCGCCGACTTCGCCCATGAACTGGCGGTACTCGGCACGCTTGACTGCCAGGTAGACCCCAAGGAACGGCGCACCAAAGGCATCCCGGGCCCAGGCCGAACTTTCCAGTGCACGCAGGGTGGTCAGCCAGTCCGTGGGCAGCAATTCCTTGGCCTGGGCGTAACCGTTGCCCTCGACCGGCGCTCCCGGGTCGCGCTGCTCGCGAATGCCGCGATGAATGCCGGCCAGGATCGCCGCGGCTGCCAGGTAAGGGTTGGCATCGGCGCCGCAGATGCGGTGCTCGATATGCCGCGAAAACGCCGGCCCGCCGGGCACTCGCAGGCTCACGGTGCGGTTGTCGACGCCCCAGGTGGCGGCCAGCGGCGCGTAGCTGTTGGTCTGGAAACGGCGATAGGAGTTGGCGTTGGGGCAGAACAATAGCAAGGAGTCGAGCAAGGTGCTGAGCATGCCACCGACCGCCTGGCGCAGCAGCGGCGTGCCATCGGGGGCGTCGCTGGCAAACAGGTTGTTGCCGTCCTTGTCGGCGATGCTGACGTGCATGTGCATGCCGGTACCGGCCAGGTCATCGAACGGCTTGGCCATGAAACAGGCACTCATCCCATGCTTGTGGGCCACGCCCTTGACCAGGCGCTTGTAGCGCACCGCCTCGTCCATGGCCTGCAGGGCATCTTCGCGGTGCTCGAGGGTGATTTCGACCTGGCCCGGAGCGTATTCGGAAATCGCCGTGCGCGCCGGAATCCCCTGTAGCTTGCAGGCGGCATAGAGGTCGGCGAGAAACGGCTCGATCTGCTCCAGTTCACGCAAACCGTAGACCTGGGTCGAGCGCGGCCGCCCACCGTCGACGTCCCGCGCCGGTTGCGGGCGACCCTGGCTGTCACGCTGCTGATCGAGCAGGTAGAACTCCAGCTCCGCGGCCATCACCGGGTAATAACCATCGGCCTTGAGCCCATCGATCACCTTGGCCAGCAAATGCCGAGGATCGGCCACGGTCGCCGGCATGCCTTCTTGCGGGTGCATGCTGACCTGCACCGCCGCCGTCGGAATCTGCCGCCATGGCATGCGCTGCAAACTGCCGCTGACCGGGTAGGCGCGGCAATCGATGTCGCCGACCTCCCAGACCAGCCCGGAGTTTTCCACGTCGTCGCCATTGATGGTCAGGCCCAGGATGGTGCTGGGCAGCGGCCGCCCGCTCTGGTAGACCGCCAACAACTCATCGCGGTGCAACAACTTGCCCCGGGGCACGCCGTTGTTATCGACAATGAACAGCTCGAACATCTCGATATCCGGGTTGGCTTGCAGAAAATCGTTGGCTTCTTGCAGGGAGGCAAAGGGGCTCGTGGCAACACTCATGGGAACGCTCGTATATCCGGGTCAGGCAGGCGCACAGGCACCGCCAGTCAGGCCCCGGCGCAACACCGAGGCCGTTGAAATGATTCAACGGGAAATACGCACATCCGGTGGGCGCGCATGGCGGCAGTGCCATAGCGCCCAAAAGGCCAGTTCCGAAGGCAGGGCAGACAGGTTCAATGCGCTGGCAGGCAAGAATCGACGCCGAAGCTGACGGCATGACGCACTAGCGCCAGGCACAGCTGCGGGGTGAGTGTCGATCGAGCAACCGTCCATAGGGTAAACCACAGAACATAGAGGGCGAACAGCCTCACACGGGACAGTTAGTCGTTAAATCCACAGATCAAGAACCTTGGGTGCAGACTTGCTAAACATTTCCTCACTGCAATCCTGCGAGGACTGCGTCCTCGAACGCAGCCTCGCAGGCTCGGCAGCTGCTACGGGAGATTGGGGTATTGCTGAGATCTGTGGTGTGGCGCAGATCGCCATCGCGGGCAAGCCCGCTCCCACATCTATGGTTACCCCCTTTTCTGCAATACTGTTTTTGATGTCGTGTTTGGCTTGCTTTCATCTATTCGGCGTCTGAGTGGGGCTGCTACCCCGCGCCTCGATGAGAATCGATGCCCAACGATCCTGATTAGTGAAACGGCCTTTCAGCCGTGTGGGAGCCCAGGGTTGTCGTCAGGCCGGTTGGCCGTTCACG
>NZ_FYEC01000027.1:0-72563 GCF_900187635.1 Pseudomonas sp. Irchel 3H3 | reverse complement strand
GGGGGTAAACCGGCAGGACGCCGGTTTAGCCGCACTGGGCCAAGGATGGCCCATTGCGGCGGCCCCCCAAATCAATGTCGGAGTACGGGCATGCCGAGCCTAAGCGAGGCACCGAGTGGTGGGGTAAAAGCGTTTTGCTTACTTTTGCGCTGTTCAAAAGTGAGCCGCCGTCAGGCGGAACCATAGGAGGCCGTTACCAAAGAAATGGATATGTACTCGGTCTAATCCAACACCCTGGCCGGCCCACAGGCGCAACGTCACACCACAGTTGTGTAGATACCTATGCCACGATGGCGCCGCCACTACCAACATCGATGACACCTGACACCCACGATGCTTTCAAGGCCGCCCTCAGATCGAACAACTGCTGGCACCGTGTTTTTCCAGGTAGCGCTGGTGCGCTTCATCTGCCAACTGGAACTCCCCCAGAGGCACTATCACCGTTGCCAATGGCTTGCCCAGGCGCCCGGACGTGTCCAGTAGCTGTTTCGCGGCCTGGGCACTGGTCGCCTGTTGCGCCGAGCTGAAAAACAACGCCGAGCGGTATTTGACCCCGATATCCGCCCCCTGGCGGTCGACCGAGGTCGGGTCGTGCAGGGTCCAGAAATGTTCGATCAGGTGCGTATAGGAAATCATCCGGGGATCGAAGTCGACCTGCACCACTTCAATCAACGCCGGCTCGCCATCGGCCGAACGTGCGAAGCCGACCCGGCTATCGAGTACCCCGGGCAGCGCCCGCAAGTATGCCTCTGCGCCCCAGAAACAACCGGCGCCAAAGGTCGCCTGTTCCAACAACACGGACTGCTCCACCTCACTCATGCTTCTACCTCCAGTTCCTGCTCGATCAAATGCTGGTGCAACTGGGCGATGTGTTCCGGGCCGATGCCACAGCAGCCGCCGACGATGTTGGCGCCAGCGGCCACCCAGAACTTGGCCCAGTGCAGGTACGCCTGGGGTCCCAGGTCGGGACGAATCTCCAGCAGGGTGCTATTGGCTTTCACCTCGGCGTCCACCGCCGGGAAGGCATTGGCGTAGACCCCCAGCTCAATGGCCAGGCCCAGACCGCGGATAACGTCGGCGGCCTCACTCAATGCCGCGGCCATGACTTCTGGCTGACTGCAATTGAACAGTACCGCTTGTGCCCCCAGTCCGGCCGCCACGCGCACCGCCTCGGCCACCGGTTCGGCGGAACGCAGGCGTGGCGGCTGGCCCACTTCATCGAGCAGCGTGAACGATAGCCACAACGGTTTGCTGTCGCCGGCCAGTGCTTGGGCTACCGCCTGGATTTCGGCAATGGAACTCTGGGTTTCCGCCAGCCAGACGTCGACATGGGCCTGCAAGCCGGCGATCAACTGGCGATGAATTGCCACCGAGCGCGAGTGGTCGAACAGGTCCGGTCGATAGGAGCCCAGGGCTGGCGGCAGCGAGCCGGCTACCGTGACCGCTTCGCCACTGGCAGTCGCCGCCTGCCGCGCGAGGCGCCCGGCCCGCTCGGCAAGCGCCAGGCCATGCTCGGCAAAACGCGCCTCGCCAATATGAAAAGGCACCACCGCGTAGCTGTTACTGGTGATGACCCGCGCACCGGCGTCGATGAACGCCTGGTGGGCCCGCAGCACATACTGCGGTGCCTCGATCAGCGCCAGTGCCGACCATTCCGGCTGCCGGAACGGCGCGCCAATGCGCTGCAGCTCGCGCCCCATGCCACCATCGAGCAATCGCAAGGAAGGCCGGCTCATGGGATCGCACTCACGGTCGGTGCCGAAGCCTGCAACCACTGGTCCACGGTGCTGGCATGGGCCTGGACCCAGGCCTTGGCCGCTACGTCAGCCGGTTGCTGTTCCTTCTCGATCTTCAGGATCAGTTCGTTGAGCTGCGCCGGTTCGATCGCGACATTGCGCAGGAACTCGGCAATTTTCGGTGCCCGCTGCTGCAACGCGGCCGAGGCCAGCACGTGGACCTTGGCGTCCGGGAAGGCGCAGCTGATCTGGCTCTTGTTCAGCCAATCCGGGTCGACGGTCGGGCTGATGAATTTCCAGCAACCATCGGCCTTGTACAGCGGATCGCCTTTTTTGTTGTCCTGGGCATAGCCATCGAAGGCCGGTTCTTCCAGGCGGCGCAGATCGAAGGCGGAGAAAATCCAGTCCGGGGTGTAGGCGTAGAACACCACGCCGCGCTCGGCCTTGTAGGCGCTAGCCAGTTTGGCGTAGGTCACCGAAGCCTCGGTGGAGACCGCCTCGAACTTGTCGGCAAACCCGTAATCCTTGGCCTTGATCTGGCCGATGTAAGTGGACTCCCAACCGGCCGGCCCCACCAGCAACTGCGCCTTGCCACCGCCCAGGGGTTCGAAGAACTTCGCCACTTCCGGTTTTTTCAGGTCGTATACCGATTTGACGCCGTACTTGTCCTGCAAGTACCCGGGGATGTAGAAGCCCTGCTCGCCAGCATAGGGGTGGGCATTGGGCACCAGCGAACGGGTGCCGCCGGTGACGTATTTGGCCCAGGCGGCCGATTGGTTCGGCAGCCAGATGTCGGTCAGCACGTCCACCGACCCATCGCCCTTGGACGCGGCGCTCAACAGCACCGCGACGTCCCCCGCCAGGTACGAGACATCACCATCGAGACGGCTGCTGATGACTTCGCCGAGGATGTGCTGAATAGCAATGGCGCCGGTCCAGTTCTGTTCGCCGATGACGATTTTTTCCTTGGCCAGCAATGCCGGTGGAGCAATCAGCGAGGCCAGCAATGCCACTGCGCCCAGGGTGCGCGATAAGGGTTTGTTCACGATAAGCCTCACGTTCAGTTGTAGGTCGGGTCTTGCTTGCGCAAGCTCGATTGAATGATTCGATCCGGGATCAGCGCGCACAGGACAATCGCCGCACCGGCGAGCATGCCTTCGCCACCCTTGATGTTGCGCAACGCCGTCATCACGTCGTAACCGAGCCCGCCGGCCCCGATCAGGGCGGCCACGACCACCATCGACAGGCTCATGACCAGGGTCTGGTTGATCCCCAGCAACAGCGAGCGCCGGGCCAGTGGCAGTTGCACCTTGACCAGGGTCTGCCAGCTACTGGCGCCATGAGCCACAGCCGCTTCGACGGCATCCTTGGGCACCTCCTGGATACCCAGGGAGGTCAGGCGGATCATCGGCGCCAGGGCGAAAATCACCGTGGCAATCACCGCCGGGGTCTTGCCCACGGAAAAGAACGCCACGGCCGGGATCAGGTACACGAAGGTCGGCAGGGTCTGCATCACATCCAGCAGCGGTGTGACCACGCGGCGCACCCATGGTCGGCGCGCCAGCAGGATGCCGGTGGGCACGCCGATCACCAGGGCAATCAGCACCGAGGACCCCACCAGCGCCAGGGTGGCAATAGTGCGCTCCCAGAAGCCGAACAGGCCGATGTACAGCAGTGCGGCGCTGCTGGTCAGCGCGAGTGCCAGACCGGCCGATCGCCAGGAGAGAAACACCAGGGCCAGGGCCGAGACCGGCCAGGGCAGCCAGCCCAGCAGGCTCTCAATGCCTTCGATGACCGTGCGCACCGCGACTATCACCCCGACAAAGGCGCCTTCGAAAGTCACCTGCGACCAACTGATGAACTGGTCAATGCTCTGCGCCGTCACCAGCAGCAACTGGCGATTGGCCGGGAACTGCAGCAACGCGCTGCTGGTGTCGGCAGTGATCACCCGCCAGATCACCAGGACCTGGCTGACCAACAACAGCGTCAACGGCAGCGCCCAATCCGAGCCACCGCCGCGCACCGGACGGGCGCTGAGCGTCAGCGCGCTGTAGCGACTGGCAACCAGCACCAGCGTCGCCAGCAGCACCGTCAGCCAGGCCGAGCTAAGCAATCCTTGGCCGAGGGCTGCCAAGGCGCCCAGTTCACTGGCAAAAGCCAGCCAGAACAGCCCGCCCCTACCCCGCGCCGCCAACGCCGCTGGCCCCAGCAACAACGCTTGCCAGGCCGACAGACCGGGACTATAGGAAGGCGCGCGAGGCTGGCTGGGCAGTCGGGCCGCGACCTTGGTCGACGTTTTTGCAGGGGCGCTGGCCGGCGCGCAGTCACGGAAAAAGTCCGCGACTTCGGCGTCGGCCGGCTGCTCCAGCAATTGTTCAGGCGTGCCCAGTTGCACCAGGCGGCCATGGCGCAACACCGCAATGCGGTCTGCCAGGCGCAAGGCTTCGGCCGGGTCGTGGGTAACCAGTAGAGTGCTGATCCCGCGTGCGCGGGCCAGGGCCAGGAAATGGCTCTGCAAGTCGCGGCGGATGGTCGGGTCGAGGGCGCTGAACGGCTCATCCATCAACAGAATGTCCGGCTCCGTCACCAGCGCCCGGGCCAGCCCGACGCGCTGGCGCATGCCGCCCGACAGTTCATGGGGATAATGCTCGCCCCAGCCTTGCAGCCCGACCGCCTGCAACTGCACGGCTGCCGCCGCATGCCGCTGCGCCTCGGGCTCGCCACGCAATTCCAGGGGCAAGGCCACGTTGTCCAGCACCGTGCGGTGCGGCAACAAGCCAAAATGCTGGAACACCATGCCAATGCGCCGCGAACGCAACTCACGCAGGGCCTTGTTGCTCAAGCCACTGATCGCCTGGCCGTCAATCAGCACTTCGCCGCTGGAAGGCTCGATCAAGCGGTTGATGTGCCGCAGCAAGGTCGACTTGCCACTGCCGGAAGTGCCCATCAGACACAACACTTCACCACGCAGGACTTTCAGGTTGACGTTGCTGACCGCCGGCGCTGCGTCGTTCTGCCCGTAGGCCTTGGTCACGTCGCGCAACTCAAGCACCACGTCCGCTTCGAGTGCGGGCGCATCCGGGGCTGGGGTCTCGATCCGGGCGCTGGCCAGAGAGGATTGGATAAGGGTCACAGGCGTTCTCGACAAGCAGGCCCGAGCGCGACACAGCGCACCCGGGATGGAAAAAGGGACGAGGCGGCAGGGGCCTGGCGCCGTGACATAAAGCTAATCGATCTTAAAAAGCACAAATAAATACTTTTTTGGAATTAGCTTAGGCGTCTATTTCCCGTTCTCTTGCTTGCACCTTTAAGAACCAAAACGAATTAATAAATAGAAAATCATTATTTATCGATATAACAATTTCCGCGTAGGCTCAGTCCATCCCGTCATTCATCACCACAGTGAAGTGCCCCATGAATCCGACTGACAACCTCATCGACTTCGCCAGCTACCGCAAACGCAAACAGGCTCAACAACGGGCACGGGCCATGTGGGATATGTACACGCTGCAGGCCGGCCTGCAGACCTTCACCACGGCCCGGCCGACGGCCAGCACCGAGACCCGCCACGCGTGAACGCCCAGGGTCCCGTGCGCTTTCTCGCCAGCGCCGACGAACCGGTGCTCGATCTGAACCACTTGCAGCCCCAGGAAGAAGACCCGATTTGTCAGCGGGTCGCGCAAAACCTGCAGCGCCTGCGGGGCAAGCGCCACCTGTCCCTGGACGCACTGGCCCGCCAGTGCGGCGTGAGTCGGGCGATGCTGGCGCAGATCGAATCCGGCCGCAGCGTGCCGTCGATCAAGGTGCTGTGCAAAATTGCCAAGGGCTTGAAAGTCTCGGTCGCGGCGTTTCTCGAACACCGCGCGTTCGAAGGGGTCGCGGTCTTGTCGGCCAGCCAGAGCAAACGCCTGGTCAGCGCCAATGGCGCCTTCGTCAGCCGCGCACTGTTCCCGTTCGACGTGGCACGCCAATCGGAATTCTACGAACTGCGCCTGAGCCCCTTGGGTGAAGACCAATCCGCAGGCCATGGCCCGGGCGTGCAGGAAAACCTGGTCGTGGCCCAGGGCGTGCTGGAAATCAGTGTCAACGAAGAACGCTACCTGCTCTCCACCGGCGACTCGATCCTGTTCTACGCCGACCAGCCCCACCGCTATCGAAACCCAGCGGACAGTGAGGCAGTGGCGTATCTGGTAGTGACATATCCGGAACGGCTGGACTGACCGGCCAACAGCGGCTTGCTCGCGAAAACCTCAAGTACGACGCGTGCATCCAGGCAGCACGTGTCATCGTTGACGACCATCGCGAGCAGGCTCGCTCCCACAATGAGGCTCCAGGTGTTCGCAGGATTTGCAGACACCCAGGGGCGAATGCTGAGGATCCACCCCCGCCCTCAAAAGCCCCCAATCAGCAAGTGCAGCACATCATCGGCATGCCATTGCAGCTCATCATCATCGGCATGCTGCAATCGTTCATCATCTTCATCATCAACCCACAGCAGTTCTTCATCATGTCCATGTTCATGCCCGCCATCGGCATGATCTTGCACATCATGCTGTCAGCCTGAAGGCTGCACTCCATCACGCACTTCATCGACGGCATCGGCATGCCCATCACCGGCATCGGCATCATGGCGCCCATCATCGGCATGGCCATGCTCGCCTGGGACATGCACATCATGCTCATGTTGGCGCAATGCATCATCATCGGCATGCCGCAGTCCATCATCATCTGCATCATCTGCGCGCTGTTCTTGAACATCGCCATGTCCATGCCAGCGGCCGGCATCATCTTGCACATCATGCCGTCTTCGAGCATTTCGCAGCTCATGGTCGCCATCATCATCGGCATGCCCATCATCGGCATCATCGGCATGCTGCTGTTCATCGACATTGGCATCTGCATGGCATTCATCATGGTGGAGCTCCCGCAAGGATTAAATAGTTGGGTGAAGCGATGGCGCCGATTCTAAGGACTGGCTCTCCCACGACAAGACGCCCCCACAGCAGCGAAAAACGCTGCGCCAACTCCATTAGTGCGGCACCGAGTGCCAATGCCGCTGTTACAACCCACTTAACGACGCAATCACAGATATAACCACCACCTCTGCACCCGTTCAGCGGTCATGGATATTCGACTGACAACTATCTAAATAACCCAAAGAAATAATCGTTCTAACAAGGACTCGATTATTTTCAGCAAACCGCTCTGGTGCAGGCTTCACCGGGATTATCGGGTATATCCATAGTGATAAAAGGTATTGGTATATACCAGATTCAGACCTTATAAATCGGCGCATTAAACGTTTGCACTGGAGTAGCAAATCGATGGTTGGTGTAAGGGTAATGCTCGAATACTTTCACCCCTGGCCTAATTCGGCAGGCCTGTACTTGGCCCGCGAACGCGGTTGGTACGCCGAGGCTGGGTTGGATGTCGAACTGGTAGTGCACGACCCCTGGCGCGGTGACACTCTCGAGCATCTGTTGACCGGGGCCGTGCACTTCGGATTGTTCCCCAGCAACCGCCTGCTGGTACGCCGCGCCCTGGGGCAACCGTTGCTGGGGGTAGCGGCGATCAACCATGCTGGCCTGGAATCGATCCAGACCCTCAGCGACTCCGGCATCCAGCGCCCACGGGACCTGGCGGGTCGGCGCCTGGCGCTCAATCCGACGCCCCGCGGCGTGGCCATGGTCCGGCATCTGATGCGGGTCGATGGCGGTGATCCCGACGCGCTGATCCTGGTGGACAGCGGCACCCGCGAGTTGCGGCCCGAACAACTGGCCGCCGGCCTCGCCGATGCCAGTTTTGGCGGCTACTGGGCCTGGGAAGCACTGATGGACAGCCCGATCGCCGCCGAGCGGCGCGTGGTCTGGCCGGTCGACGAGCTTGGCGCCCCGGCCTATCACAGCTACCTGCTGGGAGCCCACGAACAGACCCTGCTGGACCAGCCCGAACTGACCCGCGCCTTTCTCGCCGCCACCGCCCGTGGTTACCTGGCTGCGGCCGCCGACCCGGCCAGCGCGCTGCAGGCCTATGAAAGCGCCACCCCGTACTTCCCCCGCGAGCTGCTGGCGCAATCGCTGCACGCCATCGCGCCGACCTGGCTGCACCAGGGAACCTGGGGCCAACAACGCGATGCCTTGCTCGAACCCTACGCCCACTGGCTGCACGCCAACCACGTGCTGTCCGATGCCCAGGCCTGGCGCCAAGCCACCAGCAACGCCTTCCTGCCGGAGCCGCTGTGATGGCCGCACACCAGCCCTTCAGCGCCCACGGTCTGGGCCTGGAACCGGTGGCGGCGCAGTGGCCGCCGCTGCAGGCGGACGATGTCGCGCAACTGCTGCGCGGCTACCCGCAACTCGGCGCGCCGCTGCAACTGGACTGGCACAGCCCGCGGCCGTTCTCGGCCGCCAGCCTGGTCCAGACCCAAAACACCCGGGTGTTCGTCAAACGCCACCCACAACAGGTGCGCAACCCCGCCTGGCTGCGCGAAGAACACCGTTTCATGGCCCATCTGCGGCAACGCGGGGTGCCGGTGACCGAAGTGCTGGCCAACCGCGACGGCGACACGGCGATCGCTCAGGGCGAGTGGACCTACGAGGTGCATGCCCTGGCCGAAGGTCAGGACCTGTATCGCGACGCCTTGTCCTGGACGCCGTTTCTCAGCCAGCGCC
Source organism: Pseudomonas sp. Irchel 3H3 (assembly GCF_900187635.1). Lineage (NCBI taxonomy): Bacteria > Pseudomonadati > Pseudomonadota > Gammaproteobacteria > Pseudomonadales > Pseudomonadaceae > Pseudomonas > Pseudomonas sp. Irchel 3H3. The sequence continues at coordinate 64,156 of NZ_FYEC01000027.1, read as the reverse complement.
ACGCCTGGTCGGCCGGTCAATCGCTGGCCCGCTTGCACCGTGGCGCCGCGGACTTCCAGGCCCCGCCGCGCCAGGCCCAGGTGCTGCTGGCCAACTTCAAGCTGTGCAGCGGTCCGGACCTGGTCGCCAGCCTGCATACGTTCATCCAGCGCGACCCGGCACTGGCGGCCTATATGGACCGCCAGCCATGGCGCGACGAGTTGCTGCCCCTGCTGCTGCCCTGGCATCGCCCACTGCAACCACTGCTGGCCCGGCAACCCGGGTTATGGACCCATAACGACTGGCACGGCTCCAACCTGCTGTGGAGTTCCAGCACCGCCGACGCCCAGGTCAGCGGCGTGCTGGACTTTGGCCTGGCGGACCGCACCTTCGCCCTGTTCGACCTGGCCACCGCCATCGAACGCAACGCCATTCCCTGGCTGGAACTGGGCAGCGGCGGGTCTGCCCCGGCGGCCCTCGACGACATCGACGCCTTGCTGGCCGGTTATGCCAGTGTCCTGCCGCTGTCGGCGGCCGAGCTTCTGACCCTGGCCGCCCTGCTGCCCCTGGTGCATGTGGATTTCGCCCTGTCGGAGATCGCCTACTTCAACGGCGTGGTCGGTTGCGCTGCGAGTGCCGACATCGCATACAAGGCTTACCTGATCGGTCACACCCGCTGGTTTTCGACTGATGCCGGCCACTGCCTGCTCGAACATCTACGGCGTCGTGCCGCCACCCGGAGTCAAGGTTCATGAACCCACTGATCAGCCCCCAGCAACTGGCCAGCCTGATGGCCGAAGACGCCAACCTGCTGATCCTCGACGCCAGCGTCGAACTGCCGGCACCGCGTTTCGACCGCGACTACCAGGTCGCCAGCGGGCGCGACGGTTGGTATCAGGCCCACATCCCCGGTGCCCTGCACGCCGACCTGCTGCATGACCTGGCCCTGCCCGACGCCTCGTTCAGCTTTGCCCTGCCCGGTGTCGAACAACTGGCGAGCGCCCTGGCCCGGCTGGGCCTGGATGGCGCTCGCCAGGTGGTGATCTACGATCGCAGCGAAGGTTTCTGGGCCGCGCGCCTGTGGTGGATGCTGCGCAGCGTCGGGCTGGCGGCGCAGGTGCTGGACGGTGGTTTCAAGGCCTGGTGCGCAGCGGGTTTGCCCCAGGCGCAGGGTATTGAACCGGTGCTGCCGGTGGCCGCCATGCCGCTGTCAGCCCGGCCAGGCTTGTGGATCGAGCGTGACGGTGTGCAGGCGATGGTGTCCGGTGAGCGACCGGGACTGCTGGTGTGCGCCCTGTCCCAGGCATTGTTCGAAGGCAGTGCCGCGAGCCGTTACGCGCGGCGCGGGCACATCCCCGGCAGTCGCAACCTGCCAGCGCGGCAATTGCTCGACGCAGATGGCCGGTACCTGCCACGCGACCAGTTGCAACAGCAACTCGCTGCGCTACTGCTCGACGTGCCAGGGCCCTTGGTGCTGTATTGTGGCGGCGCAATTTCTGCGGCGGCCCTGGCCCTGGCGTTAACCCTGGTCGGCCGCGACGACGTGCTCTTGTATGATGGCTCGCTGCAAGAATGGGCCGCGGATTCAAACTTGCCGATGACCACCGGAGCAACTCCGGACTGATGCCCTCGGGGGCACGTATTTAACCTGATTTCCTGTTTTTTACCGCACAGCGCTTTCCTGGAGCGCACCTGGGCCCCTATGCCCGGTGTTCGCCTGCCCCGGGCTCGCAGTCATCAAGGAGTTTCACATGGATAGGCTTTACCGGACGTCCCCCCAGGACGGCTGCGCCCCGCGCTTTGCCTTCAATCAACTGACCCTCGGGCTGTTGCTGGCCAGCGCCCTGCCCTCGGTCCACGCTGCCGAGACCCTGCTGCCGGCCGTGACCGTGAATGCCGAGGACCACTCCGGCTACCAGGTGTCCGAGGCCGCTGTCGGTGGGTTCGACCCCGCGCCCTTGCTCGACACGCCGACCTCGATTGCGGTGATCAACGAAGCCCTGATCAAGGACCAGCAAGCACGCCTGCTCAGTGAAGTGTTGAAAAACGACGCCTCGGTGGGTGAAAGCTACGCACCGGTCGGCTACTACGAGAACTTCGTGGTACGCGGCTTCTCCCTGAACGCCGCCAGCAGCTACAAGATCAACGGCCGCACCATCACCGGCGAGCAGAACGTCGGCCTGGAAAACAAACAGCAGGTGGAACTGCTCAAGGGCCTGGCGGGCCTGCAAAGCGGGGTCAGCGAGCCCGGCGGGCTGATCAATTATGTGACCAAGCGGCCGACCGATGTGCACTCGGTCACGGTGTCCACCGACGATCGCGGCAGCGGTTACCTGGCCACCGACGTCGGTGGTTTTTTTGGCAGCGAACAACAGTTCGGCCTGCGCGCCAACCTGGCCCATGAAGACCTGCACTCCTACGTCGAGCACACCAACGGCCAGCGCGACTTTGCCTCCCTGGCGCTGGACTGGACCCTGAGCGACGCCGCGCTGCTGCAACTGGATGTCGAGTACCAGACCAAACAACAGCGTTCGGCACCGGGCTACCAGTTGCTCGGCGGCACCGAGTTGCCGCACCACGCCTCGCCCAAGCAGTTGCTGGCGCATCAGAGCGGCACGAAACCGGTGACCACCGATGCGCTGAACCTCAACGGCAACTTCGAGTACCGCTTCAGCGACACCTGGAAAGGCAACCTCAGCGCTTCGCGCAGCCGAGTGGTGATCGATGACTACAGCTCGTTCGCCTGGGGCTGCTACGGCGCCGCCAGTTGTGCCGGCGCGGCGGTGCCCAACTACTTCAGTCCCGAGGGTGACTACGACATCTATGACTTCCGCAGCCCCGACGACACCCGCCGCAACGACGAAGCCCAGGCCACCCTCAGCGGCACCTTCGACACGGCAGGCCTGGGCCACGAACTGACCGTCGGCAGCAGCGCATTTCGGCGGATCGTCGACAAGCGCGAGCCGATCAACGAGTGGATCGGCAGCGCCAACATCGCCAGCGAACCGGCCGATTTCCCGCGCTACGCGGGGCCGCTCAATGATTCGTATCGAAACCTGGACAGCCGCCAGTACGGGCTGTTCTTCAACGACCGGATCAGCTTCAACGAACAATGGCAGACCGTGCTGGGCGGGCGCGAAGTGCGCCTCGATGAAGAGACCTTCGACAGCGAGGGCGACACCACCCGCCACACCCAGCGCTACGAGTTCCTGCCCCAGGCCGCGCTGATCTACAAGCCGCTGCCGAACCTGGCGTTGTACAGCCGCTACAGCAAGGGCCTGTCCCTGGGTGGCGAGGCTCCGTGGTTTGCCAGCAATGCCTTCGAGATCCTCGCACCGACCGTGTCGCGGCAGATCGAGGCCGGGATCAAGTACGACTGGCAGCGCCTGAGCCTCGGCGCAGCGCTGTTCCAGATCCGCCAGGGCTATCAGTATTCCCGGCCCAATGCCGACGGCAGCTTCACCTACACCGAGCAGGGCGAGCAGAAGAACACCGGCCTGGAGCTCTCGGCCAATGGCTGGGCCAGCCAGCGCCTGCAGATCTCCGCCAGTGTCGCGGCGATCCGCTCGCGAGTCAGCGGCAGCGACACCCCGGCCTACGAAGGTCACCAGACCATCAACGTACCGAACCTGCGCGCCAGTCTTTATGGCGACTATGCCCTGCCGTGGGTCGACGGCCTGGCGCTGCTCGGCGGGGTGCAATACAGCGCCAGCAAATACGCCAGCCAGGAGGGCCAGGTCGAGGCCAGCGCCTACGCCGTGTTCAACATCGGTAGCCGCTACAGCACGCGCATCGACGGCTACGACACGGTGTTCCGCCTGACCGTCGATAACCTGTTCGACAAGCGCTACTGGCGCGATGTCGGGGAGTACATGGGCGACAACTACGTGTTCCAGGGTGCACCACTGACCGCCCGCTTGAGTGCATCGGTCAACTTCTGATCCGGCCCGCCAAGGCCACGCTTGAGGAAACCGCTATGTCCGATCTTGAAATCATCGCTGTCATTCTCAACCTCCTCGGCGTCTGGCTGACCGCCCGGCGCATCCGCTGGTGCTGGCCGGTCAGCGTGCTGGCGGTGCTGCTGTATGCCTGGATTTTCTACGACGCCAAGCTCTACTCCGACACCCTGTTGCAGGGCATCTTCGCCCTGCTGCAAGGCTACGGTTGGTGGCGCTGGAGCCAGGGCCACCTGGAACAAGGCAAGGTACGGGTGGCGCGGCTGCCCCTGGGCGAAGGCCTGCTCGGCTTGCTCTGCGGGGCCCTCGGTGCCGGGCTGCTCGGCGCCCTGATGCACACCTACACCGATGCTTCCGTGCCCTGGATGGACGCGTCGCTCACTGCCTTCAGCCTGGTCGCCAGCGTCTGGGCGGCACGCAAGTACGTGGTCAGTTGGTGGTTGTGGATCGTCCTCGACTGCCTGTATGTCGGCCTGTTCCTGTTCAAGGACCTGCGCCTGACCGCCGCGCTGTACGCCGGTTTTGTGCTGCTGGCGATCTACGGCCTGCGTGCCTGGCAGCAGGACCTGGCGCGCCAGGAACGGCCAGCGCCAGGGATTGCCGACGGCGGCGCGCAGCCCTCGACGGCTGGCCGGGCGATTGGTTAGTGTAGGTAACCCGTCGATGGTGTCCCCGGGCGCCATCGTCCTCTTCGATCCGCCATCGGGCGTCCCACGTCATGCCTTTTGACCCAGTCTCACCGCACTACCAGCGGATCCGCGAGCAGATCGCCCAGGACCTCGCCAACGGCATCCCCCAGGCCGACCAGAAGTTCCCTTCCGAACGGGACATGATCGAACGTTTCGGTTGCACCCGGGTGACCCTGCGCCAGGCCTTGCAGCGGTTGGAAGCCGAAGGCCGGGTGTACCGGGAGAATCGTCGCGGCTGGTTCGTCAGCCCGCAGCGCATCCGCTACGACCCGACGCGCATCAGTGGCTTCATGGACTACGTCAGTGCCCAGGGGCGCACACCGCGCACCGAATGCCTGCAGGCCGAATTGCGCCCGGCCGGCAGTTGGCTGGCCCGACGCATGGGGCTGGAGTCGGCACAAGAGCCGGTGTTTTTTCTTCAGCGCCGGCGCTGGATCGACCGGCGTCCGGTGCTGCTGGAATTCAACGCGCTGCTCGCCAGTTGGTGCCCGGGCCTGCTCGACGTCGACCTAGACAGCTCTCTGACCCGGGTCCTGCGCGAGCATTTTGCGCGAGTGCAATCGCGCTGCGAATTGCAGATGCACATCGGCACGGTCAATGAGCAACAGGCCGAACTGCTGCAACTGTCGCCGGGCTCCACCAGTGTCTACCTGGAGCGCCTGAACTTCGGCGAGGCCGACCAGCCGGTGGAGTTCGACCAGGAATTCTGGCGCCCCGACGCGCTGTCGGTGGTGATGGAGACGCGTTATCCCGGCAAGGATTGACGGCCGGGATCAGCCCAGCTGTTTCACCATCGGCACACAAGCCAGTTGCAGGCCCGAGGGTGAATGGTAGATGGACGTTTGCTCACCACGGTAACCGCAGCGCCGGTAGAAATCGGCAGCGTTCAATGTCGCGTCGAGCACCACCTGCTCCAGGCCCAACTGGTGTGCCAACTGCTCGAGGAATTCCAGGATCAACACGCCAATCCCCTGCTGCATGAACTCGGGCAGGACAAAGATCGCGCCGATTTCCCGCCGTGGCAGATCGAGCATGCCGGTGGCCACGGCCACGCCATCGACCCACCCCATGTAGAAGTGCGAGTCCATCAGCGCACTGTAGCCATCCGCCGCCGAGCCTGCGGTCCAGGTCAGCATCTGCTGCTCGGTATAGGCACCGATGCATTGGTGGCGGATCGCGCGCAGGCGAATCTCGAAAGCGGCCTGGGCGTCGTCCTGGGTGGCGCGGCGAATCTGCAACATGGGGTTCTCCATTGGCCAGCTTCGGACAGCGCAAAAAAAGCCCCGTCCATTGCTGGCGGGGCCTTGGGTCATAACGTCATATCCTGAACGCGCCTGACCTCATGACCCGCCAGCGGCGGTCATGGAGCAGCACATCATGTTCAGGCGGTGGGTTCTGGTCATGGCTCGATACTGTTGGCCCAGCCCCCCACCTGTCAATCCCACGGTGAGGGGTGAGGCTCAATCCGCCTGTACCGTCACCTGCAGCTGTTCGCCCAAGCCGGCGATGCCCAGGCGCATGGTCTGGCCGGGGCGCAGGTAGACGGGGTCGGGCTTGATGCCCAGGCCGACGCCCGGTGGGGTGCCGGTGGAGATGATGTCGCCAGGTTGCAGGCTCATGCAACGGCTCAGGTAGGCGATCAGTTGCGGCACGCTGAAGATCAGCGTGCGGGTGTTGCCTTTCTGGTAACGGTGACCGTCGACCTCCAACCACAAGTCCAGCGCATGGGGGTCGGCGATTTCATCGCGGGTGACCAGCCATGGGCCGATCGGGCCGAAGGTGTCGAAGCCCTTGCCCTTGTCCCAGGTGCCGCCGCGCTCCAACTGCCAGGCGCGCTCGGAGACATCGTTGATCACGCAGTAACCGGCGACGTGATCCATCGCATTAGCCTCATCGATGTAACGCCCGCCCTTGCCGATGACCACCCCCAGTTCGACTTCCCAGTCGGTCTTGAGCGAACCACGAGGGATCTCGATGTTGTCGTTGGGGCCGCAGATGGCGCTGGTCCATTTGCTGAAGATGATCGGCTCCTTGGGCACTTCCATGTTCGACTCGGCGGCATGGTCGGCGTAGTTCAGGCCGATGCAGATGAACTTGCCCACCTGGCCGACGCAGGCGCCGATCCGTGGCTGGCCTGGCACCCGCGGCAGGCTGGCGGGGTCGATCGCCGCCAGGGCCGCCAGACCCTGTGGAGTCAGGGTCTGCCCGGCGATGTCGGCAACGTGGCCAGAGAGGTCGCGAAGCTGTTGATTGGCATCCAGCAGGCCCGGTTTTTCCGAACCCTTGTCGCCATAACGCACTAATTTCATGTGTCGCTCCTGCTTCTAATTAAAGGTGCCGGGTGGCGCTCAGATACTCATGCCGCCATCGATGACATGCACGCCACCGGTGGTGTAGGCCGAGGCGTCGCTGCCCAGGTACAAGGCCAACTGGGCGATCTCCGTGGCGCTGCCGATGCGGCCCATGGGCTGGCGGTCGAGGAACTGTTGGTACACCTGCGCCTCGGCCACCCCCTGCTGCGTCGCCTGCTCGGCGATCCGCTGGCGCAGCGACGGCGACTCCACGGTGCCCGGGCATATTGCGTTGCAGCGAATGCCCTGGCCGATAAAGTCGGCGGCGACCGCCTTGGTCAGGCCCACCACCGCTGCCTTGCTCGCGGCATAGGCAAAACGCTTGGGCACACCCTTGACGCTGGAGACCACCGACGACATGTTGATGATCGAACCGCCGCCACGCTCGAGCATGCCCGGCAGCACCGCGCGGATCATCCGGTACATGGCGGTCACGTTGATGTCCATGGACCGGGCCCAGGCCGCTTCATCGCACTCCAGGATGTTGCCGCTGTGCACATACCCGGCGCAATTGAACAGCACATCCAGGCCACCGATCCGCTGGCAGGCCTCGCTGATGGCGCCGGCCGAAGTGACGTCCAGGGTCAGGGCTTCGATACCCGGAATCCCTTGCAGCCCGCGCACCTCGATATCACTGGCGAACACCTGCGCACCCGCCTCGGCAAAGGCGATGGCACTGGCCAGCCCGATGCCCTGCCCGGCCGCCGTCACCAGCACCCGCTTGTTGTGCATCTTCATACTCGCTCCACGTTAGCGCTGCTAGCCGCGGTTTTCGCCGTCCGGCCGAGCATCGCCGCAGGGATCGCCAGGATCAACGCGCCGCTGATGAACAGACACACCGCCAGCACGTAAGTACCGTTGTTGATGTTGCCCGTGAGGTTCTCGGCCACGGCGGTGATCATCGAGCCGGTGAAGCCGGACAGGTTGCCGATGGCGTTGATCATGCCGATCCCGGCTGCTGCCGCCACACCCGACAGCACGGTACCTGGCAAGGTCCAGAAAATCGGCATCAGGCTGAGAATCCCCGAGGCGGCGACGCTGAGGAACAGCACGGAGAGCATCAGGTTATCGGCAAAAAAGGCACTGAGGATCAGCCCGGCGCCGCCGATGAAGGCCGGAATCGCCGCATGCAGCCGGCGCTCGCCGGTTCGGTTGGAGTGGCGTGCGTTGAGCAGCATCGCCACCGTGGCCACCGCATAGGGAATCGCGGTCAGCAGGCCAATGTGCAGGCTGTTGGTGATGCCGGTGCTCTTGATGATCGATGGCATCCAGAACGCCAGGCCATAGAAGCCGGTGTTGAAGGTCAGCAGGATCAGCACCAGCAACCACACGCGCGGGTTGAAGAACACCTCGCCCAGGCGCGACACCTTGCCCTGGCTGTCGGTCTGCAGGTTGGCCTTGAGCATGGCTTTCTCGGCGGCTGACAGCCACTTGGCCTTGTCGATGTTGTCGGCCAGGCAAACGATGACCACAAAGGCCATGATGATCGAAGGAATGCCCTCGATGATCAGCATCCACTGCCAGCCCGACAGCCCATGCACCCCTTGCATGCTGTTCATCAGCCAGCCGGAGAGGATTCCGCCGAGGGTCAGGCTGATCGGCATGGCCATCAGGAACCCGGACATCACCCGGCTCTGGCGATGGGTCGGGAACCAGTAGTTGAGGTACAGGATCACCCCGGGAAAGAAGCCCGCTTCACAGATCCCCAGCAGGAATCGCAGCACATAGAACATGGTGCTCGACTCAAGCCCGAAGAACCCCGCCAGCGGCACCGTATAGGCCACCGCCATGGAGATCACCGCCCAGCTGAGCATGATCCGCGCGATCCAGAAGCGCGCGCCGAAGCGATGCAGCAACAGGTTGCTGGGCACTTCAAAGAGGAAGTAGCCCCAGAAGAACATGCTGGCGCCAAGGGCGTAGACGGTGTTGCTGAATTGCAGCTCGTTGAGCATGTCGAGCTTGGCGAAGCCGATGTTGACCCGGTCCAGGTAGGCGGCCATGTAGCACAGCAGCAGCACCGGCAGGATGCGCCAGATCACTTTGCGGTAGGTGCGGTCTTCAAAGTCGAGTTCGCTGGCTTGCGCCTGCGCGGGCAGATGCTCGGATATCGTTTGCATGGAGATAACCCCTGGGCATGTGGACATGCCTGATTGTTTTTATCGAATGGGTCACGCCGGGCGAGCAATTCACCCGGCGATGCAGCGTGGACTAGAGTGCCTGGGTGGTTTTTTCTCCGTTGACCAGGCGCGTCAGCCCCAATGGATTGCTGTTGCGCAGCGCTTCGGGAAGCAAGGCATCCGGGAAGTTCTGGTAGCACACCGGACGCAGGAAACGGTCGATGGCCAGGGTGCCCACCGAGGTGCCACGGGCGTCGGAAGTTGCCGGCCAAGGGCCGCCGTGGACCATGGCGTCACACACTTCGACGCCGGTCGGGTAACCGTTGACCAGCACCCGGCCGACTTTCTGCGCCAGCAACGCCACCAGGTCGGCAGCGTGTGCCAGCTCGTCCGGCTCACCCAGCAGGGTGGCGGTCAGTTGCCCGCGCAGGCCCTGCAAGGCCGCCAGCAATTCAGCGCGATCAGCCACTTCCACCACCACGGTGGCCGGCCCGAAGATTTCTTCCTGCAGCAGTTCATCACCACTGAGCAGCAATTGGACGTCGGCCAGGAACAGTTGCGCCCGGGCTTGATTGCCCTCCTGCGCCTGCCCGGCCAGGTGCGTGACCTGGGGATGGGCGCGCAAGGTGGCGCAGCCTTCGACGTAACTGCGCAGGCCGCCCGCGTTGAGCATGGTTTGCCCAGGCTGTTCGGCGATCAGCACGCTGAGCGATTGCAGGAAGGCGCTGAACGCTGGCGAACGAATGCCGATCACCAGGCCCGGATTGGTACAGAACTGCCCGGCGCCCATCACCACCGAGGCGGCCAGTTCGCGGGCGATCTGCTCGCCGCGCACCTGCAGCGCCTGCGGCAGCACCAGCACCGGATTGATGCTGCTCATCTCGGCGAACACCGGGATCGGTTGCGCCCGGGCAGCAGCCATGTCGCACAGCGCCCGGCCGCCCTTGAGCGAGCCGGTGAAGCCGACCGCCTGGATCAGCGGATGCTTGACCAGCGCCTCACCGACGCCGGCACCGAAGATCATGTTGAACACCCCGGCCGGCATGCCGGTCTTCTCGGCGGCGCGAATGATTGCCAAGGCCACCTGCTCGGCCGTCGCCATGTGCCCGCTGTGGGCCTTGAACACCACCGGGCAGCCAGCGGCCAGGGCCGCAGCGGTGTCGCCACCGGCGGTGGAAAAGGCCAGGGGAAAGTTGCTGGCACCAAACACCGCGACCGGGCCGACGCCCAGGCGGCACTGACGCAGATCGACCCGTGGCAGAGGCTGGCGCTGGGGCAGCGGCAAATCGATCCGCGCACCGAGGAAGTCACCACGGCGCAAGGTCTGGGCGAACAGGCGCATCTGCCCGCTGGTGCGGGCCCGTTCGCCTTGGATGCGCGCCGCTGGCAAGGCGGTTTCGCTGCAGACCAGGGCGACGAATTGCTCGTCCAGGGCATCCAGCTCGCTGGCGATGGTGTCGAGGAATTCGGCCCGGCGCTCGGCCGGCAAATTGCTGTAGATCGCGCTGGCCTGATGGGCCGCCGTGGCAGCAGCGTGCACTTCCTCGGCCGAGGCCTGGATAAAGGCGATGGGCAGCGGCTGCCCGGTAGTCGCATCAACGCTGTGCAGGACCACGGAGCCGGCGGCGCTACGGCCACCGGCGATGAAGTTGTGACCAGACAGTTCGGGCATGACAGTCTCCTGACCCAGAGTGAAATCTGGTCGGTACTCTACTGCCGCGAATCGATTCTTTCCCAATGGCATTTTTGGATTAACCGATAACCAAGCGTTATCGAGTTTCACCTGCGACTGCCGCATTTTCAGCCACCTGGTCCCTGGCCAGGCGGGCGTTGTCCGTGAGGATCTGCGCGAACTCCAGGGCCGCCCCCACCAGTTGCTCGCCCTTGCGGGTGAGGATGCCGTAGTCCTGTGGCGCCAGGTGCAGCGGCGTGTCGAGGGCTTTCAACTGGCCGTTTTCCAGGAGTGGATAGACCATGGCATCCGGCAGCATGCCGATCATCGGCCCGCGCTGCAGGACCTGGAGAAAGGTCTGCATCGAGATGGTGTCGACGGTATTGCGCGGCAGCGCCACCCCAGCCTCGGCGAAGGCCAGTTCCATGCGCGCACGAATCGGCGTGCCCACCGGGTACAGAATCCACGGCAGGTCCACCAACTGCTGCAAGGAGATTGGCCCGGCGTCTGCCAGCGGGTGGCGGCTGTTGACCACGATGCAGAACGGTTCCGGGGCTAGCGGCTGGAAGTCGTAGCGTTGCTCCTGGCTGTGCTCGGTGAACCGGGCCACCGCCAGGTCGAGTTTTTTCTCTTCGAGCATCTCCATCAGGTGGTTGCTGGTCTGCTCCACCACTTCGATCGACAACAGCGGCCAGCGCTGCTTGATCTGCAGAATCGCCTCGGGCAGGGCGATGGCGGTGGCGGCAAAAATCCCGCCGACCTTGAGATGACCATGGCCGCCCTCACGCAGGCTGCCGATCTGCTCGACGAACGAACGTGCGTCATTCAGAGCGATCTGCGCATACCGCAAGACATGCTCGCCCAGCGCCGTGGGCGGCATACTGCGCGGCTGGCGCTCGAACAAGGCAAACCCCAGCAGGCTTTCGATTTCCTTGAGCATCTTGCTGATAGCCGGCTGGCTGAGGTTCATCTGCTGCGCCGCCAGGTGCATGTTGCGGGTGCGGCCCAGGGTGTCGATCAGCAGCAGATGGCGGAATTTGAGCCAGCCGCAGAAGCTGGAGAATGACAGTTCGGACATGGGTGTGCCTCGTCAAACAATAACCAGGAGTTATCGATTACTGAAAATATCTCATTGGAGTTTATCGAGTGCCAGTCATAGCGTGAAGCCTTTACGGACCAGGAAGATTTGCCATGTCGTTACTGCTTACTCCCGAGAACACCCTGCCGGTCGATGGCGTGGCCGGTACCTTGATTGGTCGCGCCTGGGTTCCAGGGCCGATTGCCGGCCCTTCGCTGATTGTCCTGCGGGCCGATGGCGTGTTCGATCTGTCGCAGCGCTTCGCGACCCTGAGTGACTTGCTGGAGTCGGACGCGCCCCTGGCCGAAGTACGCCAAACCCCTGGCACGTTCCTGACCAGCGTCGAAAGCCTGTTGGCCAATACCGGCCCTGATGCCGACCCGAGCCAACCCTACCTGCTGCCACCGCTGGACCTGCAAGTGATCAAGGCCGCTGGCGTGACCTTCGCCGCGAGCATGATCGAGCGCGTCATCGAAGAGCAGGCCGGTGGCGATGCTGGCAAGGCCGAGCAGGTGCGGGCTATCGTCCATGGGGTAATTGGCGACAACCTGCGCTCGATCGTGCCCGGCTCCGCACAAGCGGCGCAGTTGAAGGCACTGTTGATCGAGCAAGGCATGTGGTCGCAGTACCTGGAAGTGGGCATCGGCCCGGACGCGGAAATCTTCACCAAGGCGCCGGTGCTCGCCGCCGTCGGCAGCGGCAGCCAGATCGGCATACATCCCGGCTCGATCTGGAACAACCCGGAGCCGGAAGTGGTGCTGGCGGTCAACAGCCGCGGGCAGATCCACGGCGCAACCCTGGGCAACGACGTCAACCTGCGGGATTTCGAGGGTCGCAGCGCGCTGTTGCTGAGCAAGGCCAAGGACAACAATGCGTCCTGCGCCATCGGCCCGTTCATTCGCCTGTTCGACGAGCAGTTCAGCCTGGACGATGTGCGCGCCTGTGTGGTCGACCTGCAGGTCGAGGGCACGGACGGCTACCGGATGCACGGTTCCAGTTCCATGAGCCAGATCAGCCGTGATCCCGAGGACCTGGCCGGGCAGACCCTCAACGCCAATCACCAATATCCCGACGGTTTCCTGCTGTTTCTCGGTACCCTGTTCGCCCCGACCGAGGACCGTGATCACGTCGGCAGCGGCTTTACCCACAAACTGGGCGACCAGGTACGCATCAGCAGCCCGTTGCTCGGCAGCCTGCACAACCGCGTGACCCACAGTTCTGCCGCCACGCCCTGGACCTTTGGCGTCGGCGCCTTGTTGCGCAACCTGGCGTCCCGAGGCCTGCTCGCCCGCTAAAGCCCGACGCCGGTTGTCGATTCATCCAATTATAAGAGAGCTATGAATCATGAGTGACACCCCGAAACGCCCGCTGCGTAGCGAGCAATGGTTCAACGACCCGGCCCACGCCGACATGACGGCGCTGTATGTCGAGCGCTACATGAACTACGGCATGACCCGTGAAGAGCTGCAATCGGGTCGCCCGATCATCGGCATCGCCCAGACCGGCAGCGACCTGACGCCCTGCAACCGGCACCACCTGGAGCTGGCGCAACGGGTCAAGGCCGGGATCCGTGATGCCGGCGGCATTCCCATGGAATTCCCGGTGCACCCGATTGCCGAGCAGACTCGCCGTCCCACCGCAGCGCTGGACCGCAACCTGGCCTACCTGGGGCTGGTGGAAATCCTCCACGGCTATCCACTCGATGGCGTAGTACTGACCACCGGGTGCGACAAGACCACGCCGGCCTGCCTGATGGCGGCCGCGACCACCGACCTGCCGGCGATTGTGCTGTCGGGCGGGCCGATGCTCGACGGTCACCACAAGGGTGAACTGATTGGCTCCGGCACCGTGCTCTGGCATGCGCGCAACCTGCTCGCCGCCGGCGATATCGACTACGAAGGCTTCATGGAAATGACCACCGCGGCGTCGCCTTCGGTGGGTCACTGCAACACCATGGGCACGGCCTTGTCGATGAACGCCCTGGCCGAGGCACTGGGTATGTCCCTGCCCGGCTGCGCGAGCATTCCGGCGCCCTATCGCGAGCGCGGCCAGATGGCCTATGCCACCGGCAAGCGCATCTGCGAGCTGGTGCGCCAGGATGTGCGACCGTCGCAGATCATGACCCGCGAAGCCTTCGAGAACGCCATTGCCGTGGCCTCGGCCCTGGGCGCCTCGAGCAATTGCCCACCGCACCTGATCGCCATCGCCCGGCACATGGGCGTCGAGCTGAGCCTGGATGACTGGCAACGGATTGGCGAAGACGTGCCGCTGCTGGTCAACTGCATGCCGGCCGGCAAGTACCTGGGCGAAGGTTTCCACCGCGCCGGCGGCGTACCGGCGGTGATGCACGAACTGCAAAAGGCCGGTCGCCTGCACGAGGACTGCGCCTCCGTCAGCGGCCAGACCATCGGCGAGATCGTACGCAGCACCCTGACCAGCAACACCGACGTGATCCACCCCTTCGACACTCCGCTCAAGCACCGCGCCGGCTTCATCGTGCTCAGCGGCAACTTCTTCGACAGCGCGATCATGAAGATGTCGGTGGTGGGCGAAGCGTTCCGCAAGACCTACCTGTCGGAACCCGGCGCGGAGAACAGCTTCGAAGCCCGGGCCATCGTGTTCGAGGGGCCGGAGGACTATCACGCGCGGATCAACGACCCAGCGTTGGAAATCGACGAGCGCTGCATCCTGGTGATCCGTGGCGTCGGCACCGTGGGTTACCCCGGCAGTGCCGAGGTGGTGAACATGGCCCCACCCGCGGCGCTGATCAAGCAAGGCATCGACTCCCTGCCGTGCCTGGGCGACGGCCGCCAGAGCGGTACTTCGGCCAGCCCGTCGATCCTCAACATGTCCCCGGAAGCCGCCGTGGGCGGTGGCCTGGCCCTGCTGAAAACCAATGACCGGCTGAGCGTCGACCTCAATGCGCGGACGGTCAACCTGCTGGTCGACGAAGCCGAAATGGCCCGTCGCCGAGCAGCCTGGGAGCCAAACATCCCGGCCTCGCAAACCCCGTGGCAGGAACTCTACCGGCAACTGGTCGGGCAACTGTCCACCGGCGGCTGCCTGGAACCGGCCACCCTGCACCTGCGCATCATCGCCCGCAGCGGCGAGCCACGGCATTCTCACTAAGGGGAAGACTGGACCGGCCTCATCGCGAGCAAGCCGCAAGCGGGCGCCCGGTCCCACAGGTTTGGCGGCTGTACGCAAAACCTGCGAACACCCAAAACCACTGTAGGAGCGAGCCTGCTCGCGATGGCGGTGGGTCAGGCACTATCAATGTTGAAAATTCCGGCCCCATCGCGAGCAGGCTCGCTCCTACAGTGGTTGGGCTGCCTGCAGATTTCGCATACACCCCGCAAACCTTTGTAGGACCGGGCGCCCGCTTGCGGCTTGCTCGCGATGGCGGTGGGTCAGGTATCGGCGATGTTGGCGGTGCCTACCCGGTCATTTTTCCAGGTAGTATTTTTTTTCATACCAGCCATTAGCATTACTCGTTAGTTTCATGCCGTGGATTTCTCTACTGTCGGGGAAAAACAAAAATCCGCCGGTGAGGAACCTATGAGCATCGAATCGAGCATCTGGAACCAGTGGTATCCACTGGCCGTCGTGGAAGACCTGGTCGATGGCAGGATTTACCGTACGCAGCTGTTGGGCCACGAGATCCGCTTTGGTCGCGACGGCGCGGGCCACTTCAGCGCCATCCGTGCCGACGACAGCGGCGCGCCTTGTCGCACCACGACCCTGTATCACACCCATTGGGTCTGCCTGGGCGAACCCGACGCGGAATTTTTCCAGATAGCGGAGTTCGATGAACCAGACCGCCGGGTGCTGGGGGCCGGTTCGATGAAGGTACATGCCTCAGGCCTGCGCGTGGTGGAAAACTTTCTCGACATGGCGCACTTCCCCTACGTCCATACCGGCTTTCTCGGGGCCGAACCCTACACCGATATCAGCACTTATAAGGTAGAGGTCGACCAGGAGCGGGACGAGATCCTGGCCACCGACTGCCGCATATTCCAGCCCATGGCAGCCGCCGGGTCGAAACAAGCGATCGAGGCGCACTACGTGTACCGCGTGACCCGCCCCTTCGTCGCCATTCTGTACAAGACCAGCCCCGAGCAGCCAGAGCGACGCGACGCCATCTGCCTGTTTGTCCAGCCGCTGGATGAAGAGTGGTGCATCGCCCACGTGGTCCTGGCCTATGTCGACGCCACCAGCAGCGACCGCGATCTGCGCCTGTTCCAGCAGACCATTTTCAGCCAGGACCTGATGATCCTCTCCAACCACCTGCCCCGGACCCTGCCCCTGGACCCGAAATTCGAGATCCCGACCCGGGCCGACGCGATGTCCAGTGCCTATCGCCGCTGGTTGCGCGACAAGGGCATTCGCTACGGCACTTACCAGCCGACACAGGCTGCAGGAGGCCAGCCATGAAGCAGACCGATAATCGTTGGCACCCGGTGGCGCAGAGCAGCGACCTGGCCCCGCACCATGTGTTTCACGGTCAGTTGCTCGGGGTGGAACTGGCGCTCTGGCGCGATGACGAGCAGCGGGTCAACGCCTGGGAAAACCGCTGCCCGCACCGCAGCGTGCGTTTCACCCTGGGCGTCAACCTCGGCTCCCGGCTGCGCTGCCAATACCACGGCTGGCAGTACCAGGGCGGTGATGGCCGCTGCACGCTGATTCCGGCGGCCTCGCAAAGCACCCCGCCGGCCAGCGTGTGCGCGCGGACCTTTGCGGTGAGCGAAGCGCACGGGATGATTTGGGTCAACCTGCAGGCGCAACAGGCTCAAGAACTGCCAGCAGCGGCTTTGCCACCCCTGGCTTTGCACCTGCGCAGCCTGCCCTTCCAGGCCGCCCTCGACGACGTGCGCCAGGCCTTGGCCGGTTACGCCCAACTGGATCCGGACTGCCAGCTCGACTCGGTGCAACTGCAACAGACCGACAACACATTGCAACTGTCCTGGCGCAGCGCCGAGCAGCCCTGCCAGGTGCAATTCTGGCTACAGCCGGCGAGTGCCGAGCGCACCATCGTGCACAGCAGCACTCTCCCTGGGCGCCCCGGCATCGACCCACTGCGCTGGCATAACCGGATCCTCAACGTGCTGCGCCAGCGCCTGGAAAACCAGGCCGGACTGATCGCGACCAGCCGGCCCCCTGACAGCCTGCGCATCGCGCCCACCCCAGTGGTACGCCGTCCGGCGCAAACCCTGGAAGTCGAAGTGCTGCAGCACTGGACCACCGCCAGCGAGATCGTCGCCCTCAAGCTGGCCCTGCCCGCCGATGGCGGTTTCAGCTTCGAAGCAGGTGCCCACATCGATGTACATACACCCGGCGGGCTGGTGCGCCAGTACTCGCTGGTCAACGCCCCCGACGAGCGTGAGCACCTGGTGATCGGGGTCAAGCTGGAGGCGCAGTCGCGTGGTGGTTCTCGTTCGATGCACCACGACCTCAAAGCCGGTGAGCGCCTGCGCATCTCGGCGCCGAAGAATAATTTTCGCCTGGTCCCAGGCACCGCCGGGATTCTGATTGCCGGCGGGATCGGCATCACCCCGCTGCTGGCCATGGGCGCGGCCCTGCAGGCCGCCGAGCGGCCCTACGAGTTGCATTATTTCGTGCGCAGCGAGTTCCACGTGGCGTTCCCCGAGCGCCTGCATCAGCTGCGGCACAACTGCATCCACACCGGCCTGGACCCGCAGCAGACCCGCGAACGCCTGCGCATCGTGCTGCAACAGGCGAGTGCCGGCACCCACCTGTATGTCTGCGGCCCCAAGGCCCTGATCGACCTGGTCAGCACCCTGGCCAGCGAAGCCGGCTGGAGCGAGAGCCAGGTGCACTTCGAACTGTTCGCCAACGAGGTCAGCCACGACCACGACCACCCCTTCCGTGTACGCCTGCAACGCAGCGGCGAGGAATTTACCGTAGCGGCCGGCGTCAGCCTGGCGGACAGCCTCAAGGCCCGCGGGATAACGCTGGACACCTCGTGCGAACAAGGTGTGTGCGGGACCTGCCGCACTGCGGTGGTGGATGGCGAACCGGAGCACCGCGACGTCTACCTGACCCGCGAAGAGCGGCAAGCCAACCGCTGCCTGATGCCTTGTGTATCGCGCAGCAAATCCGAGCTGTTGGTGCTCGATCTTTAAGGGAGCAGGCAGGTGATCACACTCTACAACTACGAGCTGTCCGGAAACTGCTACAAGCTGCGCCTGTTCATGAACCTGCTGGGCGTGAGTTTCAGCACGGTGGACCTGGAGTTCTACCCGGGCAAGGAGCACAAGGGCGAGGCCTTCCTGGCCATCAACCCCCTCGGCCAGTTGCCGGTGCTCGACGACGACGGATATGTCCTGCGCGACGCCCAGGCGATCCTCACCTACCTGGCCGCCCGCTACGATGCCAGCGGCGCCTGGTACCCGGTGCAGGACGCGCGCCGCCTGGGCGAGGTCAACATGTGGCTGGCGTTTGCCGACAGCATCACAGCCACTGCCTCGGCCGCGCGCCTGGCGGCTGTTTTCAACTATGATCTTGACGCCGAAAAAGCCCGCGACGGCGCCCACGCCCTGTTCCGCATCCTCGACGAACAACTGTGGTTCAGCGAGCGGCAACACCAGGGATGGGTCTGCAGCGGACCTTTGCCGACCGTGGCCGACATCGCCTGCTTTCCCTATGTGATGTTGTCCGACGAGGCTGGCATCAGCCTGATCGACTACCCCGCGATCCGGCGCTGGACCGACCGGATCAAACGCTTGCCCGGTTTCACTGTGATGTCGGGGATTTTCGCCACTGCAACCGCCTGACCCATGTTCGACTCGAATCAAACCAAAAAAATATAACAACAACAAACAACCGAGCCTTGCCGCTTTGAGGAGATCAACATGAACCAACCGGTCAGTTTGCGCGATGCGCCCATCGGGTTAATCGCAAGACTCAGGTTATGGCTGGAAAACTACTTCGGCATCCATCGTGAAGGTTCGACCCTGCGGCGCGAGATCATCGCCGGCGCCACCACCTTCCTCGCGGCGGCCTACGTGATCGTGGTCAACCCGGACATCAACGCGGCGGCCGGCATCCCCTTCTCCGCCGGGGTCACTGCCACTGTGCTGGTGAGTTTTCTCGGCACCCTGGCGATGGCCCTGTACGCGCGCAACCCAATCCTCATCGCCCCCGGCATGGGGATCAATATCCTGTTCGCCTACACCATGGTGGTCGGGGCCAAGATCCCGCTGCAAATCGCCCTGGGCTGCGTGCTCTGGGCCAGTGTGATCTTCACTGTGCTGGCGTTCTTCAACGTGCGCCAAGCAGTGATCGACGGTATCCCGGCGAGCCTGCGCAATGCTATTTCCTGTGGCATGGGGCTGTTCATCGCACTGATCGGCCTGGTGAACGCCAAGTTCATCAGCGCCGACCCGTTCACCGTGGTGCACGCGGCACCGTTCAATCCGATCATCCTGACCTTCCTCGCAGGCCTGGTGATCACCATTGCCCTGGTGGCGCGCAAGGTGCCGGGGGCGCTGATCCTGGGGATCATCTGCACCACCTTGCTGGCGATCCCGATCGGCCGCCTGTGGGGCGATGCCACAGCCTATTGGCCCGAGGGCGCCAGCACGGTCACGCTGGTCAACTGGAGCGGCCTGTTCGCCGCGCCGGACTTCAGCTTCCTCGGCCAGGTCGACTTGCTGGGCTCGCTGCACATCGAGTACCTGCCGTACATCTTCGTGCTGGTGTTCACCAACTTCTTCGAGTCGCTGTCGACCTTTCTCGGCATCTCCGAAGCGGGCGACCTCAAGGACGCCGACGGCAACCCGCGCAACATCAAGCAGTCAATGCACGTCGACGCCCTCGCGGCCCTGGCCTCCGCGCCCCTGGGCACCAGCCCGGCAACGGCCTACATCGAATCGGCCGCCGGCATTTCCCAGGGCGGTCGCACCGGCATGGTCGCCCTGGTCGCCGCCGTGCTGTTCCTGCCATTCCTGTTCCTCTCCCCTCTGCTGTCCCTGGTCCCGGCAATCGCCACGGCGCCGGTGCTGATCATGATCGGCGTGTTCATGATGGACACCATCAGCAAAATCGACTGGAAGTCCTATGAAGAAGCGATCCCGGCATTCCTGGTGATCCTGCTGATTCCCCTGACCTACTCCATCACCCTGGGCATCGCCCTGGGCTTCATTGTCTTTGTCCTGCTCAAGCTGCTGATCGGCAAGGCACACACGGTCAAGCCCATCATGTGGTGGGTGGCGGCGTTGTCGGTGTTCCTGGTGATGCGGGTGCAGTATTAGGTGGGGGGATTGGGGGCATTGCCGAGATCTATGGTGTGGCGCAAGTCGCCATCGCGAGCAAGCCGCAAGCGGGCGCCGCAAGCGGGTGCTCGCTCCTACAGTAAGAACCCAGCAGGTCGCCTCGTGCGCCCCCCCCTCCAACCATAAAAAAACAAGGACCCACCCATGACCTACACCGTGATCCGCAACGCCATCATCTTCACCGTCAACCCCCAGGACCAGGTCCTCGCCAACGGCCACGTGGTCATCCGCGACGGGATCATCGAAGCCATCGGCCAGGGCGAACACATGCCCCTGCCCGCCGACGCCAAAGTCATCGATTGCCAAGGCCAGATGGCCCTGTTGCCAGGCCTGGTCGATGCCCACTCGCACTCCAGCCTGATGCGCGGCATCACCGAAAACATGCCGCTGATGCAATGGCTGCCCTACTACCAGCTCGAACACCGCGCCATGAACGCCGAGGACGCCTACCACGCCGCGCGCCTGTGCTACCTGGAAGCCCTGAAGAGCGGCACCACCTGCGTCATGGACATGTACCGCTTCATGCACCGCTGCGCCGACGCCGCCGGCGAAATCGGCATTCGAGTACACCTGGCGCCCTATGCCGCCGACCTGCCCGGCAAAGACTTCTTCGAAAGCCCGGAGGCCAACCGCAAGCTGATCGAAACCCATCACATGGCCCACGACGGCCGCGTGCGAGTGTGGATGGGGCTGGAGCACCTGTTCTATTGCTCACCCAAGGCCTACGCCCATGCCCGCGACTGCGCGCGCGACTACGGGATCGGCATCCACACCCACGCCTGCGAGCAGAAGGAGGAAGAACAGGCGGTGCTCCAGCACTTCGGCAAACGCTCGATCCCAATGCTGGACCAGATGGGCATCCTCGGCGAAAAGACCCTAATCGCCCACTGCGTCTGGCTCAACGATGAAGAGATCAAGCGCCTGGCCGACACCGGCACCGCGGTCGCCCACTGCCCCAGCAGCAACGCCAAGCTGGCCAGCGGGATCGCCCGGGTTCCGGAAATGCTCGCCGCCGGCATCCGCGTCGGCCTGGGCACCGACGGCAACGTCTGCAACAACAGCCTCGACCTGTTCGAAGAAATGAAATTCGCCTCACTGCTGCAAAAGGCCCACCGCCTGGATGCCGCCGCCCTGCCGGCGAATGTCGCCTTGCGCATGGCAACCATCGAGGGTGCCCGGGTACTGGGTATGGACCGGGAGATCGGCTCGATCGAAGTCGGCAAGCGTGCCGACCTGCTGCTGCTCGACCTGGCTCAGCCGAACATGTGCCCGATCGTCTGGGAAGGGACACAGACCAACGTGCTGTGGAACCTGGTGTACTCGGCCCGTGGCTCGAACGTGAAAACCGTGCTGGTGGACGGCAAGGTGATCCTGGAAAACGGCCGCAGTACCCTGGTCGACGAGACGGCCTTGCTCCAGGCGGCGCAGGCCCAGACCCTGCAACTGATGGAGCGGCGCAAGGACTTCGCCCATACGCTGGTGCCGATGGTCTGAAGCGTTGACCAGCTTTCGGGCGCAAACCTCGGTAAAGTGGCGGCCGGTATTGTCCATCCTTCACCGCGAGGCCAGCGCCCGGCACATGCAAAACGTCGATATGAAATCCTTGCACGTGTTCTTTTGCCTGCTCAACGAGTGCAACGTCACCCGCACCGCCGAGCAACTGAACATGACCCAGTCGGCGGTGAGCCATACCCTGGCTCGCCTGCGCGTGCTGTTCAACGATCCACTGTTCGTCTCCATGGGCCGTGGCATGCTGCCGACCAGCCGCGCCCTGGAGCTGGTGGAGCCGTTGCAGCAAAGCCTGGCGGCGCTGAACAAGCTGATCGAGCCGGTCAAGGCTTTCGACCCCGGGCAATTCCAGGGCAGCTTCGAAATCGCCACCACCGACTACATCGGTTTTATCCTCTTGCCGCGCCTGATGGTGCGCCTCGCCGAGGTCGCGCCCGGGGTCGAGCTGAATATCCAGCCGCTGCGCCCCAAAGAGGATCTGCCGCTGCTAAAGGATGGCAAGCTCGACCTGATCATCTGGAACGAGAAAACTGCCCCGGCCAACTTCCACGTGCGCAAACTGTTCTCCGACCGGCTCAAGTCCGTGGTGCGCGTCGGCCACCCAGAGATCAACGGCAGCCTCTCCCTGGAGCAATTTCGCAACGGCAAGCACCTGCGTATCAGCAGCAACCATGGGGCGGTCAAGGAGGCCATCGACAGCCTCTACGAACAACATGACATCCGCTGCAAGACCTCCCTGACGGTGCCGCACTTCCTGCTGGCGCACATCCTGATTTCGCAAACCGACATGATCGGCATGATCGCCGAGCTGACGGCCCTGCGCATCGCCAGGGAAGTCCCCCTGCAACTGTTCGAACCGCCAGTAGCGGTAGCGGGCTTCACCGTCTCCCAGGTCTGGCACGAACGCCTGCACGCATCGCCCGCGCACAGATGGCTGCGCGGCGAAATCAATCAGGTGGCCAAGGAAATCACCCTGGAGCTCGCCCAGTTCAAGGACTCGCAGCCTGCCCTGCCGGGGTGACTCAGCGTAAAGCCGATGTAGCAAGGTGAACCGCCAGTCACCTTTCAAACCTGACACTGGACGAACCGGCCTTGGCGACCTATACCTTTGAGTTCGGCGGCAGACTCTCCACCTCAGGTTTGAACCATGCGGCTCTACGATTACACCGCTTACCCGAAAGATCACGCCCAGCACGCGGTCTACGGCGAAGTGATGGCCGACACCGACAGCGCGGCCAAGGCCAAGATCAAGGCCCTGTGCCCACACTGCGGACGCATCGAACTGTCGATTCTCAGCGCCTCCGAGCCATTCGGCCGGCACAGCGCTCGTCCGGTTCCAGGTAGCCGGCCAGCGCACAAGTACAACGGCGACTGAGCACTTGCTGATTCACCGGCCAAAGACGCACTGACCCGGCTGAAGTGCCACGACACCCTTGCGCGCAACGCGCACAGGTGTCGTGTGGGTGCAGCGAAGGTCGATCAATAGGATTTTTTGGTTGCCGATGGCCCGGCCTTGCTCAAGCCTTTGGTGTTGTGATCGCCAGGTGTCGAAGTCGAAATCGCGGTAGCTTTAGTCACGCCACGGGTATCTTTGGACTGGGCAATGCCCGAGGTCGTGGTGCCATGCCCACGATCATCATTACGCTCACTGCCGTATTGATTGCCGCTGATACCATGATCGCGAACGGCCTTGCCGGCGTGATCGCTGCTCAACCCCTTGCCCTGGCCATTGCTGCCCGAGTGACCCGAGCCGGCGTGACCGCCACCGGTGCCGCCACCATGGCCAGCACCTGCGCCACCGCCACCGTGACCGCCGCCACCACCACCACCACCACCACCACCACCACCACCTTCCTTCGCATAGGCGGAGTTCATGATGGACAGGTCAGCAGGGAGTAAAGGCGCTGCTGCAAGCATCAGGGCGCAGGACATAACAGCAAACAGACTTTTGTTCTTTAAAAGCATGATGTGCTTCCGATAAGGGTGGATACCGCATAGGGTCAGACGCGAAAAACCCCATCCAGTTCAAGCCACACGACGGATGGGGGCCCACAGCCGGGTGCGTTAATCAAAGGCTCCCGTGAGCACTTCATAAATCAGCCCGGTAGCCAAGGCCACCAAAATCAAGTCCGTACCCGCCTGCTGCCACTCGTAGCCATCGTAATGGGGCAAGTGGCCAACCAGCCGGCCATCGAGCTTCTTGGCGATGCCGGGCGGCAGGGGCTTGCCCCGTGCGAGGTTCTTCTGAATCCCAGGCGGCAAGGCCGGTCCGGGGCTCCAGTAGTCCCGGTAGCCGCCGACAATTCCCAGCACACTGCTGCGGTTGATGCTCGGACCGTTACCCCAATCACCGCCTGCGGGGTTTTTGCCCTGGTTGCCATGCCCACCTTGATTGCCATGCGCCTGGCTATTGGGCGGGTTTCCCTTGCCGTTCCCCTGGCCCTTGCCATTCCCTGGATCGGCCCATGCCAGCGCCGAGCCGCAAACCAATGCAAGAGACGTAACAGCTGCAATCAACGCACGAGATCTGGACATGGAGCGTTCCTTGTTTTTTTGGGGGCCGTTGAAATATAGAGGCTGACGTGAAGGTTAGTTCCATCCCGGCGCTTACATGTTGAATGCATTTCACGCAACAACCCGTTGGCAGTGGCGACGGCGATGAGTACGGTACTCAGTCACCGGCGCAAGACCGCTGTTTACTGCTCGAACCCATGCGCTAGCGTGATTGACGACGACAAGGAGTCGAGGCATGGCCTTGCAGGTACTTCGCGGGATATTGCTGTTGCTGCTCTGCAGCCTGAGTGTAAATGCCCTCGCCGCAGTCACGGACTGGCACGAAGTGCCAACGGCAGCCGGTACCTGGCGAATCGATAGGGCTACCCTGGCCATCGAACTCATGCCACCTACAGGTCCCACATTGCCCCTCGCGGCTCCCGCTTTCAGCGGTGCAAACACCACCCCCCTGACTGCTGAAGGATGGCAGATCCAGCAGGGGCGACAGCGTTTCGATATCGCCGTCACGCGCGACCAGAATGACCTCCAGGTCAGCATCCGCGCCGCACAACCCGCCACGCTGGATTGGCCGATCTCGGCCCAACCTTCTGCGATCGACGCTTATGCCTTTCCCTTTGGCGAGGGCAACTACGTACCCAGTACCGATCCGGGCTGGCTGGACTGGCTGGTGCGCCGCTATCAAAACGAAAGTACCGCCGGCGCATTGTCGATGCCATTCTGGACCGAACTGCGCAAGAAGCACTCGCTCACCTGGATGGTCGAGACGCCGCTGAACACGGAATTTTCGATTGTCGATACCGGAGGGCGCCCGCAAATGCGACTGCGCCATGCATTCACCCGGCTGGCCCCGGACGCACCCTACATCGTACGCCTGCACATTGCCGGCCCGGACCTCATGGCCGGGGCGCGGCGTTACCGAGACTGGTTGCAACAAACCGGCCAGTTCGTCTCGCTGGACGAAAAGATCAAGACCCTGCCTGCCACCGCCAGACTCGGCGGTGCCGCCCACATCTATCTCTGGGACAGCGGGTTGTTGAAAGCCGCCGACATCGCCGACTGGCCTGGCTTTCTCCAGCGCCTGCAGGCGGGCCGGCAGGTATCGGGGAGCCTGGCCGCTCGCGTGTGGCAGCTGTTTGACACGCAGACCCGGGACCTATACGAAGCGGCGTTCAACGAGTCGCTCAACGGCAGTCTCAGCACCTGGCGGCGACAGCCATTGATCCACGCCCTCAACAGCGGCCTGCGACAGACAGTGCCCCGCATGCCAGTAGCGCCGCTGCCGGGCAAGCACGACCCCATGGCCGAAGTAGCCTGGGGGCGCACGGTTCGCGAACAACTGCTGGAGACCTTCGGTGAAACCCTGCAGCCGCCGGCACAATGGGGCGATGGACTGTCCACCAGCACCATCGATGCCTTGCGCACAGCCGGACTACAGCGCGCCTGGTTGGGCGCCGATAACTGGCTATCGAGTTTCTGGCGCCCCGAGGCCGTGGCCGCTGCCAAAGCCGCAGGGTATCTGGTGGGGGTATATGACAGCTATGGCAGCGCCCATCGGGAGGACCTGGCCAATACCTGGCCAACCGCGCAAATGGGCAATGCGCTGGCTGGCGCGGGTTATCGTGACCAGGACGGTAAACTTGCGGTCGGTTTTGCAGGTCGTGGGGTGTATGCCAACCCTCAGGTCGTCGAGCCCTATGCCCAGCGGCGCATCAGTGCCGTCGCTGGGGCCGGGCAGTTGAACAGCTATTTTCTCGACGTCGACGGCGCCGGCCCCATGTTGGAGGACTACACGCCTGGGCGGGAAATGAATCAGGCTGACGACGCCCAGGCCCACCGTCGGCGCCTGGAGTACCCTGCCCTGACCCATGGCCTGGTCACCGGAAGTGAGGGCGTGCTTTCCATGTTTGCCGCACAGGTGGCGTTTGCCCACGGTGTGCTGACACCGCCTTTTGCCTGGATGGACCCCGCCATCCAGGATCCCCGCTCACCTTACTACCGAGGCCGATACTGGCCGCCGGAAGCACCCTCGCTGTACTTTCAACCCGTACCGCTGGCGGATTCGGTAGCGCGTTATGTGACGCGTCCACAGTTTCGCCTGCCACTGTATGAAATCGCCCTGCACGACAGCATCGTCAGCACCCATCATTGGGAATATGGCTCGCTGAAGTTCACCACCGAACGCGACCAGACGGCATTGCTGCAACTGTTGTACATGGTGCCACCGCTGTATCACCTGAGCGACCCGGTGCTGCGTCGCGACCTGCCGTTGATTCAAGCCTATGACCGGGTCTTTTCGCCCCTGCATCAGCGCTTGTTCACCCAGGCCATGACTCACTTTGAAACCCTGTCCCGCGACCGCCTGGTACAGCGCTCACAATTCGCCGACGGCACTCGCGTAACCGTCAACTTTGACCGCCAGCCCCGCACTCAGGACAAAAAAATACTCCCAGCGCTGTCGGCAACGGTCCAGTCCCCCGGCGGATCGGTTGAAGTACTCGAGATGGAAAAAATCTGGCCACCTGTCGATCAACGTCCACAATCCGCTGGACAGTAAGGCTGCGCTGGCAAGTACAGGCGCCTTGCTCAGGATTGGGCATGTGGGGCGCACTTACATTTCTGTGGGACAGATCCCACTTCAGGGGCTGCCCTTTCGCAGCCTTGTGGTGTTAATTTGGAAATGATTTGTTTCATCTCCCCTACACCCCTGCAAAGGAATGCCCACCACCATGGATTTTTCCCTCAAGCACCTGGCCGCAACCACCCTGATGCTGGCCAGCCTGGCGTCGTTCACCACGCCGGCCCACGCCAATATCACCCCGCAACAGAGCGCGGCCATCCTCAAGACCTTCAACAACAGCTCAGTCACGGACTTCAGGCAGTTCCTCACGCGCCTGAGCAAAAGCGAGCTGGCGAAAAACGACGACCTCGCCCCGGCCATCAATGCCTTCCTCGCCAACCAGAGCCTGAACGCCGAGCAGCAGAATGAAATCCATCGCCTGCTGGGCCTCTACGCACGAGTCAAATATGGCAGCGCTGCCACCGAGACCCTGCGCGAACTAGTGGCCATCCCGACCTTCGAGATCGAAGGCGTACCGCAGCACGAGAATCCGCAGTTCCTCAAGATCGCCGACAAGATCAAGGGCCTGGCCGAGGCCTTTCACCTGAAATTTCGCAACATCGACAACCGGGTCTATGAAATATCCCTCGACGGCGCTGGCGATGAAGTCGTCGGCATCCACGCCCACGCCGATGTGGTGCCCGTGACGCCAGAGAACTGGGTACTGGAAGACGGCACCCGGCTGGACCCGTTCAAGGTCACCCTGATTGGCGACCGCATGTACGGCCGCGGCACCGAGGATGACAAAAACGGCATCGTGGTGACCCTCTACGCGATGAAGATCATCAAGGACGAGAAGCTGCCACTGGCACGCAATTTCAAGCTGTTGGTGGACACCACCGAGGAAACCAGCGGCGATGCCATCCCCTATTACTTCGAGCGCAATCCGACGCCCAACTACAACCTGGCCCTGGATGGCGGCTACCCGGTGGTGATCGCCGAGAAAGGCTACGGCACGGTCATGGCCAGTTTTACCCGGCGCGCCGCCGAGGGCAAAGGCGCCGAAATCAGCACCATGACCGGCGGGCTGGCGACCAACCAGATTCCGTCGACCTCGGTCGCCACCCTGCTCACCGAGCAACCCGCCGAACTGGCCGCCAGCCTGCAACAAGCCGGCGCCGACTACGCCAAGCGCAACGGTGGCAATTTCACTGTGACCGCCAAGGTCGTCGGCAAAGACGTGCAACTGATCGTCACTGGCGTTTCCGCCCACTCCTCCGAGCCTGAGTCCGGGGTCAACCCGGTGGCCCGGATGCTCGACTTCATCAACGGCCTCGACGGCAAGGTCGCGCTCAAGCACAACCAGATCACCGACGCAGCCCGCTACGCCGCCGACAACTGGGGCCTGGACTACCTGGGTAGCAAACTGGGGGTTGGCTTTGCCGATGCTTTCATGGGACCGCTGACCGCTTCCCTGACCTACGTCGGCATGGACGACAAAACCTTCAAGCTGGCAGTCAACCTGCGGGTGCCGAAGGGCAAGTCTCCCGAGGTACTGAAGAGCGAAATCGCCGACAAACTCAGTGCCTGGAGCAACAAGACCGGGATCGCGCCAGCCTTCGACTACTCGATCGCCGAACCGATGTTCCGCAACCCCGAAGGTGAATGGGTCAAGGCCCTGCTGGCCGTGGCCAGCGAAAACCTGGGCATGAAACACCAGTTCGGCACCTCCGCCGGTGCCACCTCGGTGCATGAACTGCCCAACGGCGTGCAATTCGGCCTGGCCATGCCCGACGTCAAGTACACCGGGCACAACGACAACGAGTTCAAGACCGTCGAACAGTTCATGCTGGACCTGCAGATCGTCACGGAAATGATGGGGCGTATCGGGCAGTTGCCGAAGCTTTGACCTAACGCCGCCGCACCTGCTGCCCCAGGAGTTCACGCAGCAGGGTGCGGGGCAGCTCACAGCCCTTGAATGGCAATACGGGCAAGGTCTATACCCTCAATCGATGAACACACGTTCGATACCAGCACCGGCGGGAGGATGCTCTCAATGCCCCACGGCAGCCCCCTGTTCCCCATCAGCTTGAACTGGCTCATCCGCCACGGGACGACCGAGGACGTGCCCGCACTGATCGCACTGGATACCTATGCGACGCAGCACGCCAGTCGTCGCGACTTTATCCATGATGCCGTCGTTCGCCAGCAATGCCTGGTAGCCGTCGCTGCCGATCAGTGCGCAGGTTACCTGGTACTTACCGATGATTTTTTCAGCCATGGCTTCGTTGAGCTGGTGGTCGTGTCACCGACACAGCAACGGCAAGGCATAGCGCTCGATTTACTAGCGGCAGCCGAAGCCGCGTGCAAGACAGCCAAGCTGTTTGCTTCAACCAATGCATCCAACACGGCTTCGCAGTTACTGTTCAAGAAAGCGGGTTTTGTACCGAGCGGGCGAATCGATAATCTTGACGAACACGACCCTGAACTGGTGTATGTCAAATTTGTTGGATAATCGATGTCGGCGGATAGTACTGGAACGAAAAAAGACGCCGAAGCGTCTTTTTTGTTGACCTGCATAAGCCAGTGACTTTTGCAGGTCTATATTTGGAGCGGGAAACGAGACTCGAACTCGCGACCCCGACCTTGGCAAGGTCGTGCTCTACCAACTGAGCTATTCCCGCGTCTTGGTGTGGCGTATTCTATAGCAATTCGAATACGCGTCAACCCTTTGATTCAAAAAAGTTTTATTTTTTCTGCACGTCGGTTTTCAGGTGCGGCCAGGCGGCGCGCAGGTATTGCACCATGGACCACAAGGTCAGGCCGGCCGAGACCAGCAGCAAGGCATAGCCCACCAGTACCCAGAAGCTGAAGTCCGACGGGTTGGCCAGCAGGATCACCAGCGCGAGCATTTGCGCGGCGGTTTTCCATTTGCCCAGGTTCGACACGGCCACCTGGGCCCGTGCGCCCAGTTCGGCCATCCACTCCCTGAGGGCGGAAATGACGATCTCGCGACCAATGATCACGGCTGCCGGCAAGGTCAGCCACAGGTTGGCGTGCTCCTGGACCAACAGCACCAGGGCCACGGCGACCATCAGCTTGTCTGCCACCGGATCGAGAAACGCCCCGAACGGGGTGCTCTGCTCCAGCCGGCGGGCCAGGTAACCGTCCAGCCAGTCCGTCGCCGCAGCGAACGCAAAGACCGAACTGGCGGCCATGTAGCTCCAGTGATACGGCATGTAGAACAGCAGAATAAAGATCGGGATAAGCAGAACGCGTAGTACGGTGATCAGATTAGGGATATTCATCGGCACAACTGGCTACGAGGTGAGGGGGCATTCTACTCGCTGTGCAGGTTTGCATAAATCAACTCTGCGAGCTTTTTACTGATCCCCGGTGCTTTGGCGATTTCGTCGATGCTTGCACGAGACAGCTCCTGCAATCCACCAAAATGTTTCAACAGGTCCCGACGCCGGGTCGGCCCTACCCCGGCAACCCCTTCCAGGGTTGAGGTGCGGCGGGTTTTGCCACGTCGCGCGCGGTGCCCGGTAATCGCAAAACGGTGGGCCTCGTCACGGATCTGCTGGATCAGGTGCAACGCCGGGGAGTCGCCGCGCAGGGTGAACTCATGGGCCGCATCATTCAGGTAGAGGGTTTCGAAGCCGGCCTTGCGGGTCGCGCCCTTGGCCACGCCCAGCAGAATCAGGTCGGGCACCGCCAGTTCATTGAGCACGTCACGCGCCATCGACAACTGGCCCTTGCCGCCGTCCACCAGCAGGATGTCCGGCAGCTTGCCCTCGCCGTCCTTGAGTTTGCTGAAGCGCCGGGTCAGCGCCTGATGCATCGCCGCGTAGTCATCCCCCGGGGTCACCCCTTCGATGTTGTAGCGGCGGTAGTCGGATTTCAACGGCCCTTCCGGGCCGAACACCACGCAGGACGCCACGGTCGCTTCGCCGCTGGAGTGGCTGATGTCGTAACACTCCAGGCGCTGTGGCGGTTCATCCAGATTCAGCACTTCAGCCAGGGCGTCAAAACGCGCGGCAACGTGCTGACGATTGGCCAGGCGCGCGCCCAGCGCCTGCTCGGCGTTGGTCACTGCCAATTGTTGCCAGCGCGCCCGGGTGCCACGGACCCTGTGACTGATGGTCAACTCGCGACCGCGCAGCTCGTGAATGGCTTCGATGAGCGCGGGAAAGTCCTCATGGACCACATTGACGATCAGCTCACTCGGCAGGTCGCGCTCAGGACTGCTGATGAAATATTGTCCGAGAAACGCCGCCATGACCTCGGCAACGTCCTCTTCAATACCCACCTGCGGGAAAAAGTTCTTGCTGCCCAGCACTCGCCCGCCACGCACACTGATCAAGTGCACACAGGCGCCACCCGGGTTGATGAATGCCGCGACCACATCGACGTCGCCCGTGCCGCCTTCCATGCTCTGTTGGTCCTGGACCCGGCGCAGCAGGGAAATCTGATCGCGCAACTCGGCCGCGCGCTCGAAATCCAGGGTGCTGGCTGCCTGCTCCATGCCTGCCGACAGTTCGTCGGTCAGGGCATTGCTGCGGCCCTCGAGAAACATCACCGAGTGCCGCACATCCTCGGCGTACACCTCTGGCTCCACCAGGCCGACACAGGGCGCCTTGCAGCGCTTGATCTGATATTGCAGGCACGGCCGGGTGCGGTTCTTGTAGTAGCTGTCTTCACACTGGCGGACGAAAAAGGTCTTTTGCAGCAGGCTGAGGCTTTCGCGAATCGCCCCGGCACTGGGATAAGGACCGAAATACTTGCCCTTGGCCTTTTTTGCCCCGCGATGAATGCTCAGGCGTGGAAACTGGCCGTCGGAAAGAAACACATAGGGGTAGGACTTATCGTCGCGTAACAGGATGTTGTAAGGCGGCCGCCATTCCTTGATCAGCGTCTGCTCCAGCAGCAGCGCTTCGGTCTCGTTGGCGGTGATGGTGGTCTCGACCTGTGCGATACGGCCCACCAGCGCCGCCGTCTTGGGCGCCAGGCCGGTCTTGCGAAAGTAGCTCGCCAGGCGTTTTTTCAGGTTCTTGGCTTTGCCCACGTAGAGCAGGCGCGCATCGCTGTCAAACATGCGATACACCCCGGGGCGCCCACTGCAGGTGGCGAGAAAGGCGCTTGGATCAAAGGCTTGAGTCATTTCAGAGGCTGGCATCGACCATGCCGTGACGCACCGCCAACAGGGTCAACTCGACGTCACTGCTGATCGAAAGCTTCTCGAAAATCCGATAGCGATAGGTGTTCACGGTCTTGGGTGACAGGCAGAGCTTGTCGGAGATGATCTGCACCTTCTGGCAGCCGACAATCATCAGGGCGATCTGGATCTCGCGTTCCGAAAGGGCATCGAACGGCGAATCGTTGCTCGGCTGGAATGACTTGATTGCCAATTGCTGGGCAATTTGCGGGCTGATGTAGCGCTGGCCGGCAAACACCAGGCGAATCGCCTGGACCATTTCGTTGAGGCCGGCGCCCTTGGTCAGGTAGCCTGCCGCGCCCGCTTGCAGTAGCCGCGTCGGGAACGGGTCTTCCTCGCACACGGTGACCGCCACGACCTTGATGTCCGGATGGCTGCGCAACAACTTGCGCGTAGCTTCCAGGCCGCCGATGCCGGGCATCTTGACGTCCATCAGCACCACATCGGGTTTCAGTTCGCGCGCCTTGAGCAGGGATTCCTCTCCCGACTCGGCCTGGCCGACTACTTGCAGGCCATCGATGTCAGCCAGCATTCGTGTAATACCTGTACGAACGAGATCATGGTCATCGACTACTAGCACCCTAATCAAGCAGACACCCCGCGATATGGTCTTGTTGGTTGCCCGCCACCTTAGCAAAAAGCATCCGGCAGACCTAGCAGAACCCAAGATTTAAAATGGTTTCAATAGATCTTGCAGCGCTTGTACTACGCGCCTTACAGACCTTTCAACGCGGACACTGGCGTTGCATTCGCAAGAAGCAATCATCCTGCCCGACAATCTGCAATCCCATGCGCAGGTAAAGGGCTTGCGCCGGGTTGTCGGTGAACACCGTCAGACGCAGGGCCGGACGCCGCTCCTGGCAGGCCAGGGCAAAAACCTGATCGATCGCCCAACTGCCGATGCCCCGCCCCCGCGCGGCCTCGACCACGTGCAACTCACGAATGTACAGGGCATTAGCGTCGCGACTCAGGCTGGTAAAGCCGAGCACCGCCGCGTCCTGGCAAATCAACCAGTTCTGCCGCCCGGCCCAGGCCACGTCGAACGCCTCGTCGAGCCACAACAGGTCATGGCGCACGTAATAACTGAGCATGCCGCGCCGGGCCAGTGCCCGGGCGAACGGCAAATCCTCGGTGGTGGCCAGACGCAGCGCCAATCCGGGCTCAGGCATGCTGCACCGGCACCACTTCACCGCGCCATAACGCCGCCTGGCGACGGGCGATCACCAGCGCATCGCCCGTCCCGGGAACGGCGGCGAGCAACCTGCCGTCCGCTGCCCAGATAGCACTGCGCCCCGCCGACTCCCAGCCGCCGGTCGCGCCACCATGGTTGGCCA
The DNA here is from genome assembly GCF_900187635.1 of Pseudomonas sp. Irchel 3H3. NCBI lineage: Bacteria > Pseudomonadati > Pseudomonadota > Gammaproteobacteria > Pseudomonadales > Pseudomonadaceae > Pseudomonas > Pseudomonas sp. Irchel 3H3. Next base: position 30,888 of record NZ_FYEC01000027.1, on the reverse strand, counting down.
TCAGGACCAGCATCCCGTGTTCGCGCGCATAACCTTGCAGCAAGGCGCTGTCGGCGGCGTATCCGCCTTCGGTGATCAACACCCCGGCACCATAGATGTTCGCCCCTACTTCAGCGGCCGCTGCCGCATGGCTGGCGTGGGAAAAGTCGGCACAGACCGCCAGCGCAATGGTGTCATCACCCACGATCAAGGGTGCGCCGCCCGCCCCCGGTGCGAACGCCACTTCTTCGCCGGGGTGCAGGTGCTGCTTGCTGTACACGGCCAACGAGCCGTCGGCCGCCAGCACCAGCGCGCCGATCAACACCGGGGAATCGTCAGACAGGCGAATCGGCATACCGACGACAGCCGTCACGCCTACTTCTCGCGCCAGGTCCCGCAAGGGTTGCAACAACGCCGCATCCGGGACGATCGCCAATTGCGCCGCCAGGCCACGCTCATAACCGCTCAGGGAAAGCTCGGGAAACACCAGCACCTGCACTCCCTGCTTCGCCGCGGCCATGATGAAACGCTGGTGATGGGCAATATTGGCGTGGACATCGCCGGCAATCGAGATCGATTGAGCCGCTGCAACAGTCAGTGTGGTCATCCCAGCTTTCCTTGATGAGGGTTCGGAGGCAATCGCCGAGTCTGGCATAAAGCGCGTCACGACTTAAGCCATAGCGAGCAACCTTCACCCCGATAGCATTTTCTGATTGAAACTGCGTCCCGGCCTCTAGTAAGCTCGGGGCATTCAACGGAGACGTACCTGCATGTCGCATACCCCTTCCCAGCTTTGCACCCCTAGCGCCCTGCGCTCGGCTGCGGCTGCGCGGGCGAATGCCACCGGTGCTCCAGCAAACTTTTATTTTGGGTATTGGTTTAGCCACTGGCGCGCCTGATACCTACACGGCGGCCACTACTCAAGGGGTCGCCTGCCAGAGAATTCTCAACCCCCGGTCGGCTCCCCGACCGGGGGTTTTGTTTTTTCAAGGCCCTAACTTTTTAGCAACATCACTGACTTCAAGGAATTACCCCATGAACTACACCACTTATTACCGTCACGACAGTTTTACCGCCTGGCGATTTACCAGCCTCCGCTCGGGACAGCCTGCCGCCTCCGATCGGTCACCCACAGGTGGCAAGCGCACACACCCAGCCAACACGGCCAATTGTCGAACACCCCAGTAGGGCCGAGCGCGCGGGCACGAACCCGCCGCCAGCCCAGGAAGCCTGAATATGAACTCCCGCGTATCCGCTCTGCCGCTGTCCACCCACAACCCTGCCAACGAAGCACTGACCCAGCGTCTGCCCAGCTCATTGCAGCTCAAGCAACAACTGCCCCTGAGCCTCGCCCTGAGCCAACAGGTCGCCACCCATCGCCAAGCCATCCGCGCCATCCTTGAAGGTGAAGACTCGCGCCTGCTGGTCGTCGTCGGCCCCTGCTCGATCCACGATCCGCAATCGGCCCTCGAATACGCCGGCAAACTCGCCCGACTCGCCCACGAAGTCAGCGCCGAGATGCTCCTGGTGATGCGTGCCTATGTCGAAAAACCGCGTACCACGGTGGGCTGGAAAGGCCTGGCCTACGACCCGCACCTGGACGGCAGTGACGACATGGTCGGCGGCCTGAACCTGTCCCGGGAATTGATGCGCGAGATGCTGCGCCTCGGCCTGCCGGTTGCCACCGAGTTGCTGCAACCGATGGCCGCCAGCTACTTCGATGACCTGCTCAGTTGGGTGGCTATCGGTGCACGTACCACCGAATCGCAGATCCACCGGGAAATGGCCAGCGGCCTGGGCATGCCGGTCGGCTTCAAGAACGGCACCGACGGCGGCGTGGGCGTCGCCACCGATGCCATGCGCTCGGCCGCCCACCCGCACCGCCACTTCGGCGTCGACAGCCAGGGCCATCCGGCGATCATCCAGACCCAGGGCAACCCGGACACCCACCTGGTGTTGCGCGGCGGCCATCGCGGCCCCAACTACGACCAGCACCACGTGGCCCGGATCGAGGACGACCTGCAGCGGCTGAACATCGCGTCGCGGATCATGGTCGATTGCAGCCATGCCAACAGCGGCAAGGATCCCCTGCGCCAGCCAGCGGTGTTCAACGACGTGCTGGAGCAACGCCTGAACGGCAATCGCGCACTGATCGGCATGATGCTAGAGAGCCACCTGTTCGAAGGGTGCCAGGCGCTGGGGCCGTCCCTGCGCTACGGGGTGTCGGTGACGGACGGTTGCCTGGGTTGGGAGGCGACTGAGCAGCTCCTGCGCGAGGCCAGCCGCAAGCTGCGCAATACCTGAAGCCCACAGGCTCTTGACTGAATACGCCGTTGCGCCGATTTGGCGCGCAACGGCAAGGTTCACCACCGACTCCTCCTGCCACTTCTATTCCGCCTTCAACAACCGACAGCGGCTTTTTCGCACATCGCCCCGGTGTGGCCTGGATTAGAGTGAGAACGCGAAACAATTCCCGACCCCACGGAATACAGGCACGCTTATGCAACGGAATGCAAGCACCCATTACCCGATCATGCTGGTTCACGGCCTCTTCGGGTTCGACAGTATCGGCAATCTCGATCTCTTCCACGGCGTCAAACAGGCCTTGCGCAACGCCGGCGCCCACGTGTTCATCCCCTATCTCTCCGCCACCCACAGCAACGAACTGCGCGGCCAGCAATTACTGACACAGATCGAGCTGGTGCGGGCCGGAACCGGTGCCGCCAAGGTCAACCTGATCGGCCATAGCCAAGGCGCCCTCGCGGCGCGTTATGCGGCGGCGCTGGCACCCGGGCATGTGGCCTCGATTACTTCGGTCAGCGGGCCGAACCATGGCTCGGAACTGGCCGACCGCCTGCGCCAGGCGCTGACCCCCGGGCATCTGCCCGAGCAGGTCGCGGCGGCGGTCTCGACGCTGTTTGTCGAGTTCCTCAGATTTATCAGCGGCAGTCCGAAAATCCCGCAGAACGCCATCGCCGCCCTCAACGCCCTGACCACCGAGGGCGTCACCGCCTTCAATGGCAAATACCCACAAGGCTTGCCCGACACCTGGGGCGGCAACGGCGAAGAGCAGGTCAACGGCGTTCGCTATTACTCCTGGAGTGGCACTGTGCAGGGGCGCCTGCGGGATGAGGGCCCTAACGCCCTCGATCCGCTGCACCTGTTCTGCCGCAACTTTTCGCGCTTTTTCATCCGCGAGGCCGAGCAGAACGACGGCATGGTCGGGCGCTTCAGCTCGCACCTGGGCACGGTCCTGCGCTCAGACTACCCGCTGGATCACATGGACAGCATCAACCAGACCACTGGCCTGGTGCGCCTGGGCATCAATCCCGTGGCCCTGTACCTGGAGCACGCCGAGCGCCTGAAGCAGGCCGGCGTCTGAATCATGGGTGGTGCAATATTTTCGACCGGCGGCCCCTTGGCTCAGGATCAGGCAGCAGATTGACGAGAAATAGCCCTCTGAATCCGGTAGGCTCAGCACTTTATTGAACATTGAATGGAGATTCTTCCCATGGCCAAAGCCACTGCCCGTCACATCCTGGTTGCCAGCGAAGCCAAGTGCAACGAACTGAAAGCCCAGATCGAAGGCGGCGCTGATTTCGCCGAAGTTGCCAAAGCCAACTCCACCTGCCCGTCCAGCCGTCAAGGCGGCGACCTGGGTTCGTTCGGTCCAGGCCAGATGGTCAAGGAATTCGACACCGTGGTCTTCAGCGCCCCGGTCAACACCGTACAAGGCCCAGTCAAGACCCAGTTCGGTTACCACCTGCTGGAAGTGACCAGCCGCCAGGACTGATCCACAGCCGACTGCTTGAACAACGGCCCGCCTTCTGGTGGGCCGTTGTGTTTGTGCCGAACGTTTTTGGCTGGCCAGGCCTGCGCCGCTAGCGTACAAATCGAACCATCGATCACCCGGCTCTTAAGGCTGACAATGCGACTGGCTTTCTCCTCATTGATCTCCACGGTCCTGGCCTTGCTGCTGAGCGCGACCACCGTGAACGCAGCTCCCCAGCACGCCCTCACCGTCTACGGCGAACCGGCCAAGTACCCTGCCGGTTTCAGCCATTTTGCCTATGCCAATCCACAAGCCCCCAAGGGCGGCAGCATGCGCCGTTCGGCCATTGAGATCGGGCGCTTTGACCACGTCTCGCCCTACATCGACAAAGGCATCGGCGTCAGCCAGCTCGATGGCATGGTGTATTCGCCCCTGGCCCAACGCTCGCTGGACGAGCCCTACACTGTCTACGGACTGGTTGCGGAAAAAATGGAACGCGCCGAGGACGGTATGTGGCTGCGCTTCTACCTCAACCCCAAAGCCCGCTTTGCCGACGGCCGCGCCATCACCGCTGAGGACGTGCGCTACACCTTCGACCTGCTGATGACCCAGGGCAGCCTGCGCTATCGCACGCAGTTTGCCGACGTCAAAGGCGTCGAGGTCGAGTCGCCACGGACCATTCGCTTCGACTTCAAGAACAACCAGAATCGCACCCTGGCACTGGATATCGCGACCTTGCCGGTGTTCCCCGAACACTGGTGGAAAAGCCGCGACTTCGCCAATGGTGGCGGCTACGAAGCGCCCCTGGGCAGCGGCCCGTACCGAGTCAGCAAGATCGACTCCGGGCGCAGCATCACCTTCGAGCGCAACCCCGACTGGTGGGCCAAGGACCTGCCCGTCAGCCGCGGCCTGTACAATTTCGACCGCTTCAGCATCGAGTACTTTGGCGACACCGACGTGGCGCGCCAGGTCTTGCGCGGCGGCGCCTACGACTATAACCGCGAGTTCTCCGCCACCGGTTATTCCATCGGCTACGACAGTCCGGCCCTGAACGACGGCCGCCTGCAGAAAGCCCACCTGGCCAAGCAGGCTCCACAAACGTCCCAGGGTTTTGTGTTCAACCTGCAGAACCCGATGTTCAAGGACCGCCGCGTGCGCCAGGCCCTGGCCATGCTCTGGGATTTCGAGTGGAGCAACCGGCAGATGATGCGGGACCTGTACATCCGCCAGCAGAGCTTCTTCTCCAACACCGAGTTGGCCGCACGCCAACTGCCGGATGCCGACGAACTGGCGATTCTCGAACCACTGCGCGGACAGATTCCCGACGAGGTCTTCACGCAGGTCTTCGAAGCGCCGAAAACCGATGGCAGCGGGCTGATTCGCGACAAGCAACTGCAAGCCCTGGACTTGCTGGAACAGGCCGGCTGGAAACCCGACGGCGATCGGCTGGTGAATGCCCAGGGCGAGCCGTTGGCGTTCACCTTCCTGATCAGCCAGAACGGCATGGATCGCCTGTTGTTGCCCTACAAACGCACTCTGGCGCAGATCGGCATTCACCTCAATATCCGCCTGATCGACTCCTCGCAGTACGTCAATCGCCTGATGAGCCGCGACTACGACATGATCGTCACCGGCTACCCAGTCAGCACCTCGCCGGGTGGTGAGCTGTTCAACTATTTCGGCTCGGCCGCGGCCAACGACCCCGGCGCCAACAACTACATGGCCTTGCAGAACCCCGCCGTCGACCGCCTGCTCGACGGCCTGGTCAAGGCCACCACCCAGGCCGACATGCTGCGCCATGCCCACGCCCTGGACCGGGTGCTGCAATGGAACTACTACTGGATTCCCAACTACTACCCGCCGGGCAGCTCCACGGTGTGGTGGAACCGCTTTGGCATGCCGGCGGTACCGGCCAGCAATGACGAAGCCATCGAGAGTTGGTGGCAAGTGAGCACCACGCCGCTGACCAATGAACAAATGGCCGCCGAACGCATCAAGCGTGGCCAGCCCGGAGGACCGCGCTGATGCTGGCCTATGTATTGCGCCGCTTGCTGCTGATCATCCCGACCCTGGTGATCATCCTGCTAGTCAATTTCGTCATCGTCCAGGCCGCGCCCGGCGGCCCGGTGGAACAGGCCATCGCGCATCTGCAGGGGATTGGCGGGGGTGGCAGCCTCGGGGCGTCTGGCGATGCCCTGAGCCATGGCTCGCGGGCCAGTCGCGGCCTCGATCCACAACTGATCAAGGACATCGAGAAACAGTACGGTTTCGACAAGCCGGCCCATGAGCGCCTGTGGCTGATGCTCAAGAGCTACGCCCAACTGGACTTCGGCAAGAGCTTCTTTCGCGGGGCCACGGTCACCGAACTGATCCTGGAAAAAATGCCGGTGACCATTTCCCTCGGGCTCTGGGCGACCCTGATCACCTACCTGGTGTCGATTCCGCTGGGCATCCGCAAGGCCGTGCATCACGGCAGCCAGTTCGACATCTGGAGCAGCACCGCGATCATCATCGGCTACGCCATGCCGGCCTTTCTGTTTGCCATGTTCCTGATCGTGATTTTTGCCGGCGGCACCTCGCTCAACTGGTTCCCGGTGCGGGGACTGGTCTCGGAAAACTTCGAGCAGTTGTCGACCCTGGGTAAAATCGCCGACTACTTCTGGCACCTGGTGCTGCCTGTGACGGCGCTGGTGGTCGGCGGTTTCGCGACCCTGACCATCCTCACCAAAAACTCCTTCCTCAACGAAATCACCCGCCAGTACGTGGTCACCGCCCGCGCCAAGGGCCTGAGCGAGCGCCGGGTGCTGTACGGCCACGTGTTCCGCAACGCCATGCTGCTGGTGGTGTCGGGGATTCCCCAGGCGTTCATCAGTGTGTTCTTCGCCGGCTCGCTGCTGATCGAGGTGATCTTCTCCCTCGATGGCCTGGGGCGCATGAGCTATGAAGCTGCGGTATCCCGGGACTACCCGGTGGTGTTCGGCTCGTTGTTCATCTTCACCCTGTTCGGCCTGCTGATAAAACTGCTCGGAGACCTGTGCTACACCCTGGTCGACCCGCGCATCGATTTTGCCGCGAGGAACGCCTGATGCTCAATCTGTCGCCCCTGGCGCGCCGACGCTTCGAGCGTTTCAAGAAAAACCGTCGTGGCTGGTGGTCGCTGTGGCTGTTCATCGGCCTGTTCCTGCTGACCCTGGGCGGCGAGCTGATCGCCAACGACAAACCGCTGGTCCTCAGCTACCAGGACAGCCTGTACTTCCCGGCATTCAAGCGCTACACCGAGCAGGAGTTCGGCGGTCAACTGCCGTTCCAGGCCGACTACCGCAGCGATTATGTGCAGAAACTGATCCACCAGGGCGGCGGCTGGATGCTGTTCCCGCCGATCCCGTTCAGCGACGACACGCCCAACTACGACCTCAACCAGCCCGCTCCGAGCCCGCCATCCAAGGTCAACTGGCTGGGCACCGATGACCAGGCGCGGGATGTGCTGGCGCGGGTGATCTTCGGCGCCCGGGTGTCGATCCTGTTCGCCCTGGCGCTGACCGTCATCAGCGCGCTGATCGGCATCGCCGCCGGGGCGCTGCAGGGTTACTACGGTGGCTGGGTCGACCTGCTGGGGCAGCGCTTGCTGGAAGTCTGGTCGGGGCTGCCGGTGCTGTACCTGCTGATCATCCTATCTGGTTTCGTCGAACCGAATTTCTGGTGGCTGCTGGGGATCATGGCGCTGTTTTCCTGGCTGGCCCTGGTGGACGTGGTGCGCGCCGAGTTCCTGCGCGGGCGCAACCTGGAGTACGTCAAGGCCGCCCGTGCCCTGGGCCTGAACGACCGCAAGGTGATCGTGCGGCACATCCTGCCCAACGCCATGAACGCGACCCTGAGTTACCTGCCGTTCATTCTTACCGGAGCCATCTCGACCCTGACCGCCCTGGACTTCCTCGGTTTTGGCATGCCGGCCGGCAGTGCATCGCTGGGTGAACTGATCGGCCAGGGCAAACAGAACCTGCAAGCGCCGTGGCTCGGGCTGACGGCGTTTTTCACCCTGGCACTGATTCTGTCTCTGCTGGTATTTATCGGCGAAGCCTTGCGCGACGCGTTTGATCCACGATCTTGATCCACGATCTTGATCCACGATCTTGATCCACGATCTTGATCCACGATGCTGAAACGGACTATTGCCATGAGTGACAACCTGATCGAAATCCGTGACCTCAACGTGGCCTTCAACGGCCAGGTGGCAGTGCGCGACCTGTGCCTGGACATCCGTGCCGGCGAGTGCCTGGCGCTGGTCGGTGAATCCGGTTCGGGCAAGTCAGTGACCGCCCACTCGATCCTGCAACTGCTGCCAGAGTGTGGCACCCAGTCCTCGGGCAGCATTCGCTACCGTGGCCAACAATTGCTCGGCGCCGAGGCCGGCACCTTGCGCAGCCTGCGCGGCAATCGGATCGCGATGATCTTCCAGGAGCCGATGACCTCCCTCAATCCCCTGCACAGCATCGAGAAGCAGATCGGCGAAACCCTGCTGGTGCACAAGGGCCTGGGCGGCAAGGCGGCGCAACGGCGGATCCTCGAATTACTCGACCTGGTGGGCATCGCCAAACCCAAGGAACGCCTCAAGGCCTACCCGCACCAGCTCTCCGGCGGCCAGCGGCAACGGGTGATGATCGCCATGGCGCTGGCCTGCGAACCGGAATTGCTGATCGCCGACGAGCCCACCACCGCGCTGGACGTGACGGTGCAGCGCAAGATCCTGCTGTTGCTCAAGTCGCTGCAGCAACGCCTGGGCATGTCGCTGCTGCTGATCAGCCATGACCTCAACCTGGTGCGCAGCATCGCCCAGCGTGTCTGCGTGATGCGCGGCGGCGAGATCGTCGAACAGGCCGCCTGTGAAACCCTGTTCACCGCACCCCAGCACCCTTACAGTTGCGTGCTGCTCAACGCCGAGCCGGAAGGTGAAGCGCTGCCCCGGGATGAACGCGAGGCGGTGCTGGAAGTTGCCGACCTGAACGTGCGTTTCCCCCTCGGCGGCGGGCTGTTCCAGCGCAAAACCTGGCTGCATGCCGTGGACGGTATCAGCCTGAGCATTCAACGGGGCAAGACCCTGGGCATCGTCGGCGAATCCGGCTCAGGCAAGTCGACTCTCGGCCAGGCGATCCTGCGCCTGCTCGACTCCGAGGGCAGCATCCGCTTCCAGGGCGAGGCACTGGACGGCCTCAACCAGAAGCAACTGCGGCCCTGGCGCAAACAGATGCAGGTGGTGTTCCAGGACCCCTTCGGCAGCCTCAGCCCGCGGATGTCGGTGGCGCAGATCATCAGCGAAGGCCTGGAGGTCCACAGCCAATGCACCGCCCAAGAGTGTGAAGCCCAGGTGATCCAGGTGCTCAAGGAAGTCGGCCTGGACCCACAGAGCCGCCATCGTTACCCCCATGAGTTTTCCGGTGGCCAGCGCCAACGCATCGCCATCGCTCGCGCCCTGGTGCTCAAGCCGGCGCTGATCCTGCTCGACGAACCGACCTCGGCGCTGGACCGCACCGTGCAAAAACAGGTGGTCGCCCTGCTCCGCCAACTCCAGGAAAAACATGGCCTGACCTACCTGTTCATCAGCCACGACCTGTCGGTGGTCCGCGCCCTGGCCCACGACATGATCGTGATCAAGGACGGCAAGGTGGTTGAACGCGGCGCCAGTCATGATGTGTTCGATGCGCCGCAGCATCCCTATACCAAGGAGCTGTTGGCTGCAGCGCATCCGGGGTGGTCATGATTGCGCGTCTGCCGCCGGCCCGTGTTGCCCCCATCGCGAGCAAGCTCGCTCCCACATTGGATCTGTGGTTGAAAAATGTAGGAGCGAGCTTGCTCGCGATGAGGCCACCACACCCCACACACCTCTGGGAAATGAACCGATGAACACCGGCGAAAACCTCAAGGACTACCAACGCGTACGCTCGCTGGCGATCCGCTCACTGTTCGAGATCATCGAGCAATCCAGCGAAGGCACGGTGATAGTCGACCGCGACGCCAACATCGTCTGGATGAACGAGCGCTATGCCCGGCGCTTTGGCCTGGAATCCGCCGCCGTGGCCATCGGCAAGGCCTGCGAAAGCGTGATCCCCGGCAGTTTGCTGCGTGAGGTGGTGCGCAGCGGCCGGCCGATCCTGCTGGACATGCAGGACACCTCCAAGGAACCACTGGTGGTGATGCGCCTGCCGATCCACGACGATGCCGGGACCGTGATCGGTGCCATCGGCTTTGCCCTGTTCGATGAGCTGCGCAGCCTGTCGCCGATGCTCAAGCGCTACCTGAGCATGCAGGAAGAATTGGCCTCCACCCGCTCCTTGCTGCGGGCCCGCCAGGCCAAGTACACCTTTGCCCATTTCATCGGCACCAGCGCCGCCAGCCTGGAGGTCAAGCGCCGTGCCCGACGCAGCGCCAGCACCGACTCGCCGGTGTTGCTGCTGGGGGAAACCGGTACCGGCAAGGAACTGCTGGCCCAGGCAATTCACAGCGCCTCGCCCCGGGCACATAAAGCTTTTGTCAGCATCAACAGCGCGGCGATTCCCGAAGCGTTGCTGGAAGCCGAGTTTTTCGGCACGGCCCCCGGCGCCTTCACCGGCGCCGATCGCAAGGGACGCGCCGGCAAGCTGCAAATCGCCCAGGGCGGCACGCTGTTTCTCGATGAGATCGGCGACATGCCCCTGCCCCTGCAAAGCAAATTGCTGCGGGTGCTGCAGGAGAAGGAATTCGAGCCGGTGGGCTCCAATGAAATGATCCAGAGTGACGTGCGAGTGATCGCCGCGACCTCCACCGACCTTGAAGCGGCGATCAAACGCGGCGAGTTTCGCGCCGACCTGTATTACCGCCTCAACGTCCTGCCGATCCAGGTGCCGCCCCTGCGCGAGCGCCTCGACGACCTGCCCGCCTTGAGCGAAGCGATTCTCGAAGAACTGCGCAGCCAGCACGAACTCGACCAACCGGCCCTGGAATTGCTGGGCCAACACGCCTGGCCGGGCAACATCCGCGAACTGCGCAACGTGCTGGAGCGGGCGGCACTGCTCAGCGACGACCTGATCCTCGACGCCAGCGAAATTCGCGCGGCAATCGGCAGCCTGGTGCCCGTGCAACGCGCGGCAGCCGTGCTGATCGAGCCCCAACTGAACGAAACCTTCAGCGCCGCCCGCGAACGTTTCGACCGGCAGTTGATCCAGAACACCCTGGCCCAATGCGCGGGCAAGGTGCCGCAAGCTGCGGTTCGGCTGGGGCTGGGGCGGTCGACCTTGTACAAGAAGATGGTGGCGCTGGGGATTGTCGAGTCTCCCTATTGAGACTTTAGTCTTTATAGAGAGACAAGTACTGCGCTATCACGAGTAAGCCCTGCCCCTACAGGCGTTTACCCTCCCCTGTAGGAGCGAGGCTTGCCCGCGATGACGTTATCCCCGTCGACAAATATCTCAATACTGAGACAAATTATTAAAAAATATTACCAACAAAGAAAATAAACCTTATAAATCAACAACTTAAAGACCTGGCACAAAACCCGCTATAGCCCCTTCCACACCTGCTTTACCCCCTAAAAAAATAACAATCGAAGGAGACACACCATGAGTGTGATCATTGCCTTGGCAGCCCTCGCGCTGCTGATGCTCGCAGCCTACCGTGGCTATAGCGTTATCCTCTTTGCCCCGATTGCCGCCCTTGGCGCCGTCCTGCTGACCGACCCCTCCGCCGTTGCGCCCGCCTTTACCGGGGTGTTCATGGAGAAAATGGTCGGCTTCATCAAACTGTATTTCCCGGTCTTCCTGCTCGGTGCAGTGTTCGGCAAGCTGATCGAGCTGTCGGGCTTCTCGCGCTCGATCGTGGCCGCCGCCATCCGCCTGTTGGGCACCCGCCAGGCGATGCTGGTGATCGTGCTGGTCTGCGCCTTGCTCACCTACGGCGGCGTCTCGCTGTTCGTCGTGGTGTTCGCGGTGTACCCCTTCGCGGCCGAGATGTTCAAGCAGAGCAACATTCCCAAGCGGCTGATCCCGGCCACCATCGCCCTCGGCGCTTTCTCGTTCACCATGGATGCCCTGCCGGGCACCCCGCAAATCCAGAACATCATCCCCAGTACCTTCTTCAACACCACCGCCTGGGCTGCGCCGTGGCTGGGAGTAATTGGCACGATTTTCGTGTTCTGCGCCGGCATGCTGTTTCTCCAGCGCCAGCGCAACAAGGCCCAGCGCAGCGGTGAAGGTTATGGCAGCGTGCTGCGCAACGAACCGGAAACCGCCGAGGATATCAAGCTGCCCAACCCCTGGCTGGCCCTGTCGCCGCTGCTGGCGGTGGGCATCATGAACCTGCTGTTCACCCACTGGATTCCCCAGTGGTACGGCAAGACCCACAGCCTCAGCCTGCCCGGCATGACCGCGCCGGTGACCACCGAAATCGCCAAGCTCACCGCCATCTGGGCCGTGCAGGCAGCCTTGCTGGTAGGCATCCTGATGGTGCTGGTGTTCGGCTTCCAGGCGATTCGCAGCAAGCTCGCCGAAGGCAGCAAGAGTGCGGTCAGCGGCGCCCTGCTGGCGGCCATGAACACCGCCTCGGAATACGGCTTCGGTGCGGTCATCGCCTCCCTGCCGGGCTTCCTGGTGCTGGCCGACTGGCTCAAAAGCATCCCCAACCCGCTGGTCAATGAAGCAATTACCGTGACCCTGCTGGCCGGCATCACCGGTTCCGCCTCGGGCGGCATGAGCATCGCGCTGGCCGCCATGGCCAACGACTTCATCGCCGCCGCCCATGCCGCCAACATCCCCCTGGAAGTGCTGCACCGGGTGGCGGCCATGGCCAGTGGCGGCATGGACACCCTGCCCCACAACGGCGCGGTGATTACCCTGCTGGCGGTCACGGGCCTGACCCACCGCGAAGCCTACAAAGACATTTTCTGTATTACGCTGATCAAGACCCTGGCGGTCTTCGTCGTTATCGCTACCTTCTACGCCACCGGCATTGTGTGAGGCATTCATGACATCTCTATCGGGCAAGACCGCACTGGTCACCGGCTCCACCAGCGGCATCGGCCTGGGCATCGCGCTGAGCCTGGCCAAGGCCGGCGCCAACCTGGTCCTCAATGGTTTTGGCGACGCCTCCCAGGTCATCGCCGACGTCGGGCAATTCGGCGGCAAGGTCGGCCATCACCCGGCCGACGTCAGCGATCCGGCGCAAATCGCCGAGATGCTCGCCTACGCCGAGCGCGAGTTCGGTGGCATCGACATCCTGGTCAACAACGCCGGGATCCAGCACGTGTCCGCCGTGGAGGACTTCCCCGTGGAACGCTGGGACTCGATCATCGCGATCAACCTGTCCTCGGTGTTCCACAGCACCCGCCTGAGCCTGCCGGGCATGCGCGCCAAGGGCTGGGGACGGATCATCAATATCGCCTCGGTGCATGGCCAGGTCGGGTCAGTGGGCAAGGCCGCGTACGTCGCCGCCAAGCATGGGGTGATCGGCCTGACCAAGGTGGTCGGCCTGGAAACCGCCACCAGCAACATCACCTGCAACGCCATTTGCCCCGGCTGGGTGCTGACACCGCTGGTGCAGAAGCAGATCGATGACCGCGCCGCCGCCGGTGTCGAGCCGCAGCAAGCGCAGCATGACCTGCTGGCCGAGAAACAACCGTCGCTGGAATTTGTCACCCCGCCGCAACTGGGCGAACTGGTGCTGTTCCTCTGCAGCGACGCCGGCAGCCAGGTGCGTGGCGCGGCGTGGAATATCGATGGCGGGTGGCTGGCGCAGTAACCCACGCACAGCGCCACCTGCCCCCCTAAAAACAAGAGGCAAGTCATGTCCGAAATCCTCTGGCAACCCAGCCCCGAACGCATCGCCCAGACCCGCATGGAAGCCTTCCGACGTCTGTGCAACCAGCGCCACACCCTGGCAATCGCCGACTACCCGGCCCTGCACCAGTGGAGCATCGACCAGCGCGAAGACTTCTGGCAGGCCATCGTCGACTACTTCGGCATCACCTTCCACCAGCTCCCTGAAACGGTGTTGCGTGAAGGCCGGCAGATGCCCAGCGCCGAGTGGTTTCCCGGGGCCACCCTGAATTTTGCCGAACACCTGTTGCGCCGGCGCGACGACGCGGTGGCGGTGATCGCCATCGGCGAAGATGGCCAGCGCGAACAGCTGAGTTTTGCCGAGCTGGCCAGCCACGTGGCCGGCCTGCAGAAGAGCCTGCAAGCGGCCGGCGTCGGCCTTGGCGACCGGGTCGCGGCGTGCATGCCCAACACCTGGCAAACCCTGGTCGGCATGCTTGCCACCACCAGCCTGGGGGCGGTCTGGTCCTGTTCTTCGCCGGACTTCGGCACCCAGGGGGTGATCGACCGGTTCGGCCAGATCGAACCCAAGGTGCTGATTACCTGTGCCGGTTATCACTATTCTGGCAAGACCATCGACCAAACCCCCAAGCTCAACGAAATACTCCAGCGCCTGCCGTCCCTGGAACACCTGATCATCGTGCCGTACGCCCGTCCCCAGGCGCGTACCGAGGACTATCTGAGCCAGGCCAGCGTCAGCCTGTGGCAGGACTTTTATCGGCCCGGCGGCGAGCCTGAATTTGTCGCCGTGCCCTTCGCCCATCCGCTGTACATCCTCTATTCCAGTGGCACCACCGGCGTGCCCAAATGCATCATCCACAGCACCGGGGGCGTGCTCCTGCAACACGTCAAGGAACACGGCCTGCATGTCGACCTCGGGGCCGCCGACCGGTTGTTCTACTACACCACCTGCGGCTGGATGATGTGGAACTGGCTGGTCTCGGCACTCGCCGTGGGCAGCAGCATCGTGTTGTACGACGGCTCGCCCTTCCACCCTGGACCGCAACGCTTGCTCGACCTGATCGAGCACGAGCGCATCACCGTCTTCGGCACCAGCCCCAAATACCTGGCCACCCTGGAAAGCCACGGCCTGCAGCCGCGCTTGAGCCACGACCTGAGCAGCCTCAAGACCCTGCTCTCGACCGGCTCGGCGCTGTCGCCCCACAGCTACGACTACGTTTACCGGCAGATCAAGCCTGACCTGTGCCTGGCCTCGATGTCCGGCGGCACCGACATCATCTCCTGCTTTGTTGCCGGCAACCCGTGGCTGCCGGTGCGCCGCAGCGAAATGCAGGGCAAGGGCCTGGGCATGGCCATCGAAGTGTGGAACGACGCCGGCCAGCGGGTGATTGGCGAGAAAGGCGAACTGGTCTGCACCCGGCACTTTCCGGCCATGCCCATTGGCCTGTGGAATGACCCACAGCAGGAAAAACTCCACGACTCCTACTTCAGCCAATTCCCCGGCGTCTGGGCCCAGGGCGACTACGCCGAAGAACTGCCCCATGGCAGCTGGATGATCCATGGCCGCTCCGACGCCGTGCTTAACCCCGGCGGCGTGCGCATCGGTACCGCGGAAATCTACCGCCAGGTGGAAAAGGTCCCGCAGGTGCAGGATTGCGTCGCCATCGGCCAACAGTGGCAGGACGACGTGCGCGTGGTGCTGTTCGTGCGCCTGGCCGACGGAGTGGTACTGGACGAGGCCCTGGAGCAGCAGATTCGCCAGGTGATCCGCGCCAACACCACACCGCGTCATGTGCCGGCAAAAATCCTCGCGGTCAGCGACATCCCGCGCACCATCAGCGGTAAGGTGGTCGAGCTGGCGGTGCGCAATGTGGTGCACGGCCGGCCGGTGAAAAACACCGACGCCCTGGCCAATCCAGAGGCCCTGGAGCAATTTCGCCAACGCCCGGAATTGCAGGAGTAGCGCTGGTCGCAATGAAATCGGGCAGCGGCGAGACTTTTCCGGCCGCCAGGCGTCTACATCCTCGACATGCCCGATGACAGGACGCAGGAATTCGCGATGAATCACTCCCCCAACGGCGGCGACGCCCAGGCCCTGATTGCCCGCCTCGACTGGACACAAAGCCCGCTGGGGGCTGCCAGCCAGTGGCCACAGAGCCTGCGCACCGCGGTGGACATCGTGATTCACTCGCCGATGCCCATGCTCCTGCTCTGGGGCCCGCAACTGGCGCAGATCTACAACGACGGCTTCGCCCTGCTGGCCGGTAACAAACACCCCGAGGCGTTCGGCCAGCCGACGCACCTGACGTGGCCGGAGCTCGAAGATTTCACCACCCCGATCTACCACGCGGTGCTGCAGGGCCAGGTGCGCTCCTACAGCGAGCAACGGTTCAGCCTGCAACGCGAGGGCCAGGAACAGGAATTCTGGCTGGACCTGACCTACAGCCCGATACGCGACGAACATGGGCTGGTGGCCGGGATCCTGGTCACCGCCATCGAAACCAACGAACGCCGGCGCATCGCCCTGGAGCTCAAGCAACGCTCGGACGCCAGCCTCAAGGCCCAGCAAGACAGCGAGCAGCGCCTGCAACTGGCCCTGGCCGCCACCGAGTCGGTCGGCACCTGGGACTGGGATATCGGCAGCGACCGGTTTCTCGCCGATGCCCATTTCGCCCAGTTGCACGGCGTCGACCCGAGCCGCGCCAGCCAGTTGCCCATCAGCGAGTACCTGCACGGCGTACACCCGGAAGACCGGGCCATGGTCACGCGCAGCATCAAGCACTGCATCAGCCACGCCGGCGAATACGCCGAGGAATACCGTCTGCTGCAGGCCAATGGCGAGGTGCGCTGGGTGTTTGCCCGGGGGCGCTGCTACAAGGATCACCACGGCCGGCCGATCCGCTTTCTCGGCGCCGCCCTCGACCTGACCGAGCGCAAGCACACCGAACAGGCGCTGCGCCAAAGCCAGACCGAACTGCAACTGATCATCAACGCGATGCCGGTGCTGATCGGCTATGTCGACCACGAGCAACGCTTTCGCCTGAACAACAGCGCCTACCTCGACTGGTACGGCATGACCCCGCAGGAGTTGTACGGCAAATCCATCCTCGAGATTCTCGGCGCGGACATGTATGCCACGCGGCTGGAGCATATCCAGGCGACGCTGGCCGGCAAGGCCTGCAGCTTCGAGGCCTACTCCCCGCACCGCGACGGTCGCCCGCGGTACGCGCTGATGAAGTACCTGCCGCGCTTCGGCCCGGATGGCTCGGTGAATGGTTTCTACATTTTCGTGATCGACGAAACCGAGCGCAAACAGACCGAGGAAGCCCTGCGCAACCTCAATGAAACCCTCGAGGAACGGGTAGCCGCGCGCACCCAGGCGCTGGCCGAGGTCAACCAGCGCCTGCAGAACGAAATGTTCGAGCGTGAACGGGCCGAGGATGCCTTGCGCCATGCGCAGAAAATGGAAGCGGTGGGACAGCTCACCGGTGGCATTGCCCATGACTTCAACAACATGCTGACCGGCATCATCGGCAGCCTGGACCTGATCCAGCGCTACATCGACGATGGCCGTACCGAGGACATCGGGCGCTTCGCCGAGGCGGCCGTGGCCTCGGCCAATCGTGCCGCCGCCCTGACCCACCGCCTGCTGGCCTTCTCCCGCCGGCAATCGCTGGATCGCCAACCGCTGGACCCCAACAGCCTGGTGCGCTCGCTCGAAGAGTTGATCCGCCGGACCAAGGGTGAACAGATCGAATTGAAGTTCGATCTGGCCCCCGGCGTGTGGCCGGTCAATACCGACGCCGGGCAGTTGGAAAATGCCCTGCTCAACCTGGTGATCAACGCCCGCGATGCCATGCCCGACGGCGGTGAATTACTGATTGAAACCGCCAATAGCTACCTCGACGGCAGCGACATCAGCACCCTGGAACCGGTCAAGGCGGGCGACTACGTAATGCTCGGCGTGCGCGACAATGGCTCCGGCATGAGTCCACGCGTCCTGGCCAAGGCCTTCGACCCCTTTTTCACCACCAAGCCCATTGGCCAGGGCACCGGCCTGGGCTTGTCGATGATCTACGGTTTTGCCCAGCAATCCGGCGGCCACGCCACCCTAAGCAGCGAACCCGGCGAGGGCACCTGCGTGCGCTTGTACCTGCCGCGCCTGCACAGCCCGGCGCTGGCGGCGGTGCCCACGCCGAACCTGGGCGGCGCCTTCGCGGTCGCCGGTGAGTCGGTGGTGCTGGTGGAGGACGATCCGGCGGTGCGTCTGCTGGTGCTCAACGTGCTCACGGAACTGGGCTACAACACCCAGGCCGCCGAAGATGCCCACAGCGCGTTGCCCTTGCTGGAATCGGAGTTGCGCATCGATCTGCTGGTGACCGACGTCGGCCTGCCCGGGATGAATGGCCGGCAACTGGCGGAGATTGCCCGCCAGCATCGCCCCGAGCTGAAAGTGCTGTTCATGACCGGTTATGCGCAACAGGCCGCCGAACGCCAGGGCTTCCTCGACGAGGGCATGGACCTGCTGGCCAAGCCGTTTACCATCGAGCAACTGGCCGGCAAGATTCGCCAGATGATCCGCCCCGCAGGCGGATATCAGGCATAATCGCGCCCCGCCGCCACCACCGTTCCAGGGTAACTGTCCGAATGAAAGCTCAAGCCCGCCATATTCTGGTGAAAACCGCCGATGAGGCCGAACAGCTCAAGCAACGCATCGCCAAGGGCGAGGCGTTCGATGTGCTGGCCAAGAAATACTCTACCTGCCCGTCCGGCAAGCGCGGCGGCGACCTCGGCGAAGTACGGCCCGGGCAAATGGTCGGCGCCATCGATGCGGTGATTTTCAAGAAGCCATTGCGCGTGGTCCACGGGCCGATCAAGAGCAAGTTCGGCTATCACCTGGTGCAGGTGTTCTACCGCGACTGAGCCCGGCTTCAGACCCTGGGAATCAACGCCCCCGGGACCTGGATCACTCGACTGGCCAAGCGGTGACCGGCCTCTGCCGCCTGCGCCGGAGTGCCGCCACCCAGCCGGCTGGCCAGGTACGCCGCACTGAATGAATCACCGGCGGCCGTGGTGTCCAGCACCTGGTCGACGCGTTGCGCTGCCACTTCGAAATGCTCGCCGTTACAGCGAATCAGGCACGACTCGGCGCCCCGCTTGAGCACCACCTGCGGCGTACCGATCTGCTGGTACGCGGCAAACACCGCCTCAGCCCCGGAAAAGTGGAACAGCGCCTGCTCGTCGTCCAGGGTCAGCAGCGCCAGGTCGACATAGGGCAGCACCTCGCGATACGCCGTCCGCGCCTGTTCGACACTGCTCCACAGGCGTGGACGGTAGTTGTTGTCGAAGACGATCTGCGCTGCGCGCTGACGCGCCTCGACCAGGGTTTCGATGAGCTTCTTGCGCCCCTCCTCACCCAGCACGGCCAGGGTGATGCCACTGAAATACAGCACATCGTAGTCGGGCAACGCGGCCAGGATCGGCGTCGCTGCCGCGGTGGTGAAGCAGTCGCGCACCGCCGCTTCATTGCGCCAATAGAGGAATCGGCGCTCCCCCGCCGCGTCGGTCTGGATGCAATACAAACCCGGCAAGCGCCCCGGCAGGCGCTGGACCATGCCCAGGCCAATGCCCTCGTCCACCCAACTCTGGCACATGGCGTCGCTGAAGCTGTCATCGCCCAGCGCCGTGACGTAATCGACCCGGGCCCGCTCGCCCAGTTCGCGCGACAGGTAGACCGCGGTGTTCAAGGTGTCACCGCCGAAGCTCTGCTGCAGGCTGCCGTCGGCGCGCTGTTGCAACTCGATCATGCACTCGCCGATCAGGGCGATGCGTGGTGGATTGGGGCCGCTGAAGGTTTTCATTATCCTGGGGAATCCTGAGCTTTTGGTGTGGGCTTGCCCGCGAAGGCAGCAACTCGTTTGCGGGTCTAGAAACAGGTTTGCATGCTTTCAATCACCCGCAACTGCTCATCCACCAACAACCCAGTGCGCCATTTATCGAACGTCAGGCACGGGTGCGAAGTGCCGAACGAAATGATGTCGCCGACCCGCAATTCAATGCCCGGGGCCACCGTCATGAAGGCGTGCTGGTCCATCACCGCCGTAACCTTGCACGCCGCCACGTCATCACCCAACGCCGGTATCACACCGGCTGGGTAGCGGCGCAACGGCACCGGCAAGCCGGCGTCATAGGCCACGTCGCGCTTGCCCAGGGCAATCACCGCGAAGCCCGGTTCCGGCAACGACTGCACGTGGGCCCAGACTTCCAGTGCCGGGCGCAGACCTTCGTGCAGGTCGCTACGGCGATCCAGCACGCAGCATTGCGCCTCTTTGTAGATGCCATGGTCGTGGGCCACATAACTGCCTGGGCGCAACACACTGAGGAAACGCCCCGCCGCGTTCTGCGCCGCGAAGGATTCGGCGATCAGGTCGTACCAGGCCGACCCCGATGCCGTGACGATCGGTCGCTCGATGGCGAACGCCCCGCTGCCTTGCAACTGCACGGCCAGGCGCACCAGGGAGGCGGCGAACTGACGAATGCCACTGACCGCCTGCTCACCGTGGATCACCCCTTCGTAACCTTCAATGCCGGTCAAGGCCAGGCCCGGATGGGCCTCGATTGCCGCCGCCAGCGCCAGCACTTCGGCTTCGCTGCGGCAACCACAACGGCCGCCGACCACGCCGTACTCGATCATTACGTTCAAGCGCTGGCCACGTGCGGCAAAAAAACCGCCGAGGTCGGCGACGTTGTCCGGGTGGTCGACCATGCAGTGGAAATCAAAGTCCGGGTCGGCCAATAGCTCGGCAATCAGCGCCATGTTCGGTGCGCCGACCAACTGGTTGGCCATCAACACCCGACGCACGCCGTGGGCGTAGGCGGCTCGGGTCTGCACGGCGGTGGCCAGGGTAATGCCCCAGGCACCGGCCGCCAGTTGGCGACGGAACAGGGCCGGGGTCATGCTGGTCTTGCCGTGGGGCGCCAGCTGCGCACCGCTGGCAGCAACGAACTGCTGCATCCAGGTGATGTTGTGCTCAAGCGCTGCGCGGTGCAGCACCAGCGCCGGCAAGCTGACGTCGCGCACCAGGTGCGCACCCACCGGCGCAGCGCCTTTTTCCACGGCAGCGATATTCAACGTAGAAGACATGCTTTCACTCCTTGCACGGCCGGCAGCGGCCAGGGTTATTCGTTGAGGCGCCGGGCCATGCGGTTGGCGCTGTCGATCAGCACCCGACGGTAGGCGTCGTAGTTGTTAATGGCGTCGGCCCTTGGGGCGACGATGCACAAGGTGGCAATGGCCACCCCATCCGGGTCTTTTACCGGGGCGGCAAAACAGTGGGTGAAGGTGTCGGCCACGCTGTCGAAGGAGAAGAACCCATCGACCCCGGCCTGGCGAATCTGCGCCAGGAAAAGCGCCAACGGCAGTGGCTGGCCGTCAGGCAGGATGAAGTCCTCGGCGGCAATCAGCTCGACAATCTGCTGGTCGCTCAGGTGCGCCAGCAGCAGGCGCCCGGACGCGGTCCAGGGGATCGGCGCGTTCTCGCCGATATCCGAGGAAATACGAAAATGCCGCTGGCCTTCCTGCATCAGCGCCACCGTGTATTTGCGCCCGTTGAGCAGGCACATCTGCGCGGTTTCGCCGGTCTGGCTGACAATCTCCTGCAGGGCCTGCCTGGCCTCGCGGGTGAGGTCGAAATGACGCAAGTGCGCCTGCCCCAGGAAGTACAGCTGGCGGCCCAGGTACACATGCCCGTCCTTGCCCACCGGCTGCAGGATCCGCCGTTCCAGCAGGGCCGCCACCAGCTCATAGACCGTGGACTTCGGGCTGCCGATGCCGTTGGCGATATCGTTGGGACGCAGCGGCTCGCCGATTTCCTTGAGGAAGTCGAGGATATCGAACGCCCGGTCCAACCCGCGGGCCCGACGCTTGATAGTGTCGTCACTCATGGTTGCGGCCTCCCCGGGCTTCAGGCTTTTTTCTTGTACGCGACGCAATCGATCTCGACCTTGCAGTCGACCATCATGTTCGCTTGCACACAGGCCCGGGCCGGCGCGTGTTCCGGGCTGAAGTACTCGGAGAAGACCTTGTTGAAGCTCCAGAAATCCCGCGGGTCCGCCAGCCAGACACCAGTGCGCACCACGTCCTCGAGGCCATACCCGGCTTCTTCGAGGATCGCCACCAGGTTGCGCAGCGTCTGGTGAGTCTGCTCGACAATCCCGCCAACAATGATTTCACCATCCACCGCCGGCACCTGTCCGGACACATGCAGCCAGCCGTCGGCTTCAACGGCGCGGGCGAAAGGACGCGGCTGACCGCCTCCGGCGGTACTGCCGGTGCCATAACGAGTGATGCTCATGGTGGATCTCCTGCTTGAGAAACAATTTACTTTTCCGCTATAGCGGAATTTAATATGTAATAGCGGAACAAATGGCCAAAAGTGTGCCACAGCCCGCCGGAAAAATCCCAACGTATTTGTTCACCCGGTGCGATCAACGCGGCACCACCAACCCGGTGGGCTATTGGACAACACCGCGTTGGCCTGCTTTTATTCAAGCTTCAGCCGACATCCGTGTGCGTCCGGGTATTCCAGGGAAAACAAGGCAAGTGATGTTCAAGACCATTGAAGATGAAGTGCTGAAAAAAGCTGCCCCGGCAGCCTTGCAACGGGAATTTGCGCAGTATCACTTCGAGCGGCAACGGCGTTTCTGCCTGTTGATCTACATCGCCAGCATCGTGATCTGGCTGGTCTTCGACCTGATCGTCAGCTTCCTGGGTGGGCAGCGTTTTACCTACCTCTCGCCAGTGTTCCTGGGGGCACTCTCGATCATCGCGATCATTCTGGGGTTCACCCACAAGGCCCGGCACTTTCACCGACTCAATGTATTGTTCGTGCTGGTCATGACCCTGGGCGTGCGCATGGTCACCCACGGTTTGCCCGTGAGCTTGCAGCCAGCCTGGCTGATGCTGGGCGCCTCCAGCATCCTCTACAGCGCTTCGGTACTGCCACTGAGCCGCGGCTCGTTCTACTGTTCACTGATAATCATCTGGCTGGTGCTCAACCCCTTCTACGGCACCGATATAGAACTGCTGGGCCTCAAGGGTGCGATGGCGGCCTGCTACTCGGTGTTCCTCAGCGCGCTGACCCTCTACAGTTTTATCAAACTGCGCCAGGCCAGGCTCTATGCCTACATCATGACGAAGCTGCTGCTGGACCAGGCCTACCTCGACACGCTGACCGAAATCCCCAATCGCCGCTCGTTCATGACTACCGCCACCAAGCAGCTGCAAGCGCGCCCGCGCAAGCGTGCCCATTACCTGGCGATGATCGATATCGACAATTTCAAGAAGGTCAACGATACCTACGGCCACGACATTGGCGATCTGGTGCTCAAGCGCATCGCAGCCGCTATCAAGGCGGTCATGGCCGATTACGAATATGCGCGCCTGGGGGGCGAGGAATTTGCGGTCTACCTGTCCGAGGTCAGCCACGACGACGTCGAGCACCTCGCCGCACGCCTGTGCCGGGAAGTGCGCGAAGACCCGAGCGAATACCCGGTGACCGTCAGCATCGGCCTGACCCGAGTGGCCGACAGCGACTCGTTGAACCAGGCACTGAGAAAAGCCGACGAAGCACTGTACCTGGCCAAACACAGCGGCAAGGATCGTTATACCTTTGCGGCGTGAAATCACGAGCGTGTTCACGATGCCAGTCAAGAAACCTGTGGGAGCCGGCGGAGATCGTCATCGCGGGCAAGCCCGCTCCCACGGGGGAAATTCTTACACCAGGAAAAAGCAGGTCGGTCGGTAGGCCGACTGCCAGGTCGTCGTGCTTTTGCTCTTGGTCTTGATCCGCCTGCCCCTTCAGCCCACCCCAAGATCATCAATATGCCGATACTCAGCCCCCAACTCCCGAGCCAGATCCCGAGCCCGACCCAGGCGAATCGGACCACGCTCAATATCCACCAACACACTCGGACAACCAAACGCCACCAGGTTCGGCCAAGCCTTGAGACGACCATCAGTCACCAACAACACACGCTGAACTTCCGCCGGAAAGCGCTTTTGCCGCCGAACCAACCACTGCCCCGCCTCGCCAAGGGCCGCCAACAACGGCGTACCTCCCCCGGCCCCCAACCCCTCAAGCCAATCGCGCAGACTGCCGGAAGCCTTTAAACCCTGGACCTGCCAACTCGGTGCCAGGCCGCTGACGGTAAGCAAGGCCAGGCGCGCACGTTGCCGGTAGGCGTCGTCGAACACCTGCGCCAACAGCCCCTTGGCATCCCCCAGCGCCTGATGCCGGCGGGTCGAGGCCGAAGCATCGACAATCACCAGCCACAGTTCGTGAGGCGCACGGCTGCGCAAATGGAACAACAGCGCGTCGCGGCTGCGCGGCCGGCCCTTGAGCAGCGTCCCCGGCCAATCCACCGACCCGCTGCCAGCGGTCCGCCGTGGCCCCTGCCGGCCATTGTGCAAGCGCCCCGCCCGGGGCCTGGCATCCGCCCCCGCATCACAGCGCGGGCGAATGCCTAGGGCTTTTTTGGCCAGCTCGGCACTTCTCGGCGCGCACCGGCGGGCAGCGCCTGGGCCGGCATTTCGCCCCACTGGCCCTGGCCTGAATCGACGCTAGGTGATTGCGGGGCAGACGCCGGGGGCGCTGGTTGTGGGTCTGAAGCGGGCGGCGGGGCCTGGCGACGGCGATGGCGCAAGGCAAACTCAGCGACTGCCTCGATATCGCCGTCCTCGATCGCCGTTGCCCCGCGCCACGCGGCATGGGCGCGGGCAGCACGCAGCCACACCAGGTCAGCACGCAAGCCATCGACCCCGGCGGCGAAACAGCGTTCGGTAATCTGTGCCAGCGCCTGATCGTCGAGGGCGATCTCACTCAGCAGCCGGCGCGCTTGCTGACAACGTTCACGCAGGGCCAACTGGGCTGCCTCCCACTGCGCACAGAACGCCTGCGGATCGCTGTCGAAATCCAGGCGGCGGCGGATGATCTGCCCGCGCTCCAGCGGCGCAGTGTGGCCACTGAGTGCGACATTCAGGCCAAATCGGTCGAGCAGTTGCGGACGTAGCTCGCCCTCTTCCGGGTTCATGGTGCCGATCAGCACAAACCGCGCCGGATGACGGTGGGAAATGCCGTCGCGCTCGATCAGGTTGGTGCCGCTGGCTGCCACGTCGAGCAGCAGGTCCACCAGGTGGTCGGGCAGCAGATTGACTTCATCGACGTACAGCACCCCGCCGTCGGCCTTGGCCAGGACCCCAGGGGAAAACTGCGCGCGACCCTCGCTCAATGCCGCATCCAGGTCCAGGGTGCCGACCAGGCGTTCTTCGGTTGCGCCCAGGGGCAAGGTGACGAACTGCCCGCTGGCCAGCAGGTCGGCCAGGCCACGGGCCAGGGTCGACTTGGCCATGCCGCGCGGCCCTTCGATCAGCACGCCGCCGATTTTCGGGTCGATGGCGCTCAGGCACAGCGCCAGCTTCAGGGCGTCGGCGCCGACCACGGCGGACAGCGGGAAATGGGGGGTGTCGGTCATCTCAGGTCTCGACTACAACGGTTGTCTGTCACAGCGCTTTCACTGGCAAGCCAGCTCCCCCAAGTCCGCGTAGATCCTGTGGGAGCTGGCTTGCCAGCGAAACGATCGCACATGGGTTCAAGAATCTTCTTCAATATCCAGCAGCAAATGCTCCAGCGCCTCACGGTACTCACCAGGCGCTTGCCATAGCCCGCGCTGTTGCGCTTCGAGCAGGCGCTCGGTCATGTCGCGCAGTGCATGGGGATTATGCTGGCGCACGAACTCGCGGGTCGAGGGGTCCAGCAGGTAGGCGTCGGCCAGCAAAGCGTACTGGTGATCGTCGATCAACTGCGTGGTGGCGTCGAAGGCAAACAGGTTGTCCACGGTCGCCGCCAGTTCGAAAGCACCTTTGTAGCCATGGCGCTTGACCCCTTCGATCCACTTCGGGTTGGCGGCACGGGAACGGATGACCCGGTTCAGCTCTTCCTTCAGCGTGCGGATCTTCGGCAGGTCCGGCTGGCTGTGATCGCCGTGATAACTCGCCGCCGCTGCACCGCTGAGGGTTTCCACGGCGGCCAGCATGCCGCCCTGGAACTGGTAATAGTCGTTGGAATCGAGCAAGTCGTGCTCGCGGTTGTCCTGGTTCTGCAACACCGCCTGGACCTGGCTCAGGCGCTGGGCGAACTGGCTGCGCGCGGCAGTACCCTCGTCGGCGCCGCCGTAGGCATAGCCACCCCAGTTCAGGTAGACCTCGGCCAGGTCTTCGCGGCTTTGCCACAGGCGGCCATCGATGGCGCCCTGCACGCCCGCCCCATAGGCGCCCGGCTTGGCACCGAAGATCCGCCAACCGGCCTGGCGCGCAGCCGCGTCGCTATCGAGCCCCGCCTGCTGCAAGGCTTGACGCTCCTCACGGACCTTGGCCGCCAGCGGGTTCATGTCATCCGGTTCATCCAGTGCAGCCACGGCTTGCACCGCGGCATCGAACAGGCGGATCAGGTTGGCGAAGGCATCGCGAAAGAACCCCGAAACACGCAGGGTCACGTCTACTCGCGGGCGGTCCAGCAGGCTCAGCGGCAGGATTTCGAAATCGTCGACCCGCTGGCTGCCCGTGGCCCAGACCGGACGCACGCCCATCAATGCCATGGCCTGGGCGATGTCATCGCCGCCGGTGCGCATGGTGGCCGTGCCCCATACCGACAGGCCGAGCTGACGCAAGTGATCGCCGTGGTCCTGCAGGTGGCGTTCGAGGATCAGATTGGCCGACTGGAAACCGATGCGCCAGGCGGTGGTGGTCGGCAGGTTGCGCACGTCCACCGAGTAGAAGTTACGGCCGGTGGGCAGCACGTCGAGACGACCGCGACTTGGCGCGCCACTCGGGCCGGCCGGGACAAACCGCCCGGCCAGGGCATCGAGCAAACCGCGCATTTCCGCCGGGCCACAGGCATCCAGGCGCGGTGCAACGACTTCGCGCAGGTGGCCGATGATCGCGTTGACTTCAGCCCAGCATGGGTCCTGAGGGAGCAAGCCCGTGGAGCCAATCGCTTCGCGAGCAGGCTCGCTCCCACGGGGGAACGGCTGCGGCGCAAGCGGGGTGACTGCCTGCTCGATCAACTGCGCGGCAAACAGCTCAAGGCGCTCGCGGGTATCGCCGGCGGTGCGCCAGGCGTCCTCGCCGAGACCCTGCAACTCGTCCGGCTTGGGGCCGCTCCACGGTGCCGACAACTCACAGTCCAGCGGATCAAAGCCCAGGCCGAACGCCTTGGCCAAGGCCCGCAGCAAGCTCGACTGCGCGCCCCGCCCGTCGCCCCGGGGAATGCGCAACAGGGCCAGCAAGGTGTCGATACGCAGGCGCCCGCTGGGCGATTCGCCGAACACATGCAGGCCATCGCGAATCTGCGATTCCTTGAGGTCGCACAGGTAGGTGTCCAGGCGCGGCAGCCAGATCGCCGCGTCGGCCTGGCTGTCGAGTTTGCCGTCCAGTTGCAATTCCCGATCGATGTGGGTTTCGCGCACCAGTTCGAGAATCTCCCGTTGCAGCTCACGGGCGCGCCGTGGGTCGAGCAACTGGGCTTCGTAGTACTCGTCCGCCAGCAACTCGAGGTTGCGCAGCGGTCCATAGGTTTCGGCGCGGGTCAGCGGTGGCATCAGGTGATCGATGATCACCGCCTGGGTCCGGCGCTTGGCCTGGGCGCCCTCTCCCGGGTCATTGACGATAAACGGATAGATGTTCGGCAGCGGCCCCAGCAGCGCATCCGGCCAGCAACTCTCAGACAGGCCGACGCCCTTGCCCGGTAGCCATTCAAGGTTGCCGTGCTTGCCCACGTGAACCAGTGCATGGGCGCCGTAGACCTGGCGCAGCCAGAAATAGAACGCCAGGTAACCGTGGGGCGGCACCAGGTCCGGGTCGTGATAGACCGCGCTCGGGTCGACCTGATAACCCCGTGCCGGCTGGATGCCGACGAAGGTCAGGCCAAAGCGCAGCCCGGCGATCATCATCCGCCCGCCGCGGAACATCGGGTCGTCCTGCGGCGCGCCCCAACGCGCCAGCACCGCCGCGCGATTGGCGGCGGGCAAGGCGTCGAACAGCGCGTGATAGTCATCCAGAGCCAGGCTTTGCTGGCAGGGACGCTGGTCGATGCTGTCCAGGTCGTTACTGACCCCGCCGAGCAGTTGGCGGATCAGCTCGGTGCCGCTGTCCGGCAGCTCGCCAGGCAGCGGATAACCTTCGGCCTGCAGCGCCCGCAGGATGTTCAAGGCCGCGGCCGGGGTGTCCAGGCCAACGCCATTGCCGATGCGGCCGTCACGGGTCGGGTAGTTGGCGAGAATCAACGCCACGCGTTTTTGCCCATTCTCCACCCGCGCCAGTTCGCTCCAGCGGCGCGCCAGTTCGGCGACAAAATCCATGCGCTCCGGTTGCGCCCGGTAGCAGACCACGTCGCACTGGCTGCGCTCGCTGCGCCAGGCCAGGTCCTTGAAGCTGATGGGACGGCTGATGATGCGCCCGTCCAGTTCCGGCAAGGCAATGTGCATCGCCAGGTCCCGCGGCCCCAGGCCCTGTTCGCTGGCGCGCCAGCCCGGCTCGTTGTCCTGGGCGCAGATCGCCTGGATCACCGGGATGTTGCGGCGAAACGGCCGCAGGTGCGGCGCTTCCGGGCTGGATTGGGCAAACCCGGTGGTATTGAGAATCACCGAGGCCTGGACTTGATCCAGCCAGTCCTCGACCACCGCCAGGCAACCGGGCTCTTTCAGGCTGGCCAGGGCAATCGGCAACGGGTTGAGCCCCGCCGCCTGCAAGCGCTGGCAGAAAATATCGATGAAGGCGGTGTTGGCCGCCTGCAAATGGGAACGGTAGAACAGCACTGCCGCCACCGGCTGCCCGGCCTGCCAGTCGGCTTGCCATGAGGCCAGGTCGGGCTGGCTGTGCCGCGGGTGATAGATCGCGGTACGCGGCAGGGCTTGCGGTTCGGCCCACGGGTAGTCGCGCCCGAGCCAGCGACTGGCCAGGCAGCGGTACAGGTCCAGGGCATTGCTTTTACCGCCCTGGCGCAGGAAGTGCCACAGCCGCTCGCAGTCCTGCACCGGCACCGTACTCAGGTCGCTGAGCTCCGGATCGGGACGGTCATCGCCCGGCACCAGGATCAGTTGCACCCCGCGCTTGGACAGTTCCACCAGACGCTCGACGCCGTAGCGCCAATAGCCGATGCCACCGTGCAGCGAAATCAGGATGACCTTGGCATGGCGCAGCACCTGGTCGACGTAGAGGTCGACCGACGCATGGTTCTGCACCTGCATCGGGTTGGCCAGGCGCAGACTCGGGTAGTCATCCGGCAGTTGCTGGGCCACTTCGGCCAACAGTGCCAGGCTGGAGTCGCCGCTGCACAGGATCACCAGGTCGGCGGGGGTTTGCCCGAGGTCGGCAATGTTGTCGTCGGCAACAAAACCGCCGGGCTGGGTCCTGAGCAGGTGCATGGGTCAGACGCTGAGCGCGGCGCGCAGTTGCGCTTCGAGCAAGGACGCATCCAGCGCCTGGCCGATCAGCACCAGGCGTGTGGTACGTGCTTCGTCCGCGCCCCACTGCCGGTCGAAATGCTTGTCGAAGCGCGTGCCCACGCCCTGGATCAGCAAGCGCATCGGCTTGTTCGGGATCGCGGCGAAACCCTTGACCCGCAGGATGCCGTGCTGGACCACCAGTTGGGTCAAGGCATCGAGCAGCAGGCTTTCGTCGGCTTGCGGCAGTTCGATGGAGATCGAGTCAAAGGCGTCGTGATCGTGGTCATCGTGATCATCACCGTCGTGATGGTGATCGTGATGGCTGTGGCGGCTGTCGATGTGTTCTTCGGAACCGGCACCCAGGCCAATCAGCACGTCGAGCGGCAAGCGCCCGCTGCTGGCTTCGATGATCTTGACCGCTGGCGGCAGCTCCTCGGCAACTTCCAGGCGTACCCGGGCCAGGTCTTCAGGGCTGATCAGGTCGGCCTTGTTGAGGATTACCAGGTCGGCACTGGCCAGTTGGTCAGCGAACAGTTCGTGCAGCGGCGACTCGTGGTCCAGGTTCGGGTCGAGTTTGCGCTGGGCGTCGACCTGGTCCGGGAAGGCGGCGAAGGTGCCAGCGGCCACGGCCGGGCTGTCGACCACGGTGATCACCGCGTCGACTGTGCAGGCGCTGCGGATTTCCGGCCACTGGAAGGCCTGGACCAGCGGCTTGGGCAAGGCCAGGCCGGAGGTTTCGATGAGGATGTGGTCGAGGTCGCCGCGACGGGCCACCAGTTCGCGCATCACCGGGAAAAACTCTTCCTGGACGGTGCAGCACAGGCAGCCGTTGGCCAGCTCATACACCCGGCCTGTAGCTTCTTCTTCGGTGCAACCGATGGTGCACTGCTTGAGGATGTCGCCGTCGATGCCCAGCTCGCCGAACTCGTTGACGATCACCGCAATGCGACGACCCTGGGCGTTGTCGAGCATGTGCCGCAGCAAGGTGGTTTTACCCGAGCCGAGGAAGCCGGTGACGATGGTGACGGGGAGTTTGGCCAGTGTTTTCATCGGATGCCCTTTGGCAAGGTGGCGGGCATACGGGACGAGAAGCCACAACGCGCAGGCGTGCGGAAAGCGTTCGCCACCGGATCACCCCGCCCGGTTGTAGTGAGAATCTGGATCGAGGCAGGTCTCCTGGCTGACGGTGGGCCGGTCTTTCGACTGGCGGTTCCTGCGCCTTCCCGCCGCTTGAGATCAAGCGTGCAGTGGCCTGGCAGAAACAGCACCGTTCACAGTTGCGGGGGCAGCCGCGGCATCAACCGCGTTCCCTTCTTAGCTTCGGCGCACGCGCCAAAGAACCTCGAAGGCGCAAGGCTACGCATCGCGTCGGGGCGGGTCAATGTTCATGCCGTGTTCTGTGGTGCCAGGAATGCGGCCATCGCGGGCAAGCCTTGCTCCTACAGGGGAGTGGGAACACTGGTGGCAGCGGGTTTGCCCGCGATGGGCATAGGTATCTACACAACTTTGTAGCGGTCTGTGGCGAGGGAGTTTGCTACCGTGGCGGCCTCTGGGGTGTTGGATTAGACCGAGTACATATCCATTTCTTCGGTAACGGCCACCTATGGCTCCGCTCTTACAGCGGCTCACTTTTGAACAGCGCAAAAGTAAGCAAAACGCTCTTACCCCACCACTTGGCACCTCGCTTGGGCTCGGTGTTCCCTCACGCAGGCTTGAATCCGTGGGCCGCCGCCACGCGCCATCCATGGCGCGGGGCGGCTAACCCGGCGTCCTGCCGGGTTACCCACGGCTTCAAGCCTGCGTTCGGCCAGCGTGGTTAACGGGGCGCCCAGGATC
>NZ_FYEC01000026.1:0-73130 GCF_900187635.1 Pseudomonas sp. Irchel 3H3 | reverse complement strand
GCCGCCACGCGCCATCCATGGCGCGGGGCGGCTAACCCGGCGTCCTGCCGGGTTACCCACGGCTTCAAGCCTGCGTTCGGCCAGCGTGGTTAACGGGGCGCCCAGGATCAAAAGCCAGAGCCAGAGCTAAAGCCAAAGCCAAAGCCAGATCAAAAGATTGCTGACTTCGTCAGCGTCTTAGGAAGTAGAAGCTACACCGCGCATGCCCTAGCGATCAGGTCGGCTCTAAGGCCGCCTCGCTTTGTTTTTGATCCTGGGCGCCCGTTAACCACGCTGGCCGGAGTCCGATATTGATTTGGGGGGTAAACCGGCAGGACGCCGGTTTAGCCGCACTGGGCCAGGGAGGGCCCATTGCGGCGGCCCCCCAAATCAATGTCGGAGTACGGGCATGCCGAGCCTAAGCGAGGCACCGAGTGGTGGGGTAAGAGCGTTTTGCTTACTTTTGCGCTTCTCAAAAGTGAGCCGCCGTCAGGCGGAACCATAGGAGGCCGTTACCGCAAGAATGGATATGTACTCGGTCTAATCCAACACCCCAGAGGCCCACAGGTGCAACGTCGCACCACAGTTGTGTAGATACCTATGCCGCGATGAGGCCCTGTCAGGCGGCGCAGGTTTCGCCTTCTCCCGCCAACTTGCGGTTGAGCTGGAAGCGCCAGCGCACATACAGCAAAGCCGAGCAGAACAGCGCCAGGCTGGCGCCCATTTCCAGCAGGCCGAACACCTGGCGATTGGGGTCGAAGGCGGCAATCGCGCCCTTGATGAAGTACAGGTTCACCACAAAGCACATCCATGAATGTCCGCGCGCACTGCCGCTGATCATCCCCGGCGCCAGCAACAGCAAGGGCACCAGCTCGATCAGCAGGATCACCCAGGGTCGTGCGCCGTGCAGGTCGGCAAACACCAGGTAGTAGGCGCAGAGCAGGCCGACCAGGGCGAAGAAGCACAGCAGGCTGGCGGTGCGGCTGATCCGCACGCGTGGCTCCAGCCACTCGATGGCCGGCAGGATCTTGGGCTTTTTAGCCACGGTGGTTCTCCATTGGCTGGACGCTGGCAAGTTGCTGTGCAGTTTTCGCCAGGCGCAGGCCCAGGGCCCGGCACAGCGCCACTTCATGTTCGTTCAAGCCGCTCTTGCCGTCGGCCCCGGCGTGATGGCTGGCGCCATAGGGCGTGCCGCCGCCACGGGTTTCCAGCAGGGCCGACTCGCTGTAGGGCAGGCCGGTGATCAGCATGCCGTGATGCAGCAAGGGCAACATCATCGACAACAGGGTGGTTTCCTGGCCGCCATGCAGGCTGGCAGTCGAGGTGAACACCCCGGCTGGCTTGCCCACCAGGGCGCCGGTCAGCCACAGGTTACTGGTACCGTCAAGAAAGTACTTGAGCGGTGCCGCCATGTTGCCGAAGCGGGTCGGGCTGCCGAGGGCCAGGCCCGAGCAGTGTTTCAGGTCGTCGAGGCTGGCATACAGCGGGCCTTCGTCGGGGATATCCGGCGACACGGCTTCGCATTCGCTGGAAATCGCTGGCACGGTGCGCAGGCGCGCTTCCATGCCGGACTGCTCAACGCCGCGGGCAATCTGCCGGGCCATTTCATTGGTCGAGCCATTGCGGCTGTAGTACAGGACCAGGATGTACGGCGCGCTCACGGCAGGATCTCCAGTACTTTTTCTGGCGGCCGGCCGATCACGGCCTGGTTGCCGACTTCGAGGATCGGGCGTTCCATCAGCTTGGGGTGGGCGGCGATGGCGGCGATCAGCTGTGCTTCGCTGAGGTTCCCATCGGCCAGGTTCAGGCTCTTGTATTCGTCTTCACCGGTGCGCAGCAATTGCCGGGCGCTGATTCCCAGTTTGCCCAGCAGGCCGTGCAACTGCTCGGCATTGAGCGGGGTTTCCAGGTAGCGCACCACGGTCGGCGTCAGGCCGCAGGCCTCCAGCAGTTCCAGCGCACCGCGGGATTTCGAGCAGCGCGGGTTGTGATAAAGCGTCAGATCGGTCATGAGCGGGTCGCATCTTGCGTAAGGTGGCGGCTATTCTACCTGTGCGGCGAGCAGTCCAGAACCTTCAGGGGCAATGGGTCGCAGCGCAATTTATTTATCGAGTAAGGATCAGCCCCATGACAAGGCGATTGAGCGCGGCATTGGCACTTTTCACCAGCCTGCTGCTGGCAGGCTGTGGTTACGACTACGGCACCGATCAGTTGGGCCAGAAGGTGGCCTCGGAGCGCCTGGACGGTAAATGGTTGGTGCTCAACTACTGGGCTGAGTGGTGTGGCCCCTGCCGGACCGAGATCCCTGAGCTCAACGCCCTGGCCGAACAGCTCAAGAGTCAGAAGATCAATGTCTTCGGGGTCAACTTCGACAACGTGCAGGGCGAGGAACTCAAGAGCGCCAGCAACAAACTGGGCATCGATTTTACCGTCCTGGCCCAGGATCCGGCCGAACGTTTTGAATTACCGCGCAGCGAAGCGCTGCCGGTGACCTACATCATCGACGACAAGGGCAAGGTGCGTGAGCAGTTGATGGGCGAGCAGACGGCGGCGGGGGTGATCGCCAAGTTGCAAGCGTTGCAAGCGAAGAACTGAAGCGGCGCTTGGTGTCACTTGATCGTTCCCACGGGGCGTGGGAACGATCATCGGCCGGTCAGCCTTCTTCCGGCCACCAGCGCAGGGGTTTGCCGGTGGCGGGCCAGAAGCGTACTTGCTCGATGGGCGAGATGTCCCAGCGTTGCACGGTTTCCAGCGCCTGCAGGAAGCGTCTTTCCTGCTCCATCAAGGCCGGTGCACACAGCTTGCGGGTGCTGCCGACTTTGCCGAAGCTCAGTTGGTTGCCGTCCAGGGTGTAGGGAGCGAACCAATGGTTGCAGCCACCGTTGCCGTAGGCCCGGCCGTCTTCACCCAGGGTGATGGTCAGGTGGCTGCTGTCGATCAGCGGACGCTCACCAATCCATTCCAGGATGTAGCTGCGCTCCTGTTGCAGTTTCATCGGCTCGGCCGCGCACCCCAACAAGCCCACAGCCGCCATCCCGGCCAGCACTAGGTGTTTCATCACGCGGGCTCCTGGCATTTCGGGCACAGGTGTTTCTCGCCAGCGGTGGTCCAGCCCAGTTCGGCGATCCGCGCGGTGGCGGCCAGTTTTTCGGCCTTGATACCGTGTGAGGTGTCGACCGCGAACTCGAACTTGAGCTCCTTGGCGCAGCTGTCGCAGTTGACCTGCCAGCTGTGGATCGCCAACTCCCCGAACACCGGACCGCTGGCCATGGCAACCCACTGGCCCATCGGCTTGAGCAGGTGACGCACATTCTCGACGGTCAGGCGCATGGACAAGTCCTTGCTGCCCTTGAGGGTGACCAGCAACACGTCGTCGGCGCGAATCGAGCCACCGTTGCCGGTGACTTGATAACGCCCCGGCGCGAGGGTGCGGCATTCGATCAGGGTGTGTTGCGGGTTCATCAGGCTATAGCGGAAATCGTGTTCGACCATGGGTCCTCCAAATATGGCCGATATGCTAGCACGCGAAACCCTCGCCCATGGCCCGTGGATGTGACCTTCGATCAGCCAATCTCAGCCTTCGACGCTGTTTTGCGGGGTACCTGCGGCCCACTCGGTAATGTTCTGCAACGTAGTCGCGGCAATGGCCGCCAGGGCCTCGCGGGTGAGGAACGCCTGGTGGGCGGTGATGATCACATTGGGAAAGGTCAGCAATCGCGCCAGGACGTCGTCCTGCAAGGGCAAGTCGGAGCGGTCCTCGAAGAACAGTTGGGCTTCTTCTTCATACACGTCCAGCCCCAGGTAGCCCAACTGTCCGCTTTTCAGGGCTTCGATCAGTGCCGGGGTGTCCACCAGGGCGCCGCGCCCGGTGTTGATCAACATGGCCCCGGGTTGCAGGTGCGCCAGTGACTGGCTGTTGATCAGGTGCTTGCTGTCGGCGGTCAGCGGGCAGTGCAGGCTGATGATTTGTGCCTCGGCGAGCAATTCAGCCAGGGGCAGGTAGCGTGCGCCGAGAGCTTGAACTTCAGGGTTGGGGTAGGGGTCGTAGGCCAGCAACTGGCAGCCGAAGCCAGCCATGATTTTGGCGAACGTAGCGCCAATCTGCCCGGTGCCGACGACTCCCACTGTCTTGCCGTACAGGTCAAAGCCGGTCAACCCGTGCAGGGTGAAGTCGCCTTCGCGAGTGCGGTTGTAGGCGCGGTGCAGGCGCCGGTTGAGCGCCAGGATCAGCGCCACCGCATGTTCGGCCACCGCATGGGGCGAGTAGGCTGGCACGCGGACCACGCTCAGGCCCAGGCGCTTGGCGGCCGCCAGGTCGACGTGGTTGTAGCCGGCCGAGCGCAGGGCGATCAAGCGGGTGCCGCCAGCCGCCAGGTGCTCCAGCACTGGCGCGCTGAGGTCGTCATTGATAAAGGCGCAGACCACCTCGAACCGCTCGGCCAGGGCCACGGTGTCCAGGCTCAGGCGTGCCGCCTGGAAGTGCAGCTCGATACTGGCGTTGGCCGGTGCGGCGAGAAAGCTGTCGCGGTCGTAGGTCTGACTGCTGAAGAGAATGGTGCGCATGCGGTCCTCCTGGAATCGACGGGCAAAAGGTTGAGTTTAATCCCTCGAGCGCCCGGCGCCATTGCCCTGGATCAGGCGCTGATCCGGGCTTGCAGGGCCAGGCGGTTGATCGCGCGTTCCAGTTCTTCCAGCGCGGCATGGGCCTTGGGGTCTTGCTGCTTGAGCAGGGTTTCACTGCGTTGGCAGGCCGCGCGCAACTGCGGTACCCCGCAATAACGCGTGGCGCCGTGCAAGCGGTGGACCCGCTCGATCAAGGCATTGTGGTCATGGCTCTGGCGGGCCACGCGAATCGCCTCGCGGTCAGCCTCCAAAGACGCCAGCAGCATTGCCAGCATGTCGGCGGCCAGGTCGGCCTTGCCAGCGGCCAGGCGCAGGCCTTCATCCGGGTCGAGTACCAGCAGGTCGCTGGTGCTGCCATAGGTGTCGGCGCGCTCCGGCGCATGATTGCGCAGCGCCAGTCCCGTCCACTTCAATACCACCTGCGCCAGTTGGCGCTCACTGATGGGCTTGGTCAGGTAATCGTCCATGCCGCTTTGCAGCAGCGCGCGTTTTTCGTTGGCCATGGCGTGCGCTGTGAGGGCGACGATCGGCAGCGGCGTGCAGTGCCGTTCACTTTCCCACTGGCGAATGGTTTCGGTGCTCTGGCGTCCGTCCATGCCGGGCATCTGTACATCCATCAGCACCAGGTCGAAGGTTTCGGTCTGCACGGCCTTGATCGCCGCGTAACCACTTTCCACCGCCAGGACCTTGGCCCCCATGTCTTCGAGCAGGGTTTGCACCAGCAACAGATTGGCCGGGTTGTCGTCCACACAGAGCACTTTGGGTGGACGGCTGGACAGCGGCTCGCCAGGTTCACTGCGCACCTGGCGTGGGGTGACCAGGTCGGACAAAGCCCGGCGCAATTTGCGGGTGCAGGCCGGCTTGGCCTGCAACTGGCTATGGGGGTTGGGCACCGAGAGGTGGAACAGCGTCTGTTCGGTGGTCGGGCACAGCACCAGCACCTTGCAGCCCAGGTGCTCGAGGTCCCAGATGTGCTGGTTGAGCCGCTCCGGAGGCATGTCGTTGGAGGTGATGCCCAGGACCGCCAGGTCGATCGCCTGCTCGGTCTGATGAGCAATGGTGACGCCGTTGGCCAGGCTTTCCAGGGTGTTGAACGGGGTGACTTCCAAGCCGCAGTCCTGCAATTGGTGCTGCAAGGCCTGGCGCGCCAGTTCGTGGTTTTCCAGGACTGCGACGCGACGTCCCAACAGTGGCGGGGCCGGTAGGTCCTCGATGTCGTCGCGAGTCTTGGGCAGGCTCAGGCTGATCCAGAATTCCGAGCCTTCGCCCGGGGTGCTGTCGACCCCGATCTCGCCACCCATCTGTTCGATCAGCCGCTTCGAGATCACCAGCCCCAGCCCCGTGCCGCCGGGCTGTCGGGACAAGGAGTTGTCGGCCTGGCTGAAGGCCTGGAACAGGGCTCGGACATCCTGGTTGGACAGGCCGATGCCGGTGTCCTGAATGCTGATGCGCAGTTGCACGCTGTCTTCGAACTCGTCTTCCAGCATGGCGCGGGCAACGATGGTGCCTTCGCGGGTGAACTTGATGGCGTTGCTCACCAGGTTGGTCAGGATCTGCTTGAGGCGCAGCGGATCCCCCACCAGCGACAGCGGCGTGTCGCGGTATACCAGGCTCACCAGTTCCAGCTGCTTGGCGTGAGCGGCGGGGGCGAGGATGGTCAGGGTGTCCTGCAGCAGGTCGCGCAGGTTGAACGGAATACTGTCGAGCACCAGCTTGCCGGCCTCGATTTTCGAGAAGTCGAGAATCTCGTTGATGATCCCCAACAGGCTGTCGGCGGACTTTTCGATGGTCCCCAGGTAATCCAGCTGGCGCGGCGTAAGTTCGCTCTTTTGCAGCAGGTGGGTAAAGCCGAGGATGCCGTTGAGCGGGGTGCGGATCTCGTGGCTCATGTTGGCGAGGAATTCGGATTTGATCCGGCTCGCTTCCAGGGCTTCCTTGCGCGCCAGGTCCAGCTCGATGTTCTGGATCTCGATGGTCTCCAGGTTCTGGCGCACGTCTTCGGTGGCCTGGTCGATACTGTGCTGCAATTCTTCCTGGGCATTTTGCAGGGTGCTGGCCATGCGGTTGATGCCCGAGGCCAGTTCATCCAGTTCCTGGCTGCCCAGCGGGGGCAGACGGGTTTCCAGGTGGCCGTCCTTGAGCTGGGCCACGGCCTGCTTGATGCTGTTGAGCGGGTTGTTGATGGTGCGCCCCATGCGCAGGGCGAGCAGGGCGGTGCAGATCAGCCCGCCGACAATCAGCAGCAGGCTGGCGAACAGGCTGCGATAACCGCGCAGCAACATACCGTTGTGGGACAGCTCCAGTTCGACCCAGCCCAGCAGGCGATCGGCTTCATCGGGGATCACTTCGCCGGCCAGGTTGCGGTGCTTGCCGAACACCGGCAGCAGGTAGCGGGTGGCATCGCTGCCGGAGCGGCGCAGCAGGTGCGAGTTGTCGCCGGTCGGTGCCGGGTTGAGCATCAAGGGGCCGGCGTGCGCCACAGGGCTGCGGTCAGGGGCGAGGAACGACACAGCGCGCACGTCCTGTTGTTCCAGCGACTGGGTGGCGATGCGTTCCAGCAACTCTTCGTTCTGATGGCCCATTGCTGGCGCCACCAGCGGCGCCAGTTGTTCGGCGATCATTTCTCCGCGCTTGAGCAGTTGGGTCTGCAGGTCGGACTGCTGCATCCAGGTGAAATAACCACCCAGGACCAGGGCCATCAGGCTGGTCGGCAGCAAGGTCAGCAGGAGCACGCGACCTTTGATCCCCATTTTCTTCAGCACGCCACTCTCCTGCTCTTACGTCGTTCATCGATCATCGATGCGCCTATCTGGCACGCAATACCTGCGCAGTGTAGCGATTTGCAGGCAGGCAATCTCGGCAAATTGCCCGGCACCGCCGACAGCTGCGTGACGTCGGGCAGCCGCGCGGGTTGCTCATGGCCGGGCAATCTTGAATAATCACTGATTGAGAATTACTTGCAGAAGCTAATGACTCCCGTACCTGTTGGCTCTCCCCGGATCCTGGCGATTGAAGACGACCTTGTGCTCGGCGCTTATGTGCATGAGCACCTGGGACGTTGTGGTTTCCAGGTCACCTGGTGCCAGAACGGCAAGGAAGGGCTGGCGCTGGCCCGTGCCCAGGCCTTCGACGTGGTGTTGATGGACATCCTGTTGCCCGGCATGGATGGCCTGGCGGTACTGACCGACCTGCGTACCAGTGACTCGACGCCCGTGCTGCTGATGTCCGCGCTGGGCGCGGAAGCGGATCGCATCAGCGGTTTTCGCCTGGGCGCCGACGACTACCTGCCCAAGCCGTTCAGCATGGCCGAATTGCGCGTGCGCATTGAAGCCATCCTGCGGCGGGTGGCCCTGGACCGCCGCCACGTGCCACCGACACTCAACACGGAAGCCCACAGCCTGCGGTTCGACGACGAACTGTGCGATGTGCATTTTGGCCAGCAGTGGGCTGGCCTGACCCGCAGTGAGTACCGGCTGCTGGAAACCCTGAACCGCAATGGCGACGAAGTCCTGAGCAAGGCCTTCCTTTACCAGCATGTATTGCAACGCGGCTACGCACCCCACGACCGCAGCCTGGACATGCACATCAGCCAGATCCGGCGCAAGCTCAAGGCCATCGGCTACAGCGAGCGCGAAGTGCGCACCGTGTGGGGCAAAGGTTACGTCTTGAGCGCCGTCGATGAAGTGGTCTGACCTCCCCGGCAAACATTCGCTGTTCTGGAAACTGGCGTGCCTGCTGGTTGCCTTCTGCCTGCTGATGATCTGGCTGAGCTGGTCCTGGGGCCGCTACATGGAAAAGCAGAACCAGTTTCTGTCCCACGAGGCCCGGGCTACCCTCTTGGGCTACGCCGCCGAGGCCGAGCAAGCCTGGCAACAGGGCCAGCGCGCCGGCGTTGATGCCTGGCTGCAGGGCATGGCTCAGCGTGAGAAAGGCTGGGTGGGGGTCATCAGTAATGAGCTGCAATCCTTGAGCAGCCATGAACTCACCGCTCCGGAAATCCAGCGTCTGACGTTTTTGCGTGACATGGAGTGGCCGATCCACGCCAAGCGGCTGCCCGGGCTGCGTATTCCCTTTCCCCAGGACTCGAGCGTTGGCAGCCTGGTGCTCGAATTGCCCAAGCGCTTCATGCCTGGGCGCTACCAAGTGTTCTGGCGGGTGATCACCAACGGGGTGATTCCCGGGCTGTTCACCCTGCTCCTGTGCGTGGGGCTGTACCGCTTGCTGGTGGTACCGCTGAACAATCTGCGCGAGCAGGCCAACGCCTGGCGGGCGGACCAGTTGAGCGTGCGCCTGTCGAGCCAGACCACCAATCGCAAGGATGAACTGGGTGAACTGGGGCGCGCCTTCGATCACATGTCCGAACGGCTGCAAAGCACGGTGGCGCTGCAACAGCAGTTGCTGCGTGACCTGTCCCATGAACTGCGCACCCCGCTGAGTCGCCTGCGAGTGGCCAGCGAAAGCGAACAGGACCTGGCGCAACTGCGTGACCGCATCGGCCGTGAAGTCGATGGCATGCAGCGCCTGGTCGAAGACACTCTGCAACTGGCCTGGCTCGATACCGAGCGTGCGCCCCTGCCGGACGAGGCAATCCAGGTGCAGGCGCTGTGGGAAATGCTCACGGAAAACGCCTGCTACGAAAGTGCCTGGCCCAGTACCCAACTGCAATGCGCGGTCGACGCCGAGTGTTGGGTGCGCGGCAACCTCAACACCTTGGCCCAGGCCCTGGAAAACATTCTGCGCAACGCCATCCGGCATTCCCCCGAGGGCGCCTGCGTACGCCTCGACGGTCGCCGTGACGGCGAGTTCTGGCACCTTTGGCTGGAGGATCAGGGCGATGGGGTGGCGGAGGCCGACCTGGAACGGATCTTCCTGCCCTTCACCCGCCTCGACGGCTCGCGCCCGGGCAATGGCGGTTTCGGGTTGGGCTTGAGCATTGCCAGGAATGCCGTGCAACGCCAGGGCGGGCAGTTGTGGGCGCAGAACACCGGCGGGGGATTGTGCCTGCACCTGCGCCTGCTGGCTCATCCCTCTGCCGTCTGATCGGGCGCGCGGCAGCGCAGTAGCTGCTTATAGCTATCAGCCATAAGCACCGTACTTTGCGTGATATGGCCCGCGCACGTTTGCCGGTATGATGGGCGCCCCCGCAGTCTGGATTGCGAATACGCCATGACCTTGCAGTACCCAACTATCGCCGATTGCGTCGGCAACACCCCGCTGGTCCGTTTGCAGCGCCTGCCGGGCGAGACCAGCAACACCCTGCTGCTCAAGCTTGAGGGCAATAACCCGGCGGGTTCGGTCAAGGACCGTCCGGCGCTGTCGATGATCACCCGTGCCGAGTTGCGTGGGCAGATCCATGCCGGCGACACCCTGATCGAGGCGACCTCCGGCAACACCGGGATCGCCCTGGCCATGGCGGCGGCGATCAAGGGTTACAAGATGATCCTGATCATGCCCGACAACTCCAGCGCCGAGCGCAAGGCCGCCATGACGGCCTACGGTGCCGAGCTGATCCTGGTCAGCCAGGAGGAGGGCATGGAAGGCGCCCGCGACCTGGCCCAGCGCATGGAGGCCGAAGGCCGTGGCAAGGTGCTGGACCAGTTCGCCAACGGTGACAACCCCGAGGCGCACTACACCACCACCGGCCCGGAGATCTGGCGCCAGACCCAGGGCACCATTACCCACTTTGTCAGTTCCATGGGCACTACCGGGACCATCATGGGCGTTTCGCGCTACTTGAAAGAGCAGAGCGCCAGCGTGCAGATCGTCGGCCTGCAGCCGATGGAAGGCTCGGCGATCCCGGGCATCCGCCGCTGGCCCGAGGAATACCTGCCGAAGATCTACCAGGCCGAGCGTGTCGACCGGATCGTCGACATGGCCCAGAGCGAAGCCGAAGACGTGACCCGTCGACTGGCCCGCGAGGAAGGCATCTTCTGTGGCGTTTCCTCGGGTGGTGCGGTGGCGGCGATGCTGCGGCTGTCCCGGGAAGTTGAAAACGCGGTGATCGTCGCGATCATCTGCGACCGGGGCGACCGTTACTTGTCGACCGGCATTTTCGATGCGCCCAACTGATGGCCAAGCAACCGAGAGGCCTGCGTTTCCAGCCCACGGGCGGCAGCAAGGCCCCGCAAATCCCGACCGGTAAAAAGCAGCGCTTGAGCATCGAGCGCCTGGCCAATGACGGTCGTGGCATCGCGTTTTTCGAAGGGCGCACCTGGTTCGTCATCGGCGCCCTGGCGGGCGAGGAGGTCGAGGCGCGGGTCCTTGGCGCCCACGGCAAAGTCGTCGAGGCCCGTACCGAACGAGTGTTTGTCGCCAATGACCTGCGCCGTCCTGCCCCCTGCGTCCATGCCGGGCGCTGCGGTGGCTGCAGCGTGCAGCATCTGCCCCATAACGAACAACTGGCCCTGAAACAGCGCATGCTCGCCGAGCAGTTGTCGAAGGTGGCCGGGGTCGAGCCCGAAGAGTGGGCTGCGCCGCTGAGCGGGGCGGAATTTGCCTATCGACGTCGCGCCCGAGTGGCGGTGCGCTGGGACATCAAGGCGAAGAAGCTGGAAGTCGGATTCCGTGCCGCGGGTAGCCAGGACATCGTCGGCATCGATGATTGCCCGGTGCTGGTACAGCCCTTGCAACCGATCATGAGCCGTTTGCCCGAGATGCTTCGGCGCTTGAGCAAACCGCAGTCCCTGGGGCATGTCGAGTTGTTCGCCGGTTCTTCGCTGGCCGTGTTG
This sequence comes from Pseudomonas sp. Irchel 3H3, assembly GCF_900187635.1. Lineage (NCBI taxonomy): Bacteria > Pseudomonadati > Pseudomonadota > Gammaproteobacteria > Pseudomonadales > Pseudomonadaceae > Pseudomonas > Pseudomonas sp. Irchel 3H3. The sequence continues at coordinate 61,800 of NZ_FYEC01000026.1, read as the reverse complement.
TTGCGGCACATGGCACCGCTGTCCGACGCCGACCTGAACATCCTCAAGGAATTCTGCGCCTTCCATCAAGCCCAGTTGTGGCTGCATGGCGAAGGTGAACCTCAACCGGTGGATGCCGGCCAGGCGCTGGGCTATCGACTGGAACGCTGGAACCTGGAGCTGGCGTATCGGCCGGGGGACTTTGTCCAGGTCAATGCCGCGGTCAACGAGGCGATGGTGGCCCAGGCCCTGGACTGGCTGCAACCGACGGCTGAGGAACGGGTGCTGGATCTGTTCTGCGGCCTGGGCAACTTTGCCTTGCCGCTGGCCCAGCAGGTGCGCGAAGTGGTGGCCGTGGAAGGCGTGCAGACCATGGTCGAGCGCGCTGCTGCCAATGCCGCTAGCAACAATCTGCATAACGCCAGGTTTTTTCAGGCCGATTTATCCCAGCCTTTGGCTGATGCCAAATGGGCCGAGGAACGCTTTTGTGCGGTACTCTTGGACCCACCGCGTGATGGTGCTTTCGAGGTGGTGCGCACACTCGCCTCGCTCGGCGCCAAGCGCCTGGTATACGTGTCGTGCAACCCGGCAACGCTGGCGCGCGACACGGTCGAATTGATCAAGCAGGGCTACCGGTTAAAACGTGCCGGGATCCTCGATATGTTTCCTCAGACGGCACATGTCGAGGCCATGGCGTTATTTGAAGCGAGCTAGGATGCTCGTCTGGTCCGACTGGGCCGCCCATGCCGCACTCGCAGCAGCCCAGCGAGGGCGCATGGGCAACGAAGGTCAGCGATTTGACGCATTGAATCTGCGTCGTAGGGAAGGTAAGCAAGATGGTACAGGTGAGAGCACACCAGCCGATCAACACCGACGGCAGTATCAATCTCGAGGCTTGGCTCGATCATGCGGTCAGTGTCGATCCGGCACTGGATCGCGAAGCCTTGAAGGAAGCCTGCGAGTTCGCTCGACAGGCCGAACAGCAAGACAATGCAGCGAAGAACCTGTGGTCCGAAGGCACCTCGAGTTTTCGCACCGGGCTTGAGATCGCGGAAATTCTCGCCGACCTCAAGCTTGACCAGGACTCCCTGGTCGCGGCGATCCTTTACCGTGGCGTGCGCGAAGGCCAGATCCAGCTGCCCAACGTCAGCCAGCGCTTTGGCCCGGTGGTCGGCAAGCTGATCGACGGCGTGCTGCGCATGGCGGCCATCAGCGCCAGCCTGAGCCCGCGCCAGTCCATGGTGCTGGGCACCCAGGGCCAGGTGGAAAACCTGCGCAAGATGCTGGTGGCCATGGTCGACGACGTCCGTGTGGCCCTGATCAAGCTCGCCGAGCGCACCTGCGCGATCCGCGCGGTGAAAACCGCCGACGACGAAAAGCGCAACCGGGTCGCCCGGGAAGTTTTTGATATCTACGCGCCGCTGGCCCATCGCCTGGGCATCGGTCATATCAAGTGGGAGCTGGAGGACTTGTCCTTCCGTTACCTGGAGCCGGACCAGTACAAGCAGATTGCCAAGTTGCTGCATGAGCGGCGCCTCGACCGCGAGCGCTTCATCAGCGACGTGATGAACCAGTTGCAGAGCGAGTTGCAGGCCACCGGTGTCGATGCCGACATCAGCGGCCGAGCCAAGCACATCTATTCGATCTGGCGCAAAATGCAGCGCAAGGGTCTGGAGTTCAGCCAGATCTACGACGTGCGCGCGGTGCGCGTGCTGGTGCCGGAAATGCGCGACTGCTATACCGCGCTGGGTATCGTCCACACGCTGTGGCGGCACATTCCCAAGGAATTCGACGACTACATCGCCAACCCCAAGGAGAACGGCTACCGCTCGTTGCACACGGCGGTGATCGGTCCCGAGGGCAAGGTGCTGGAAGTGCAGATCCGCACCCACGCCATGCACGAAGAGGCCGAACTGGGGGTCTGTGCGCACTGGAAGTACAAAGGCACCGACGTCAAGTCCGGCTCCAACCACTACGAAGAGAAAATCTCCTGGTTGCGCCAGGTGCTCGAGTGGCACGAGGAGCTGGGGGACATCGGTGGCCTGGCCGAACAGTTGCGGGTCGATATCGAGCCGGACCGGGTGTACATCTTCACCCCCGACGGCCATGCCATCGACCTGCCCAAGGGCGCGACGCCGCTGGATTTTGCCTACCGCGTGCACACCGAGATCGGCCACAACTGCCGTGGCGCAAAGATCAACGGGCGTATCGTGCCGCTCAACTACAGCCTGCAAACCGGTGAACAGGTCGAGATCATCACCAGCAAGCACGGCACCCCGAGCCGTGACTGGCTGAACCCGAACCTGGGCTACATCACCACCTCGCGGGCCCGGGCCAAGATTGTCCACTGGTTCAAGTTGCAGGCGCGCGATCAGAACGTCGCGGCGGGCAAGACCTTGCTCGAGCGCGAGCTCAATCGCCTTGGCCTGCCGCAGGTGGATTTCGAGAAGCTGGCCGACAAGGCCAACATGAAAACCGCCGAGGACATGTTCGCTGCCTTGGGCGCGGGCGATCTGCGCCTGGCCCAACTGGTCAACCTGGCGCAGCAACTGGTGGAGCCGGAACGCGGCAACGAACAGTTGGAGCTGATCCCGCGCAAGGCCACTGGCTACAAGCCCGGCAAGCGCGGCGACATCCAGATCCAGGGCGTGGGCAATCTGATGACGCAGATGGCCGGCTGCTGCCAGCCGCTGCCAGGCGACGCGATCGTCGGCTACATCACCCAGGGCCGCGGTGTCAGCATTCACCGCCAGGACTGTGCCTCGGTGTTGCAACTGGGCGGGCGCGAACCCGAGCGGATCATCCAGGTCAGCTGGGGCCCGGTGCCGGTGCTCACCTATCCGGTGGACATCATCATCCGTGCCTACGACCGCTCCGGTCTGCTGCGTGACGTCTCGCAAGTGCTGCTCAACGAGCGGATCAACGTGCTGGCGGTCAACACCCGCTCGAACAAGGAGGACAACACTGCGTTGATGTCCCTGACCATCGAGATTCCGGGGCTGGACGCTTTGGGGCGGCTGCTGGGGCGAATTTCCCAGTTGCCGAACATCATTGAGACCCGGCGTAATCGTACGCCATAAGACGCAAGAGCTTTATTGTAGGAGCGGGCGCCCGCTTGCGGCGCCCGCTTGCGGCTTGCTCGCGAAGGATTTGAGGGCGACGCATTTATTCAGATGACGCGCGTCATCGTTAACGTCCATCGCGAGCAGGCTCGCTCCTACAGTAAGCGGGCAGAGGCCGTTTTGATGTATTCACTTGAAGACCTGCTGCACCTCATGGCCCGTCTGCGCGACCCGCAGTACGGCTGCCCATGGGACATCAAGCAAACGTACAAGAGCATCGTCCCGCACACCCTGGAGGAAGCCTACGAAGTGGCTGACGCCATCGAGCGCGGTGACTTCGATCACTTGCAGGGTGAGTTGGGCGACTTGCTGTTCCAGGTGGTGTACTACAGCCAGTTGGCCCGAGAGGAAGGGCGTTTCGAGTTTGCCGGCGTCATCGACAGCATCACCCGCAAGCTGATCCGCCGTCATCCCCATGTGTTTCCCACTGGCGAGCTGTACGCGCCGCTGGATGTCCCGCGCCTCGACGAGGAGCAGGTCAAGCAGCGCTGGGAGCAGATCAAGGCGCAAGAACGGGCCGAGAAGTCCCAGGCACCCGAGCAGTTGTCCTTGCTCGACGATGTGCCCAGTGCGCTGCCGGCGCTGTCGCGTTCGGCCAAGTTGCAAAAGCGCGCCGGGCAGGTAGGGTTCGATTGGCCGCATGCGTTGCCGGTGCTCGACAAGGTGCGTGAAGAGCTCGATGAAGTGCTTGAGGCCATGGCCGATAACGACAAGGCGGCGATCAGTGACGAGGTCGGCGACCTGTTGTTTTCCGTGGTCAATCTGGCGCGGCACCTCAAGGTCGACCCGGAAACCGCGCTACGCGGGGCCAATGCCAAGTTTGAGCGACGTTTCCGATTTATCGAACAGGCATTGCGCGACACGCACCAACCCATAGAAAATTGCACCCTCGAAGAGTTGGACGCCTTGTGGGGCGAAGCCAAACGTCAGGAAAAGAATTTGCCCAGCTGCGGTTGAGCAGTTGCCTAAGTGAGTAAGCACATGAGCATTTCCCTTCGCGACCAGTTGCTCAAAGCAGGGCTGGTCAATCAAAAGCAGGCCAAGCAGGTCGGTAAAGAAAAGCAGAAGCAACAACGCCTGGCCCACAAAGGCCAGATCGAGCTCGACGACAGCCAGCAACGCCTGGCCCAGGAAGCCATGGCCGAGAAGGTCAAGCGCGACCAGGAGCTCAACCGCCAGCAGCAGGAGAAAGCCGAGCAGAAGGCCCGTGCCGCACAGATCAAGCAACTGATCGAAGTCTCGCGCCTGCCCAAGCTCACCACCGAGGACTACTACAACTTCGTTGACGACAAGAAGGTCAAGCGCCTGTCGGTCAACACCCTGATGCGCAACAAACTCAGCAGCGGCTCGCTGGCCATCGTGCACCATGGCGGCGGCTACGAAGTGATCCCACGTGAGGCTGCGCTGAAGATCCAGGAGCGCGATCCACAGCGCATCGTGCAGATGAACGTGCAGACCGAAGAGGTCGATGCCGAGGACGATCCGTACGCGGCCTATCAGATTCCTGATGATCTGATGTGGTAATACGATATGGGTAGTTGGCGACAACTACACATGCGTTAGTACTTCAGGCGGTCAAACATGTTGAGCCCGAAAGAGTGTATCGCTACGCTCTTTCGGGCTCTTCTGTTATACGGCGGTTAATATTTATTTATGTCTGGCTTCAGGTCGGTGTAGTACCGATCCTGCGGTTGATCTTTTAATGGCCCAGCGGCAAGGAGAGTATTTGATCTATTAATGATTCTGAGGTGCTTAATGTTTGTGACTATTGCGTCTTTGCAACAACCCACCTTTCATTCGGAATTCTCCTGGGCGCGTAAACCGGGCCAGAGCATCGTCAGTTATGTCACCCAGGAACTCGATCGGCGAGTTCAATTCGTCAGTGACAGGCTGAACCTGAGTGCCGAACTGACCATCAATGATTACGTCGACAGTCAGTGCCTGTTCTTCACCTTGCCCGAGTTCTTCTGGAACGTACCCTGGGCCAGTGCGGGCACCGAGGAGGAGCTGCTGCAGCTGAGCAGTTGTTACCTGGAGCAGCTGCCGGGGAGTATCGCGCAGCTCATCAAGTGGCTGCCGCTCAACGACTATGGCAGGGTCGTCCTGATGGCCGGCACCTGTGCCAGCTTGATCAAGGTCGAGGATCCTCAAGGTGAGTATTTTGAAGTGGTCAACTCAGTGTTGCTGGCGAGTAACTTCAAGTTTCTGGGCGACGGCTTCCCGGAGCTATCGATGTGGCCAAAGCGCCATGTTTCCGGTATCGACTTTGGCAGTAATGTCGGCAGTGATGAGTATTATTGGTACTTTCAGCTTTCCGATAACTTGAAAGTCAAAGTGCGCAAACTCAGTTCGGCGCTGTCCGAGCACAATACGGCGCAGGGTTATGGTCCGATATTATTTAACTCGATGGTCGAACAGTGCCCTTTTAGTATCAATGTGTGCCTGGACTACGCGCAGCTCGAAGAGGGCGAGCGAGATGAAGAGACGGAGCAGATCGAGGCGAAAATTGATTTCCTGATCGCCTGTGGCATGCCGTTTGATCAAAACCGGCCGTACCCGCCGAGTGTGCAGTTTGCGGTCAGGAACGATGGCATGGGCGAGGGGCGTTGTCAGTTCGCTAAAGTCAGTTCCGGCCGGATCAGCCACGAACTGCAGGCTATGAAAGTCGAGGAGACGTTGCACTTTGTGCAACTGGAACTGAGCTGAGTCTGCAGCCGCCAGCCTCGGCGCTTGGCTGGGTTGGCGGCTGCAGTTTTCAAAGGTCAGCGCGTAGCGGTTTCGCGTTGCTGCTCCAGGGTTTCCAATTCGATGCGATAGCTGTGGGCGTCGCTTTCGGAATGAAACATTCCCACCAGTAAGTCTTGTTGATGCACATCCCAGATGCGGATACCGGCGGCTACCCCTTCGTGGGACATGTGTGAATCGTCGCGTTCTGTCACTTTAACTGTCATCTGCTAGCTCCAATCCTGATTGATCTGCAGCAAGGCGTGTGCAGGCCTTTGTTATATATTTTGATAGCTTGCTAAGTAAATCGGCAGAGTCGGTAACGGTCTGTTGCAGGAATTGAGAAAATCCTGCAGCCCGCGCAGGGCGTGACATTCGGTCGCAGGCTGGAAAGTTTCATGACAGAAGTTTCATGAGCCGAAGGGCTTCGCGGGCCGGTGACGGCGAATCTACAGGCGAAAAAAAGCCCCGCTTTCGCGAGGCCTTTGGGTATTTCCAGGCTTAGCTGCCTTTGACCGACTTGCCGTTGACGGTGCCGTCCAGGAGCATGATGTTGTACTCCTTGCCGTCGGTTTCGACCTGTTGCAGGCGAACCAGCAGGTAGTCCCAGTCCTTGGCGAACCACATCACGGTGATGCGTTTGCTTTGTGTCGGGTCGCGTACGCGCTCCACCTTGATCGCGTCGATCTGGCCGGCCTTGGTGTCGACTTTCTCGGAGCCCAGGACGCGGAAGTCGTAGGTATCGACTTCGCCGTCATCGACCACCTGGTAGCTCATGCTTTTCTTGCCGGCGGCGACATCGTGCTGCAGGGCCAGCTGATAGGTAGATTTGTCGACCATGCCGCGGTTCAGCGGGATCTTGACCGCGTCACCGCGATCAGTGCCGGTGACCATCTTGGTGGTCCAGTCGAAATCCAGATCAGCCTTCTTGGCCTTGCCCAGGCCGCCACGCTCGAAATGATACGACTGCGGCAGCAGGGTGTCCTTGTCGAGTGTCAGGGTGCTTTCTTCGGTCAGGCTGGCAATCATCATGGAGGCCTTGAAGCTGAGCTTCCAGACACCATTGGCTTGTTTGGCCAGGCTGCGTTCGGCAGTGCCGCTCATCGGCAGCTGTTTCCAGTCGGCGGTGTAGCTGGCGGAGAACGGTTGAAGGTCTGCAGCCTGCGCGAGTGGCAGGGCGAACAGAGCGCAAGCGAAGAGCAGGGCGCGACGCATAAAATCTCCTAGTTACGAATCAAGTGACCGCTGGCCTCGAGCAACTGGCCATCCAGTAAAGCACCTTCTTCGCCAAGGCTCAGGCGGCCCTCGGCAAACCAGCGAACAGCCAACGGATAAATCTGGTGTTCGCGTACGTGTACGCGTTGCGCCAGACTTTGCGGCGAATCATGCAACTCTACCGGTATTACTGCCTGTACGACCAGTGGGCCGCCGTCGAGTTCCTCGGTAACGAAGTGCACGCTGCATCCGTGTTCAGTGTCGCCGGCCTCCAACGCTCGCTGATGAGTGTGTAACCCTTTGTATTTGGGTAGCAGCGAAGGGTGGATATTGAGCAGGCGGCCCTGATAGTGGCGCACGAAATCAGCGCTGAGAATGCGCATGAAACCGGCCAGTACCACCAGCTTGGGCTGGAATTCATCGATCAGTTCGATCAAGGCGGCATCGAAGGCCTCGCGGCCTTCGAAAGCCTTGTGATCCAGGGCGCGGGTGTCGATACCCGCGTCCCTGGCGCGCTGAAGGCCGTAGGCATCGGCGCGGTTCGAGATCACGGCGCGGATGCGGACAGGGTTGTCCGCATGCTGTGCGTCGTCGATCAAGGCCTGCAAGTTACTGCCGGTGCCGGACAACAGCACCACCACATCACAGGTCTTGGACATCAATGAGCCTTGAGGTTCTTCAGTTCAACCTGAGCCGCGCCTTCGGCAGCGGTGGAGATCTGACCGATGACCCAAGGCTGCTCGCCGGCTTCACGCAGTACGTTCAGCGCGGTTTCAACGTGCTCTTGAGCGACGCAGATGACCATGCCCACGCCGCAGTTCAGCACGCGGTGCATTTCGTTTTCGTCGACGTTGCCTTGCTCTTGCAGCCAGTCGAACACGGCAGGACGGGTCCAGCTCGCAACGTCAACCACGGCTTGTGCGCCTTTTGGCAGGACGCGCGGGATGTTGTCCAGCAGGCCACCACCGGTGATGTGGGCCATGGCTTTTACGGCGCCGGTGTCCTTGATCAGCTTGAGCAACGGCTTGACGTAGATACGGGTCGGCGCCATCAGCAGGTCGGTCAGCGGCTTGCCATCGAGTTCGATGTTCTCGATGTCGGCACCGGATACTTCGATGATCTTGCGGATCAGCGAGTAGCCATTGGAGTGCGGGCCGGACGAAGGCAGGGCGAGCAGGGCGTCGCCGGCGGCCACTTTCGAGCCGTCGATGATCTCGGCTTTCTCGACCACACCGACGCAGAAGCCGGCCAGGTCGTAGTCTTCGCCTTCGTACATGCCAGGCATTTCAGCGGTTTCGCCGCCAACCAGGGAGCAGCCGGACAGTTCGCAGCCAGCGCCGATGCCTGTGACCACCTGGGTGGCGGTTTCGACGTTGAGCTTGCCGGTGGCGTAGTAGTCCAGGAAGAACAGCGGTTCGGCGCCGCACACCACCAGGTCGTTAACGCACATGGCCACCAGGTCGATGCCGATGCTGTCGTGCTTGTTCAGGTTCAGTGCCAGGCGCAGCTTGGTGCCAACACCGTCGGTGCCGGAAACCAGTACAGGCTGCTTGTAGCCGGCCGGGATTTCGCAGAGGGCGCCGAAACCGCCCAGGCCGCCCATGACTTCCGGGCGCGCAGTGCGCTTGGCGACGCTCTTGATGCGTTCGACCAATGCTTCACCGGCGTCGATGTCTACACCGGCGTCCTTGTAGCTCAGGGAGGGTTGCTTGCTCATGATCCAGGCCTTTAGGGGGGATTCAGGGGTAACGACCGAGTCTGGCGGGAAGGCTGAAAGCGTCCTGGCGGGAGTGCCGCGCAAAACATTTCAGATCACCCGGCCATTGCCGGTCTGCGAAGGCGCGCGATTTTATCAGGCTTGAGGGGCAGCGGCCATCCTCGGGCCGACGGGCAGGGGCATATCGGCAAAAAAAAGCAAAAAATGCCGGCGTTGGTGATCTCGTGTGTCGCTGTATAAGGTAGAGCTGTTTACCGTCTATGGTTATGACGGAGTAAAAACTTCCAGCGATCGCGTGAATGTTTTGCTGGGGCGTGTGGTCACAGCCCTGTTCAAATTGATTCATGCGGTGCGTTCCAGCCGCTTTCTGTCGTCGGGAATCTTCCATGCGTCTGTGTAAATTGCTGTTTGCCGGTGTGTTGTCAGTGCTCAGCCTGGCCAGCCAGGCCCAAACCGTCAAAGGTCTCTATCAGGTGCGCGAACCGGTCAGCAACCAGACCCCGCAAGAGCGCGACCAGGCCACCCAGCGTGCGCTCGACACCCTGGTGTTGCGCCTTACCGGAGATGCCAAGGCCTTGCAGAGCCCCGGCCTGGCCGCCTTGCGCAAGGACCCGCAACAAATCATCAGCCAGTACGGCTACGATGCCGGGCCGCCGGAAAGCCTGCAGGTCGAATTCGATCCGGCGAGTACCGATCGCGCGTTGCGCCAGGCCGGGTTGGCGGTGTGGGGCGCCAATCGGCCATCGATCCTCGGTTGGTGGCTCAACGACTCCAGTGAAGGCTCGAGCCTGGTGGGCGACGGCCAGTCCAGTGCCGAGCCCTTGCGCCGTGCGGCCCAGCATCGTGGGTTACCCTTGCGCCTGCCGCTGGCCGACCTGAGCGAGCAACTGGTCGCCACCGCACCCAATCTGCAAGGTAGCGATGCCACTGCGCTGCGCAGCGCCTCCGAGCGTTATGGTGCCGATGGCCTGCTGGCGGTACATGCGCGTGAGGATGGCGGTGCATGGCAGGCCAAATGGCATCTGTGGCTGGGAGACCAGCGTGAGCAGGGCAGCGTGCAGGGGGCGGATAGCGCGGAGGTTGCCGACGCGGTGTTGCTGGCAGTGAGTGAGCGCCTGGCGCCGCGCTTTGCCTCCAAGCCGGGGGCGTCCGGCGAGCAGGTGCTTGAAGTGCAGGGCATGAACCTTGAACGTTATGCTGCGCTGGGGCGCTTGCTGGAGCCCTTTGGTGCCCGTTTGCAGCGGGTGGTGGGTGACCGGATCGTGTATCGGGTCAATGGCAGCAGCGAGCAACTGCGTGCGCAGTTGAGCCTGGCCAAGTTGCAGGAGGTGCCCGTAGCGGCGCCTGCGCCACTGGCCCCGGGCGCCGAGGGTACGCCTGCGGCAGTGGCGGCAGCACCCAAGGCGCAATTGAGTTTTCGCTGGTAGTTTTTCTTTTCCTATATAGAAGCAGGAGTGGTACATGGCCGATTCGCGGCGTTGGGTTTGGCTGGGTGGGGTCGTCCTGCTGTGTCTGTTCATTTATCTGTTGCACCCGATCCTCACGCCGTTCCTGGTGGCGCTGGGGCTGGCGTACCTGTTCGATCCGATGGTCGACCGTCTGGAAAAGTACGGTCTGTCGCGGACCTGGGGCGTGGTGGCGGTGTTTGCCGTGTTCACCTTGATCGTCATGGCCTTGTTGCTGGTGCTGGTGCCGATGCTGGCCAAGCAGTTGTTCAGCCTGTACGAACTGGCTCCGCAGATGCTCGACTGGCTGCAGCACACCGCGATGCCATGGGTGCAGGCCAAGTTGGGGCTGGCGGACGGGTTCTGGAAGTTCGACAAGGTCAAGGCTGCCATCAGTGAGCACATGGGGCAGACCACCGACATCGTCGGGGTGGTGCTGAGCCAGGCCACGGCGTCCAGCCTGGCGCTGATCGGGTTGCTGGCCAACCTGGTGTTGATCCCGGTGGTGAGCTTTTACCTGCTGCGCGATTGGGATGTGATGATGGCCAAGATCCGCAGCCTGCTGCCGCGTGATCGTGAGGCGCGGCTGGTGTCGCTGGCCGGCGAATGCCATGAGGTGCTGGGCGCCTTCGTGCGTGGGCAGTTGCTGGTGATGCTGGCGTTGGGGGTGATCTACGCGGCGGGCCTGATGCTGGTCGGCCTGCAACTGGGGTTGTTGATCGGCCTGATTGCCGGTCTGGCGGCCATCGTGCCCTACATGGGCTTTGTGATCGGGATTGGCGCGGCGTTGATTGCCGGACTGTTCCAGTTTGGTGGCGACCCGTACCCGATGATCGGGATTGTCGCGGTGTTCATGGTCGGCCAGGCCCTGGAAGGCATGGTGCTGACGCCATTGCTGGTGGGTGACCGGATTGGCCTGCATCCGGTGGCGGTGATCTTCGCGATCCTGGCCGGCGGCGAGTTGTTCGGCTTTACCGGGATCCTGCTGGCGTTACCGGTGGCGGCGGTGATCATGGTGCTGGTGCGTCACGTGCAAGATTTGTACAAGGATTCGGGAATGTATAGTGGGGCCCAGGGGCCCGAGGCGTGAGCGCGTCTGGCCCGATACTGGCAAGTTAACGCAAACCTTTGATTTTGCTTATGGTCTGTTGCATTGTGCGGCTGGCTTCACGGGTATAAACTTTGCAAACTTTACACAGAGGCCACTAACGGTTCCTTTGGAACTGTTCAGTCAGCATGAAACCGATTCAGCTGCCCCTAGGTGTGCGTCTGCGTGATGACGCCACCTTTATCAATTACTACCCTGGCGCCAACGCCGCTGCACTCGGCTATGTCGAACGCCTGTGCGAAGCCGACGCCGGCTGGACCGAAAGCCTGATCTATCTGTGGGGCAAGGACGGCGTGGGGCGTACGCACTTGTTGCAGGCGGCGTGCCTGCGCTTCGAGCAGTTGGGCGAGCCGGCGGTGTACCTGCCGTTGGCCGAATTGCTGGATCGGGGTATCGAGATCCTCGACAACCTCGAGCAGTACGAGCTGGTGTGCCTGGATGACCTGCAGGCGGTTGCCGGGCGAGCAGACTGGGAAGAGGCGCTGTTCCACCTGTTCAATCGGCTGCGCGACAGTGGTCGGCGCTTGCTGATCGCAGCGTCGACTTCGCCGCGGGAGTTGCCGGTCAAGCTGGCCGACCTCAAGTCCCGTTTGACCCTGGCGTTGATTTTCCAGATGCGTCCGCTGTCCGATGAGGACAAACTGCGCGCCCTGCAACTGCGTGCCTCGCGCCGCGGTCTACACCTGACCGACGAGGTCGGGCATTTTATCCTGACTCGCGGTACCCGCAGTATGAGTGCCCTGTTCGAGCTGCTTGAGCGCCTCGATCAGGCGTCCCTGCAGGCTCAGCGCAAGCTGACCATTCCCTTCCTCAAAGAAACCCTGGGCTGGTAAAACCGCGGCCTGTAGCGAGTTTCGGCAAATTTCAGGCGTCAGAAAAACCGCAGGCGAACGGCGTTCGTCATGCGTGCAGATTTAAAATGGGCTTAAGCGCTTAGATGGCGGGGCGAAACTGCAAAGTCACATTTAAATCGATTGAATTTGCAAATGAGGGTGATAGAAGGCATAGTCTCGGCTTCTTTACACAATTCAGCCACGGTCGTGCCCATGCTAAAGCGCTTCGCACCCCTCGTGCCTCTCGCACTCGTCACCCTGTTGTTTGGTTGCGCTGCACACTCCCCAGTGTCCCAGCAAGAGCCCCAGCAACAGGTCAAGAACTCTGTTACCGCGCAGTCTTCCGCTGTTTATCAGGAAGAACTGGCAACCGAAAAAGAGCTGGCCGCGTTTGCGGGCCGCAAGCCTTACCAGATGCCGGTCCTGGCCGACAGTATCCTCGAACGTGGCATGTCCCTGATCGGTACCCGTTACCGTTTCGGTGGTACCTCTGAAGCCGGTTTCGATTGCAGCGGCTTCATCGGCTACCTGTTTCGCGAAGAAGCGGGCATGAACCTGCCACGCTCCACCCGCGAAATGATCAACGTTGATGCGCCACTGGTTTCGCGCAGCAAGCTGGAACCGGGCGACCTGCTGTTCTTCGCCACCAATGGTCGTCGCGGGCGTGTCAGCCACGCCGGGATCTACCTCGGTGACAACCAGTTCATCCACTCCAGCAGCAGCCGCAGCGGCGGTGTCCGGGTCGATAGCCTGGGCGACAGCTACTGGAGCAAGACCTTCATCGAAGCCAAGCGCGCCCTCGCCATGGCTCCGACCACGGTCACTGCCCGCAAGTAAGCGGGCAGGCTGGCAAAGGCGCTCCAGGCGAGCGCCGGCCAGCGCAAAGACCATCTTCTCGGCAATACCCCTTCTTTTTGTAGTGCAAACTTAAAGTCTTACTTGAAGTTTGGCGCGTAGCCGCTAGAATCCTGATCTATTGTTGATCAACTAACCGCGTAAGCCCTGCTTACGCGGTTTTGTTTTCAGCCTCCCGGCAGTGACAGCCGCAGCCAGATCAGGATGTTCGGTAATGACGATGTCGGCCCGCCTTGCACTCATGTTCTGCGTCGCGCTGCTCAGCGCCTGTGCCAGCCGTACGCCGCCACCGGCCAAGGTGGTCCGCGCACCGATTTTTGCCCCTACCCAGAATTTCTCCCCGGCTGCCGAAGACGTGCTGTTTCGCGCCTTGGGCCTGGTGGGCACTCCCTATCGCTGGGGCGGCAATACTCCGGATTCGGGATTTGATTGCAGTGGCTTGATTGGCTATGTCTACCGGGATGCAGCGGGTATTTCCCTGCCGCGCACCACCGGTGAAATGATCGGCATGCAGGCCCCGAGCGTCGGCAAAGAGGCCCTGCAGACTGGCGATGTGATCTTCTTCGCGACCAACGGCGGCTCACGGGTCAGTCACGCCGGCATCTACGTCGGCGAAGGGCGCTTCGTGCACGCGCCGGCCACCGGTGGTACGGTCAAGCTCGACAGCTTGTCCAAAGCCTATTGGCAAAAAGCCTACCTGAGCGCCAAGCGCGTATTGCAACCCGAGCACCTGGCGCACAATCCCTAGTTCACAACGGGTTGGCAGAGGTGGTAATGACCGCGCGTACGCTCAATCTCGACGATGCCCTCTATCAGTACCTGCTCGACGTCTCGCTGCGCGAAACGCCGCTGCAACGTCGTCTACGTGACGAAACCCAGGCGCTGCCCATGGCGCGTTGGCAGGTAGCGCCGGAGCAGGGCCAGTTCCTCGCGTTGCTGGTCAAGCTCAGCGGTGCGCGCCGGGTGATTGAAGTGGGGACGTTCACCGGTTACAGCGCCCTGTGCATGGCCGCGGCCCTGCCGGACGACGGGCAACTGATCTGCTGCGACATCATTGGTGACTACAACGCCACAGCGCGGCGCTACTGGCAGGAAGCCGGCCTCAGCGAGCGCATCGAACTGCGCCTGGCGCCGGCGTTGCAGACCCTGGAGCAGATCGAGCAGCAAGGGCAGGGCGGCGCTTTCGACTTGATTTTCATCGATGCCGACAAGGCCAACTATCCGGCCTATCTGGAAAGTGCCCTGCGTTTGTTGCGCAGCGGCGGCCTGGCGGTATTCGACAACACCCTGTGGAGTGGCCGGGTCCTGGAGCGTCAACCCGAGAGTGCCGATACCCGCGCCATCCAGGCACTCAACCTGGCCTTGAAGGATGATCCGCGGGTCGACCTGTCGTTACTGCCCTTGGGGGATGGCCTGACGCTGTGCCGCAAACGCTAGGCGCTGGGGTCATTGGCGGGCGGATACCCGCCACACCTTGTTGCCCACATCGTCGGCCACCAGCAAGTTACCCTGCCGATCGATCACCACTCCCACCGGCCGCCCCATGGCCTCTTCGTCCTGATTGAGGAAGCCGCTGAGCACATCCAGCGGTTGCCCGCTTGGCTTGCCGGCACTGAAGGGTACGAAGATCACTTTATAGCCGCTGTGAGGTTTGCGGTTCCACGAGCCGTGCTGGCCGATAAACGCGCCTTCGGTGAACGGGGCTGGCAACGTGCTGCCTTCGGCGAAGGCCAGGCCCAGGGAGGCGGTGTGTGGGCCCACTGCGTAGTCCGGGGCGATGGCCTTGGCCACCTGATCCGGATCTTGCGGGCTGACGCGGACATCGACGTGCTGGCCGTAGTAGCTGAACGGCCAGCCATAGAAGCCGCCATCCTTGACCGACGTAATGTAGTCCGGCACCAGGTCGCTGCCGATCTCGTCTCGCTCATTGACCGCCGTCCACAGTTTGCCCGAGTTCGGCTCCCAGGCCATGCCATTGGGATTACGCAGGCCGGAAGCGAAAATCCGCTGATTGCCGGTGGCACGATCCACCTCCCAGATAGCGGCGCGGCCCTGTTCCTGCTCCAGGCCGTTTTCCCCGACATTGCTGTTGGAGCCCACCGTGACATACAACTTGCTGCCGTCCTGGCTGGCAATGACGTTTTTGGTCCAGTGGTGATTCAGCGTGCCACCGGGCAGGTCGATGACTTTCATGGGTTTGGTGGTGATCGAGGTTTGTCCCTCGACATAGTTGAAGCGCAGCAAACGATCGGTGTCGGCGACGTACAGGTCGTTGCCGACCAAGGTCATGCCAAACGGCGAATTGAGGTTTTCGATAAAACTGCTGCGGGTTTCGGCCACGCCATCGTGGTTGCTGTCGCGCAGCAGGGTGATGCGGTTGGCGCTGGGCACCGCGGCCCCAGCGCGGTCCATCACCTTGCCCATGACCCAGCCACGGATGCCCTTGCCATCTTCAGGCTTGGCTGGCGCATTGGTTTCTGCGACCAGTACATCGCCGTTGGGCAGCACGTAGAGCCAGCGCGGATGCTCCAATCCTTCGGCAAAGGCGACTACCTGGGTGCCGGGCGCTGCGGTCGGCTTGGCGCCATTGGCCCAGCCGACAGCGGGCGCGATGTTGACCGTCGGTATCAGGGTTTTGTTGGGTTCAGGCAGCTTGGGCGAAGACCCGGTGCCATCCTCGACCCTGAGGCTCGAGGATTCTCCACAGGCGACCAGGCCTGCGGCCAGGGCGATGACACCAACGAGGCGGGACGTGGACATGCGGCTCTCCCTTTGAATGCACTGCTTAAGCCATAGAGGCGTCAGCATGACCTTAGGTTCAATTCGTCAGGTGGCGCTTTGCATTCTTGCTGCCGATTAGCCCGGCTTTAATTGACGCTCCACCCCCAACCCACTAACCTTCGCGACTTGTTTCAGGTGCTCGGTGACCCCAGGGTCGATCGAGTGAAACAGGGAAGCCGGTGAGCGCGCGTTCTATGACAGAACGGGTGACGATCCCGGCGCTGCCCCCGCAACGGTAAATGAGTGAAAACGACGCTTTGAGCCACTGTATCGGTGTCCGATATGGGAAGGCGCGTCGTCCGGCCAGCGCGCCACTCATGAGCCCGGAGACCGGCCTGATCCATCCAGCGGCATCACGGTGGGCGATGCCAGGCTTCTTGCCGTCTATTTCTATGCCTGCCCGCCGTTATCCAGCCTCAACGGAGAGCTCCCCCATGACTGATTCCCCTGATCGTGACGAACGCCATCTGGCGCGCATGCAGCGCAAAAAAGCCGTGATCGATGAACGTATTGCCAACTCACCCAACGAATGTGGCCTGCTGCTGGTGCTGACCGGCAACGGCAAAGGCAAGAGCAGTTCGGCGTTCGGCATGCTCGCCCGCGCCATGGGCCATGGCATGCAGTGCGGTGTGGTGCAGTTCATCAAGGGCCGCAACAGCACGGGCGAGGAGCTGTTCTTCCGGCGCTTCCCGGAGCAGGTGCGGTTTCATGTGATGGGCGAAGGGTTCACCTGGGAAACCCAGGACCGCCAGCGCGATATCGCCGCTGCCGAGGCCGCCTGGCAGGTGTCCCGCGAACTGCTGCGCGACCCGGCCATCGGCCTGGTGGTGCTCGATGAGCTGAACATCGCCCTCAAGCATGGCTACCTCGATCTCGATCAGGTGCTCAGCGACCTGCAAGCCCGCCCGCCGATGCAACACGTGGTGGTTACCGGCCGCGCGGCCAAAGAGCAAATGATCGAACTGGCTGACACCGTCACCGAAATGGGCGTGATCAAGCATGCGTTCCAGGCCGGGATCAAGGCGCAAAAAGGCGTCGAGCTGTGAGCCTCTTTTCATGACCAGCAGTCGTTTTTGCCCGGCGGTACTGATCGCCGCGCCAGCCTCCGGGCAGGGTAAGACCACCGTCACCGCGGCCCTGGCCCGTTTGCACCGCAATCAGGGGCGCAAGGTCCGGGTGTTCAAGTGCGGCCCGGATTTTCTCGACCCGATGATCCTCGAGCGCGCCAGTGGCCAGCCGGTGTATCAGTTGGACATGTGGATGGTCGGCGAGCAGGAAAGTCGCCGGCTGTTGTGGGAAGCCGCGGCCGAGGCTGACCTGATCCTGATCGAAGGGGTCATGGGCCTGTTCGACGGTACCCCGTCCAGTGCCGACCTGGCGCGCCACTTCGGCGTGCCGGTGCTGGGGGTGATCGACGGCACCGCCATGGCCCAGACCTTTGGTGCACTGGCGTTGGGCCTGGCGCGTTATCAGCCGGACTTGCCGTTTGCCGGCGTGCTGGCCAATCGGGTGGGCACCCTGCGCCACGCTCAGTTACTCGAAGGCAGCCTTACCGAAGGCTTGCGTTGGTATGGCGCATTGTCCCGGGAGACCGGGATTGAATTGCCGAGCCGGCACCTGGGCCTGGTACAAGCCAGTGAGCTGAACGACCTCGACCTGCGCCTCGATGCAGCCGCCGAGGCCTTGGGTAGCAGTTGCCAGGTGGCCTTGCCGCCCGCAGTGGAATTTGCCGCGCCCGACGTGATCCCCGCCGAGCCTTTGCTGGCCGGTGTGCGGATCGCCGTGGCCCGGGATGAAGCCTTTGCTTTCACCTATGGCGCGAGCCTGGACTTATTGCGTGCGATGGGCGCCGAGCTGCGGTTCTTCTCGCCGATCCGCGACAGCCAGTTGCCAGAGGCAGATAGCCTGTACCTGCCTGGTGGCTACCCGGAATTGCACCATGTGGCCTTGTCAGGCAACACCGCGATGCTCGATGCCATTCGTGGCCATCACGCCGCCGGCAAGCCGCTGCTCGCCGAATGCGGCGGCATGCTGTATCTGCTGGATTCCCTGACCGACGTGCAAGGCACGCGGGCCGAACTGGTGGGTTTGCTCAAAGGCGATGCGACGATGCAAAAACGTCTGGCGGCGCTGGCGCTGCAGGCGGTCGAGCTGCCGGAAGGCGCGTTGCGTGGGCACACCTATCACCATTCCCTGACCAGCACCGAGCTTGAGCCGATTGCGCGTGGACTGAGCCCGAACGGCGGGCGAGGAGCGGAGGCGGTTTATCGTGAGGGGCGGATGACGGCTTCTTATGTGCACTTTTATTTTCCGTCCAATCCCAGCGCTGTAGCCGCGTTGTTTGCGCCAGACCCGGTGGGAGCGAGCTTGCTCGCGAAGAGGCCATGAGCAATAACGCATTCTGCGAAGCCGAACGCGCAGCGGTTTACCGCGCCATCGCCGAGCGCCGTGACATGCGCCACTTCAGCGGTGGCACGGTGGAGCCTGAGCTGCTGCGTCGTTTGCTTGAAGCTGCGCATCAGGCGCCCAGTGTTGGCCTGATGCAGCCATGGCGCTTCATTCGCATCAGCGACCGGACCTTGCGCGGGCAGCTCCAGGCGCTGGTGGAGGAGGAGCGCATCCGCACCGCCGAAGCCCTCGGCGAGCGCAGCGATGAGTTCATGAAACTCAAGGTCGAAGGCATCAATGACTGCGCCGAAGTGCTGGTTGCCGCATTGATGGACGATCGCGAACGGCATATTTTCGGCCGCCGTACCTTGCCGGAAATGGACATGGCGTCGTTGTCCTGTGCAATCCAGAACCTCTGGCTGGCCTCCCGTGCCGAAGGCCTGGGCATGGGCTGGGTTTCGCTGTTCGAGCCCCAGGCACTGGCCGATCTGTTGCAACTGCCGGCCGGAGCCAAGCCCGTGGCGATTCTCTGCCTGGGCCCGGTCAAGGCCTTTTACCCGGCGCCGATGCTGGCCCTTGAAGGCTGGGCGCACGTGCGTCCGCTGCATGAACTGCTGTACGAAAATGTCTGGGGAGTGAATCAATGAGTGTGGCGTTGTTGAGTGTCGCTGCCGTTGCGCTGGATGCGCTGCTGGGCGAACCCAAGCGCTGGCATCCGCTGGTGGCGTTCGGTCGATTTGCCGGGCGCATCGAGCAGCGTTTCAATTCTGCCGGGCGTGGCTGGCGCAGTCATGGAGTCACCGCGTGGGTGCTGGCCGTGGTGCCGCTGACCCTGCTGGCCACGGCGTTGTCCTGGCTACCCTACCTCGGCTGGATCGTCGAGATCCTGGCCCTGTATTGCGCCCTGGGCTTGCGCAGCCTGGGCGAACACGTCGAGCCGGTGGCCCAGGCGCTGCGCAGCGATGACCTGGACGAAGCGCGCACCCGTGTCAGTTACCTGGTCAGCCGCCAGACCAGTGAGCTGGACGCCACTGAAGTGGCTCGCGCGGCCACCGAGTCGGTCCTGGAAAATGGCAGCGACGCGGTGTTTGCCGCGCTGTTCTGGTTTGCCGTGGCCGGGGCGCCCGGGGTGGTGCTGTATCGCCTGAGCAATACCCTGGACGCCATGTGGGGCTATCGCAACGAACGTTTCGAGCGCTTCGGCTGGGCGGCGGCGAAAATCGACGACGTGCTCAACTACATTCCCGCACGCCTGGTGGCCCTGACCTACGCTGTGCTCGGCAAGACCCGGCTGGCCCTCAAGTGCTGGCGCACCCAGGGACCGACCTGGGACAGCCCGAATGCCGGCCCGGTGATGGCTGCCGGGGCTGGGGCGCTGGGCGTCGAGCTGGGCGGGGCGGCGATCTATCATGGCGAGCTGCACCAGCGTCCACCCTTGGGCGAAGGCGTGCCGGCGGACGCCAGCTCCATCGACCGTGGCTGGCAGTTGGTCCAGCGCGGGGTATGGTTATGGCTGTTGATCCTCTGTGTGGGGGCTGAGTTTTATGCTTGAACACGGTGGCCGCCTGCGCAAGGCGGCGTTGCACTATGGGATTGCCGAAGCCGACTGGCTCGACCTCTCCAGCGGGCTGGCGCCCTGGCCGTGGGAAATCCCGCCGATTCCCGCCAGGGCCTGGGCCCGCTTGCCGGAAACCGAGGACGGCCTGGAGCAGGCCGCCCGGCAATACTATGGCGCGACTCAGTTGCTGCCGGTCGCCGGTTCGCAGATGGCCATCCAGTTGCTGCCGCGTTTGCGGCGGGCCGGCAAGGTCGGCGTACTGTCGCCTTGTTACGCCGAACACGCCGAAGCCTGGCGGCGTAACGGTTACATCGTGCGCGAGGTGTTGGAGCAGGAGGTGGAATTTTTCATCGACAACCTCGACGTGCTGGTGGTGGTCAATCCCAACAATCCCACGGGCCTTAGCCTGACCCCGGAGCGCCTGCTCGACTGGCATGCCCGCTTGGCGCAGAGAGGCGGCTGGCTGGTGGTGGACGAAGCGTTCATGGACAACACCCCGCACCTGAGCCTGGCGTCTTTCGCCCATCAGGTCGGGCTGATCGTGTTGCGCTCCTTCGGCAAGTTCTTCGGCCTGGCCGGGGTGCGCTTGGGGTTTGTCCTGGCCGAACGGCGGCTGCTCAATCTGCTCGCCGAGCAGGTGGGCCCCTGGGCGGTTGCCGGGCCGACGCGGGTGCTGGGGCAGGCCTGCCTGCTCGACAGCGAAGGTCATCGCCGACAACGCCAGCGTAGCGAAGAGGCGAGCGAACGCCTGGTCGAACTGCTGGAGCGCCATGGTTTCAAGCCTCAGGGCGGCTGCGCGCTGTTCCAGTGGTTGAGCACCGAACGGGCCGAGCACTTGTATGAATTCATGGCGCGCCAGGGCATTTTGCTGCGCCTGTTCAGCCACAACAGCAGCCTGCGCTTTGGCCTGCCAGCCGACGAAACCGACTGGTTGCGCCTGGAGCGAGCCTTTGTCGCCTACGCCAAGGAAACCCCATGCCAACGTTGATGGTTCAAGGCACTACCTCCGATGCCGGTAAAAGCACCCTGGTCACGGCGCTCTGTCGTTGGGCGACACGCCAGGGAGTGCCGGTGGTGCCGTTCAAGCCGCAGAACATGGCACTCAACAGCGCTGTCACCGCCGACGGTGGCGAAATCGGTCGGGCCCAAGCGGTACAGGCCCAGGCTGCGAACCTCGAACCCCACACCGATATGAACCCGGTGCTGCTCAAGCCCAACAGCGATACCGGCGCCCAGGTAATCATTCACGGGCGCGCGGTGACCAGCATGAATGCCGTCGCCT
Organism: Pseudomonas sp. Irchel 3H3; assembly: GCF_900187635.1. NCBI lineage: Bacteria > Pseudomonadati > Pseudomonadota > Gammaproteobacteria > Pseudomonadales > Pseudomonadaceae > Pseudomonas > Pseudomonas sp. Irchel 3H3. Next base: position 40,793 of record NZ_FYEC01000026.1, on the reverse strand, counting down.
ACCACGACTACAAGGCCATCGCCATGCAGGCGGTGCTCGCCTCGCACCAACGCCTGAGCGCGGCCTATCCGCTGGTGATGGTGGAAGGGGCGGGCTCGCCGGCCGAGATCAACCTGCGGGCCGGCGACATCGCCAACATGGGGTTTGCCGAGGCTGTCGATTGCCCGGTGGTATTGATTGCCGACATCAATCGTGGTGGCGTCTTCGCCCATCTGGTGGGCACCCTGGAGTTGCTCTCGGCCAGTGAGCAGGCGCGGGTCAAGGGCTTCATCATCAACCGTTTTCGCGGTGACATCGCCTTGCTGCAGCCGGGCCTGGACTGGCTGGAGGCGCGGACCGGCAAGCCGGTGATCGGAGTCTTGCCGTATGTCATGGACCTGCACCTGGAGGCCGAGGACGGCATCGACCAGCGCCAGGCCGACAAGGCCGAACAGGTACTTAAGGTGGTGGTGCCGGTATTGCCGCGCATCAGCAACCACACCGACTTCGATCCGCTGCGCCTGCACCCCCAGGTCGACCTGCAATTCGTCGGGCCGGGCCAGGCGATACCGCCTGCCGACCTGATCATCCTGCCGGGCTCCAAGAGCGTGCGCAGCGACCTTACGTACCTGCGCGCCAATGGCTGGGACACCGCCATCGCCCGTCACCTGCGCTACGGCGGCAAGCTGCTGGGCATCTGCGGTGGCCTGCAAATGCTCGGCACGCAGTTGCATGATCCGCTGGGCCTGGAAGGGGCCGCGGGCTCCAGTGCCGGGCTCGGCTTGCTGGCCTTCGACACGCTGCTTGAGGCCGAGAAGCAGCTGCGCAATGTGCGTGGTCGCCTGGTCTTGGAAAACGCCGAGGTCAGTGGTTATGAAATTCATGCCGGGGTCACCCGCGGCGTGGCGCTGGAGCAGCCTGCTGTATTGCTCGACGATGGCCGCAGCGATGGCGCCCAGAGTGCCGATGGACAAGTCCTCGGGACTTACCTGCACGGCTTGTTCGAGTCCCCGGCGGCGTGCAGTGCACTGTTGCGCTGGGCCGGGCTTGCGGATGTGCAGGCAGTCGATTATCACGGCTTGCGCGAGCGCGATATCGAGCGCCTGGCGGACCTGGTGGAGAAGCATCTGGATACCGGGTTGTTGCGTGAGCTCTGTGGTTTGTAGGTTGACCGGCCTGGCCTCTTCGCGGGCAAGCCCGCTCCTACACAGAGCCGCCGACCCTGATACCGCTCATAGAAGGTTAAGACCATGCTGCAATTGATCCTCGGCGGTGCCCGTTCCGGCAAAAGCCGCCTGGCTGAAAAACTCGCCGCCGACAGCTCCCTGGCGGTGACCTACATTGCCACCAGCCAGCCGCTGGACGGCGAAATGAATGCCCGGGTCGCCCATCACCGGGCACGCCGCCCGGCCGAGTGGAGCTTGATCGAGGAACCCCTGGAGCTGGCTCGGGTACTGCGCGAAACCGCCAGTGCCGAGCGTTGCCTGTTGGTGGATTGCCTGACCCTGTGGCTGACCAACCTGCTGATGCTCGACAACCCCGAGCGTCTGGCCCAGGAGCGTGAAGCCCTGCTGGACTGCCTGGCGTCGTTGCCGGGAGAGGTGATTCTGGTCAGCAACGAAACCGGAATGGGGGTCGTGCCACTGGGCGAATTGACTCGCCGTTATGTCGATGAAGCCGGTTGGTTGCATCAAGCCCTGGCTGAGCGCTGTCAGCGTGTCGTGTTGACCGTCGCCGGCCTGCCCCTGACTTTGAAAGGTACTGCGTTATGACTCAATCCTGGTGGCTGAACCCGTGCAAGGCGGTTGATCGCCAAGCCCTGCGAGATGCAGAGCAGTTGCAGCAGCAACTGACCAAGCCGGCCGGTTCGCTGGGGCAGTTGGAAACGCTGGCGGTGCAGTTGGCGGGGTTGCAAGGCCGGCTCAAGCCGAGCGTGAACCAGTTGTGGATCGGGATTTTTGCCGGTGACCACGGGGTGGTGGCCGAAGGTGTCTCGGCCTTTCCCCAGGAAGTCACCGGGCAGATGTTGCGCAACTTCGTCAACGGCGGCGCGGCCATCAGCGTGCTGGCGCGCCAACTGCAAGCCCGGCTGGAGGTGGTCGACCTCGGCACCGTGACCCCGTCGCTGAATCTGCCGGGGGTGCGCCACCTGCACCTGGGCCCTGGCACCGCCAACTTCGCCCGTGGCCCGGCGATGACTCCGGCCCAAGGCGCACAAGCCTTGCAAGCCGGGCGCGACACGGTGTTGCGAGCCCTGGCCGAAGGCGCGGAGCTGTTCATCGGCGGCGAGATGGGCATTGGCAATACCACCGCGGCCAGTGCCTTGGCCTGTGCCTTGCTGGATTGCCCGGTGGCCCACCTCACCGGCCCGGGTACCGGCTTGGACACAGCGGGTGTCAGCCACAAGACCCAGGTCATTGAACGCGCCCTGGCCTTGCACGCGGCGCAGCGAGGTGATCCGTTGCAAACCCTGTTCAACCTCGGCGGCTTTGAAATCGCCGCGCTGGTCGGCGCTTACCTGGCCTGTGCCCAAGAGGGGCTGGCGGTGCTGGTGGACGGCTTTATCTGCAGCGTCGCGGCCCTGATTGCCGTGCGCCTCAATCCTGCGTGTCGCGAGTGGCTGCTGTTCGGCCATCGCGGGGCGGAGCCGGGTCATCGGCATGTCCTGCAAGCGTTGAACGCGCAACCGCTGCTCGAACTCGGCTTGCGCCTGGGCGAGGGCAGTGGTGCGGCGCTGGCGGTGCCCTTGTTGCGCCTGGCCTGCGACCTGCACGGGCAGATGGCGACATTTGCCGAGGCGGCGGTTGCCGATCGCCCGGCATGACCTTGCATCTGGACCTGCTACGCCACGGTGAAACCGAACTGGGCGGCGGCCTGCGCGGCAGTCTGGATGACGCGCTGACGCCACTGGGTTGGCAGCAGATGCGCGACGCCGTCGTAGGCGCTGGCCCGTGGGACCGCCTGGTGAGTTCGCCCCTGCAACGCTGTGCGCGGTTTGCCGAGGAACTGGGCGCGCAACTGGGCCTGCCGGTAAGCCTGGAGCAGGACCTGCAAGAGCTGCATTTTGGCGCCTGGGAAGGGCGCAGCGCGGCGGCGTTGATGGAGACTGACGCTGATGCCCTTGGCCGTTTCTGGTCGGACCCTTATGGTTTTACCCCGCCCGAGGGCGAGCCAGTCAGCGACTTTTCGGCGCGGGTGTTGGCGGCGGTGCAGCGCTTGCACCAGGCCTATGCCGGTGAGCGGGTGTTGCTGGTCAGTCATGGCGGTGTCATGCGCCTGCTACTGGCGCGCGCGCGCGGGCTGCCTCGCGAGCAGTTGCTGAACGTCGAAGTCGGCCACGGCGGGCTGTTTTTTCTGCGGGTCGAGGCTGACGCCATGCTTCGGGAAGAGGCGTAGACATGTTGCCAATGTGGATCGCCCTGCAATTTCTCAGCAGCCTGCCGATTCGCCTGCCGGGCATGCCGTCACCTCAGGAGCTGGGGCGCTCATTGCTGTTTTATCCGCTGGTGGGCCTGTTGTTTGGTGGGCTGTTGTGGGGCCTGAACGGACTATTGGGGGGCGCGCCGGCGCTGTTGCACGCGGCCATCCTGCTGACGGTCTGGGTGGTGCTCAGTGGCGGCTTGCACCTGGACGGCCTGGCCGACAGTGCTGATGCCTGGCTCGGTGGTTTTGGTGACCGCGAACGCACCCTGACCATCATGAAAGACCCGCGCAGCGGACCGATTGCCGTGGTCACCCTGGTGCTGGTGCTGCTACTCAAGTTCGCCGCCTTGCTGGCACTGATCGAACAGCAGGCCACGGTCGCGCTGATCCTCGCGCCACTGCTCGGGCGCACGGCCTTGCTCGGCTTGTTCCTGACGACGCCTTATGTGCGGGCGGGGGGGCTGGGGCAGGCATTGGCTGACCACTTGCCACGCCAGGCCGGCCGGTGGGTGCTGCTGCTCAGTGCGCTGGCCTGTGTACTGATCGCGGGCTGGGGTGGAGTGATTGCGCTGGTGGTGGCGGTAGGGGTGTTCGCCGGCGTGCGTCATTTGATGATGCGCCGCCTTGGCGGGACAACCGGGGATACGGCGGGGGCGTTGCTGGAATTGCTGGAAGTGGCGGTGCTGATGGCTTTGGCGCTGGCTTGAGGGGAGGCGGAAATCGTAAGCAAAGCTTGCATAAAGTTAAACGCGGGTATATACACGCACCATGCTAGCCTCTCAGTGTTTATGCACCAACCTGCGTCGCGCCGCCCGTGGCGTCAGCAGGCATTACGACGGCGCCCTCGACGGCTTCGGGATCAACGTTGCCCAGTATTCTTTGCTGTGCAATCTGCAGCGCCTGGATCAGCCGAGTATTTCCACCCTGGCCGAGGCCATGGGCCTGGATCGCAGTACTCTGGGGCGTAACCTGCGGGTGCTGGAAGGTGAGGGACTGGTGCGGATGGTCGAGGGTGAAGACCAGCGCAACCGCATCGTGCAATTGACCGAGGCCGGGCGTGAGCGCCTGGCGGCGGCTTTGCCGGCCTGGGAGGCGGCGCAACAACGTTTGATCGATCGGTTGGGCGCCGAGAAGCGCGCAACATTGCTGGCCTTGCTGGACGAACTCGCATGAAGCGGGTTTTTTCGAGTTTAAGCGGGTATATACCCGCGATTGGAGAATGACAATGACATCGATGTGGCGTACCAGCGGTTGGATTTTACTTGGGAGTGCGCTGATTCTGGCGTTGTCCCTCGGCGTGCGGCATGGCTTCGGCCTGTTCCTGCCGCCGATGAGTGAGCAGTTCGGCTGGGGGCGCGAAGTGTTCGCCTTCGCCATCGCCTTGCAGAATCTGATCTGGGGCCTGGCGCAGCCCTTTACCGGCGCGCTGGCCGATCGCTTCGGCGCCGCGAAAGTGGTGCTGGTGGGAGGTGTCTTGTATGCGGTGGGCCTGGTGTTCATGGGGCTGTCCGACTCGCCCCTGTCACTGTCGCTGAGCGCCGGCCTGTTGATTGGTATCGGCCTGTCCGGGACGTCTTTTTCGGTGATTCTCGGCGTGGTTGGGCGGGCCTTGCCGGCGGAGAAACGCAGCATGGGCATGGGGGTCGCCAGTGCTGCCGGCTCCTTCGGCCAGTTCGCCATGTTGCCCGGCACCCTGGGCCTGATCGGCTGGCTCGGCTGGTCCAGCGCGCTGCTGGTGCTGGGCGTGCTGGTAGCGCTGATTGTGCCGCTGGTGAGCATGCTCAAGGACAAGCCGCTGCCGGTGCTGGGCCATGAGCAGACGCTGAAGGAGGCCCTGCGCGAGGCCTGTTCGCACTCCGGCTTCTGGCTGCTGGCGTTCGGCTTTTTTGTCTGTGGTTTCCAGGTGGTGTTCATCGGTGTGCACTTGCCGGCCTACCTGGTGGATCAGCATCTTCCGGCCACCGTCGGCACCACGGTGCTGGCCTTGATTGGCCTGTTCAATATCTTCGGCACCTACACCGCCGGTTGGCTCGGCGGGCGGATGTCCAAGCCGCGCCTGCTGACCGGCCTGTACCTGCTGCGCGCGGTGGTGATCGGGCTGTTTCTGTGGATGCCGGTCACCCAGACCAGCGCCTACCTGTTCGGCATGGCCATGGGCTTCCTCTGGCTGTCGACGGTGCCTTTGACCAACGGTACGGTGGCGACCCTGTTCGGTGTGCGAAATCTCTCTATGCTGGGAGGTATCGTCTTCCTCTTTCACCAATTGGGCTCGTTCCTCGGTGGCTGGTTGGGCGGGGTGGTGTATGACCGAACAGGAAACTACGACTTGATCTGGCAAGTGGCGATTCTCCTCAGCCTGTTGGCGGCTGCCTTGAACTGGCCTGTGCGTGAGCGTCCGGTGGCGCGCCTGCAAGCCCAGGCGAGCGCGGCATGAGGTGGATCGCCTTGAGGCTGGTGGCGACGGCGGTTGTCGCGCTGCTGCTGGCGCTGGCCTGGTGGGGCTGGCATCAGGGCGGCCTGGCCATGATGCAGCTGGGACTGGGAGCTTGCTAAATAGCCACTTGCCATCATTCGTGCAGGGCGAGTAACGTCGCCCTCTGACGATTTCTCGAGGACACCCGATATGCTGATGCGCTGGCTAGCTGTTCCCGCCCTGCTGTTGCTGGTCGCAGGTCCGACGTTGGCCGCTGAGTGCCCGGCACTGCTGTCGGGCTCATTGCCCAAGCTGCATGCCAAGGAATCCATTGAACTGTGCCAGCGTTTTGCCGGCAAACCGCTGGTGGTGGTCAATACCGCCAGCTTCTGTGGTTTCGCTCCGCAGTTCAAAGGCCTTGAGGCGTTGTACCAGCGCTACAAGGAGCAGGGGCTGGAAGTGCTTGGCGTGCCGTCCAATGATTTCAAGCAGGAGTCCGCGGATGGCGCGGAGACGGCCAAGGTCTGCTACGTCAATTATGGCGTGACCTTCACCATGACCGAGCCGCAGAAAGTTCGCGGTGCCAGCGCCATCCATCTGTTCAAGGTGCTTGCCGAGCAAAGCAGTTCGCCGAAGTGGAATTTCTACAAGTACGTGGTGGACCGCCAGGGCAAGGTGATTGCCAACTTCTCCAGCCTGACCAAACCCGAAAGCCCGGAATTCATCGCGGCGGTGGAGCAGGCCCTGGCCTCGAAACCCTGAATGCCAGCCATTAAAAAGCCCCGCCTCTGAACCAGAGAGCGGGGCTTTTTGCTGTTCAGCAAGCGCGCCATTCAGGCGCGCCGTGAATCAGAAGCGGTAGGTCGCGCCCACACCAAAGCCGTTTGCCCAGTTTTCATACTTGGCGTTGTAGCTCTGGCCACGATCGTTCTGATTGTTGACCTTGACCGCTTCTTCCTTGAGGTAGGAGTAGGCCATGTCGATGGTCAGGTCTTCAGTTGGGCTCCAGCCGGCGCCCAGGCTGAAGATGGTACGGTCGCCAGTCGGGATGCGTGGGGAGCGATCGACGTTGTTGGTCGGGGCCTGGTCAAACGACAGGCCGGTACGCAGTACCCACTGTTTGTTCAGCTTGTACGAAGCACCGACGGCGTGCGCCCAGGTGTCATGCCAGTTCTGCTCTTCGGTGATTTCACCGAACTGCGAGCCCAGCACGCCAGGTACACCCTTGTTCTCTACGGTGATTTCTTTCAGGCGGCTCCAGCGGGTCCAGGTGCTGCCTGCGTACAGGGTCCACTGGTCGTCCAGAGCGTGGGTCACCGAGAAGTCCACCGACTCAGGGGTGGTCAGGTCCAGGGACGCGTCGTACTTCTGGTCCTTGCTCTGGCCAGCCAGTGGCAGCAGGCCGTAGTTGACCTTGGTGTTGCCTTCGAGCTTGTACTTCACTTTCGAGTGGTAGGTCAGGCCGACGCGGGTGCTGTCGGTCAACTGGGCCAGGATCCCGATGTTGTAGCCCAGGGCGGTATCGTCGCCCTTGATGCGCACGTGGCCATCGGGAGCAGCCTGGGTAATCGACAGGTCGGATTCCAGCTTGCCTTGGATACGGTTGATGGTCGGACCAAAACCGATGGAGACCTTGTCATTGAATGCGTAGGAAACAGTTGGCTGCAGGGTCACGACTTTAACGTCGCTCTTGCTGCCGAAGTATTTGCCGGCAAAACCGTTCTCGTAGTCGGTGACCAGGCCAAATGGCGCGTACATGCCAACGCCGACGGCCCATTGGTCATCGATCGGCTTGACGTAGTAGCCCATGGGAACGGCAATGAACGGAACCATGTCGCCCTGGTTGGTGCCATTGTTAGGGCTGGAGCTGGCATTGCTGATGTCAGTGTGGGCATCGAGCATGGCGACCCCGCCAGTGACTTGTTCGCGCTTGAGGCGCGCCATGCCGGCAGGGTTACCGAAAACTGTGCTTGCATCATCGGCGACAGAAGAACGCCCGGCGAAACCAGTACCCATCCCACTGATGCTTTGTTCGTTGATGGCAAAGCCAGCTGCGAAGATCTGGGTGGATGCCAAGGTAACGGCGAGGCTAAGGGTGGTTTTGAGCATGACTTTTTTCATTATTAGAACTCCGGGTGATCACCGGGGCGAAAATTACCAACATTTTCGACTCAGCGCTATAGCCGGTAATGCTTGAGATAGAGCGGTTTTGTAGGACAATCCGACCATAATCGCGGGATTTTCCCCGATCTTGCAAATTGCCCGGTCAGCAGGCGACCTGATTCATCGGTGAAACACAGTCGCGCCATGCACAAGTGAAGTCGCGCAGGCGTCCTTGGGGTTGGAAGGTCTGGCGCCAGATTCGGGCCATTCCCAACAGGTCGTCGGGTTCGGGCAGCGGGGTGTTTTGCTCTTCGATCAGCAGCCAGGCAATGGCCGTGGCATAACGCAGATTGACCGTCAGTTCCAGGTGCGGGCCACTGAGAAAGGCATGCTGGCTGGCGAGGCCGCGCACCAGGCTGGCACGTTCCGGATCCAGGGCCAGGTAGTCATCCCACAGGGCCTGGTGGCGAAGCTCGGCAATCCGGTACAGGCCGTGGCCACGGCGGTCATGCAGGGCGGAGCCGAGGGCTGACTGGCTGGCGGCGACACCCAGCAGCAGGGATTCGGCAGTCGTGCTATGTCGTCCCAGGTAAATCAGGGTAGGACGGATCACAAAACGGCACAGTTCGCTGGCAGCGATACCCATAAGGCCCTCGAAACGTTAAGTGAGCGGCGATACCTGAATGGGGGGGGGCTTGGCAGCGGTAGGTCGACTCAGGCTCGCCGGAAGCGGATCATGCCGCTTGAGTTGAAGTGTAGTGTCATATTCTTGCTGTAAAGGACTGTTTTTAAAATATTTCCAGCTCGCAGTTATAACCGTTATATCGGTTGGTGCTTAAGCCAGGGTGGGGCGATGGGAAATATCAGGCAATAAAAAGCCCCGCATTTTCAGCGGGGCTTTTGTGGTGTTCAGTCTTTCTCGCGTCTCAGGCAACCAGTGCCTGGCGAGTACGCTCGATCACGGCCTGCAGCGGCTCGGCGCTGGAGTACTGGTCGGGATACAGGCGTTCGCTGTGACGAGCGATCCCGTGTTCGTTGACCAGCGTGAAGCTGAAGCAGCCTTTGCGAGCGGCCATGATCAGGCAGTTCATTGGGGCAAAAGCGTTGGTTAGGGTGCGAATGGCATCCTGAGTATGGATTTGAGTCGACATAATTATTGGTGTTCCTGCAAATGACACGGAATCTGATCCGTGCAGCGTTAAAACGTTCCAGTAACGTCGATCACCATTGATCGAACGAAGAACCCGACTGGAACAAAGCAGCCAGTTGAAGCGCTATTAAATGTGCGCGCTTGGGCCGGCAGGTAGGTACTTAGGAGGGCAGGCAACACATCAAGGGCAAAGGTTCTGGGCCCGGGGTGAAGATCCTGATCAATTTGCAGGTTGGTTCGGTCAGAGTAAGTGAGCTTCGCAACACCCTTTGCATTCGATTCAAAGGCTGTGTTGTCGCAAGCGTTACCTGGAAACCATCGAGGTGGTCGATCCCGTGATGTCGGTAGAAGCTTCTCTTTAGGGAAGGTATACCGCGGGAGGTGTTCGACCAGAATTGACTTTCAGCTTGGTACTAACGCTGCGGATACTAACGGATTGAAATGCTTAAGGGAAGTGTGTTAGGCAAAAAACATTTGCTTACGTTTGCTGGGTTGTTACCTCTGCTTGGCAAAACGCACGCAAAAAGTGCGGTGATATAACCAGTGCACAGGTACTTGTGCACAATAGCCGGGCAGGGTGTCACCCCGCCGACATTTCCCCACTGGGTACAGTGGGTGCCTGTAGTGAAAATTTAAGTCAATGAAAAACATCGCTTTTTTTTACTGGTGAAAAAATCGTCAGTTTGAGCGGGAGCCCCATTCCACAGGGCTTCTGGCGAGTTCGGGGCGGGTTGTCCACTGAGTTATCCACAGCTTCTGTGGATTGTCCCGAGCGCTTGCTCTAGGACGGGCGTGCTGGGTTTTTTTCGGCTTTACCCGTACGAAAAAAGGAGTAAAGTGGCGCGCCTTCCGATCTGTCCCACAGTGCTTTATGAAGTTTCGCTCAGTATCAACTTCTGTTACCTCCCCACCCTCAGGTGTTACCGCCCCCAAGCGCATGTCAATGCGAGTGGCCGAGTGGCTGCTTGACAGTCCCCGCCTGGGCGATAACCCCAACGTCAAACATTTTGCCGGGCGTTTGCTCAAGGCACCTGCCCGTGAAGGGGTGGTGGCCGCGCAAAGTCGCCTGGGTCAATTGATGTGCCGCGAATGTGGCAATGCCCGCGACCGCCGCATTGGCCAGGACCTGCTGCGCCAGGCTGCACGTGCCGGTGACCGGCGGGCCCTGCGCGAGCTCGGGCAGATCGAAGACTGAGCTGTCCAAGCCCGGGCGGCTTGGTTAACCTTCGGGCTTTAATTCTTCGGCAGGAGTCGTCATGGCTATGGACTTGACCAGTGTGTTGCTCGGTCTGGCGGGCGCTGGGTTGCCGTTGTTGTTTCTGGCGTGGCAACTGCAGCGGCGCTTGAGCCTGGCACAGGCCGACCGGGCGCTGCTGGAAGAGCGCCTGGGTACCGCCCAGTTGGCCCAGGACGGCCTGAGCGCGCAACTGGACGCCTGCCGCGATGAAATCAGCGACCTGGGACAAGCCAACGCCAGCAAGCAAGCCGAACTGGCGGCTGTGCGCCGGGAAGTCGAACTGCTGCAGATAGAGCGCGACAACGCCCGTGACGCGGCCCATGCCTGGAACCTCGAACGCAACAGCAAAGAGACCGAGCTGCGGCGCCTGGACGCCCAGGCCGCTTCGCTGAATGCCGAATTGCGTGAGCAACAGGACAGCCATCAGCAACGCCTCAACGACCTGCAAGGTTCGCGCGATGAGCTGCGCGCGCAGTTCGCCGAGTTGGCGGGGAAGATCTTCGATGAGCGCGAGCAGCGCTTTGCCGAGACCAGCCAGCAGCGCCTGGGCCAGTTGCTCGACCCGCTGAAGGAGCGCATTCAATCCTTCGAAAAACGCGTCGAGGAAAGTTATCAGGCCGAGGCGCGCGAGCGTTTCTCCCTGGGCAAGGAGCTGGAGCGCCTGCAACAACTGAACCTGCGCCTGAGTGACGAGGCCACCAATCTCACCCGAGCCCTCAAGGGCCAGAAAACCCAGGGCAACTGGGGCGAGTTGATTCTGGAGCGGGTGCTGGAGCATGCGGGCCTGGAGAAGGGTCGCGAGTACCAGACCCAGGTCAATCTCAAGGGCCCGGATGGCGAGCGTTTCCAGCCGGACGTGTTGATCTACCTGCCGGGCGACAGGCAAGTGGTGGTCGACTCCAAGGTCAGCCTCACGGCCTATCAACAGTACGTGGCTGCCGAGGATGCGGCGCTGGGCCAGGCGGCTCTCAAGCAGCATGTGCAATCCTTGCGCAACCACGTCAAAGGCTTGTCCGACAAGGATTACAAACGCCTGGAAGGCCTGCACAGCCTCGACTTCGTGTTGTTGTTCGTGCCCATCGAAGCGGCATTTTCGGCAGCGCTGCAGGCGGAGCCGAACCTGTTTCAAGAGGCCTTCGATCGGCACATCGTGATCGTCAGCCCGACCACCCTGCTGGCGACCCTGCGGGTGATCGACAGCCTGTGGAAGCAGGAGCGCCAGAGCCAGAACGCCCGGGAAATCGCCGAGCGTGCGGGCTGGCTGTACGACAAGTTCGTGTTGTTCATCCAGGACCTGGACGAAGTCGGCAATCGCCTGCAGCAGTTGGATAAAGCCTACAGCGCAGCCCGCAACAAGCTGACCGAGGGCCGTGGCAACCTGGTCAGCCGCAGCGAGCAGCTCAAGCTGCTCGGCGCACGGGCCAGCAAGAGCCTGCCAGCGGACTTGCTGGAGCGGGCGATGACCGATGTTGATGGCTTGGCTGAATTGCCCGAGTAACGCTAGTCGTCCCCGGCGCTGTCGGTCGCAGCCTCGCGTTGCTCGACAGCTGCTACGGGTTCGTCGCCCGGGTGATGGTCAAAGCGGCAAATGCCGACTCAACAAGGCTCGCAAGGCCGCCGGTTTCACTGGTTTGGCCAGGTAATCCAGCCCCGCGGCATGCACTTGGGCGACCATCTCGGGGCGGCCGTCGGCGCTGATCACCACGCCTGGCACCGGCTCACCCAGGCGGGTGCGCAGCCAGGCCATCAATTGAGTCCCGGTTTCGCCGTCATCGAGGTGGTAGTCCACCAGTGCCAGTTGCGGGCGCATGCCGTCGTTGAGCAGGTTCGCGCATTCCTCGCGGTTACGCGCGGTGTACACCTGGCAGCCCCAGCGCGTGAGCAGGCTATTCATGCCGATCAGGATGCTGTCTTCGTTATCCACGCACAGCACCTGCGCGCCCGTGGGCAGGCGGCCGTTGAGCTCGGCGACTTTGCCGGGCGCGCTGGCCTGGGCGCGGGCCAGCGGCACGCTGACGCTGAACACGCTGCCTTTGCCCGGCCATGAGCGTACTTGCAGTTGATGGCCGAGTACCCGGCACAAGCCGTCGGCAATCGCCAGGCCCAGGCCCAGGCCTTTCTCGGCGCGGGTCTGGTGGCTGTCCAGGCGCTTGAACTCTTCGAAGATCACCTGGCGCTTGTCTTCCGGGATCCCCGGGCCACGGTCCCAGACTTCCAGGCACAGTTGGTCGCCCTTGCGGCGCACCCCCAGCAGCACCGGGCCCTTGGCGTAGCGGAAGGCATTGGTGAGGAAATTCTGCAGCACCCGGCGCAGCAGTTTGCTGTCGCTGTCGACCCGCAGGCGGCTGCCGCGCAAGCGGAATTTCAAGCCTTGCTCGCGGGCCAGGGCCTTGAATTCAGCGCCCAGGGTGTCGAACAGTTCGTTGAGCACGAAGGGTTGGCGATCCGGGTTGATCTTGCCGTTTTCCAGGCGCGAGATGTCCAGCAGATCGCTGATCAGGTCTTCGGCCGAGCGCAGCGAACTGTCCAGGTGATGCACCAGTTGCTGGGTTTCCGGGCTCAGGTCTTCGTCGCGGTGGGACAGGGCGGCGGAGAACAGGCGCGCGGCATTCAAAGGCTGCATCAAGTCATGGCTGACCGCCGCGAGGAAACGGGTCTTCGACTGGTTGGCCGACTCGGCCGTGCCCTTGGCTTCGGTCAGGGCGACGTTCAGTTGCGACAGTTCGTGGGTCCGCTCGGTGACGCGGCGCTCCAGGCCTTCGTTGGCCTCGGTCAGCGCCTGTTCGGCTTCGCGGAATGCGGTGATGTCGGTGAAACTCATGACAAAACCACCACCCGGCATCGGGTTGCCGATCAACTCGATCACCCGCCCGTTGGGGAACAGTCGCTCGGAGGTGTGGGCGCGACCCTGGCGCATCCAGTGCAGGCGGCGGGCCACGTGCACTTCCGCTTCGCCGGGGCCACACAGGCCGCGCTCGGCATTGTGGCGAATGATGTCGGCAATCGGCCGGCCGACGCTGATCAAGCCGTCGGGATAGTTGAACAGTTCCAGGTAGCGGCGGTTCCAGGCCACTAGCTTGAGCGACTGGTCGACCACGCTGATGCCCTGGGTGATGTTTTCGATCGCGCCTTGCAGCAGTGCGCGGTTGAACTGCAGCACTTCCGAGGCTTCGTCGGCGATGCGTACCACGTCTTCGAGCTGCATTTCCCGGCCTTCAATCGCGGCTTTCACCACGGCGCGGGTCGATGAAGCCCCCAGGACACCGGCGAGCAACCGCTCGGTGTGGGCGATCCATTCACCGTCGGCATTCTGGTTCGGGTTGAAGCCTTTGCCCTGGCGATAGGCGAAGCGGATGAAGCTCTGCCGCGCCCGCTCTTCGCCGACGAAGCGGGCCGCCAGTTGCAGCAGGTCGTCGATCTGCACCGCGAGCAGCGAGCGGCCACTGGGCCGCGCGCTGATCTCCTGGCCGATGAAGCGCCCGGCTTGCCAGTGTTCCGAGACCCGGGTGCGGGACAGCACCGAGACCCAGGCAAACAGGGTGAAGTTACCCGCCAGTGACAGCACCACACCCTGGGTCAGCGGGGTGATCGGCAGGTTCAGCGGGTTGCTGTGCAGCCAGCCGAGACCGGGGAAGGTGCTCAGCGACCAGCCCATGCTGTGGGCGGCAATCGGCAGGATCAGCGTGTAGAACCACAGGAAGGTGCCCGCGGCGAGGCCGGCGAATACGCCGCGGCGGTTGGCCTGTTTCCAGTACAGCGCGCCAAGCATCGCGGGGGCCAGTTGGGTGACCGCGGCAAAGGCGATCTGGCCGATGGTGGCCAGGCTGGCGGTCGAGCCAAGCAGGCGATAGGCGACATAGGCCAGCAGCAGAATCACCACGATGCTCACGCGACGGACCGAGAGCATCCAGTGGCGGAACACTTCGAACGGGCGCTCGGCGTTTTTGCGCCGCAGCAGCCACGGCAGCAGCATGTCGTTGGAAACCATGGTCGACAGCGCGACACTGGCGACGATCACCATGCCGGTGGCGGCCGAGGCACCGCCGATGAATGCCAGCAGCGCCAGGGCCGGATGGGCCTGGGCCAATGGCAGGCTGATGACGAAAGAGTCTGGCAGCACGGAGCTGGGCAGCAGCATTTGCCCGGCCAGGGCTATCGGCACCACGAACAGCGCGGCCAGCGCCAGGTAGGCGGGGAATACCCATTTCGCCAGGCGCAGGTCCTGGGGTTCGATGTTCTCCACCACCGTGACGTGAAACTGCCGGGGCAGGCAGATGATCGCCATCATCGCCACACCGGTCTGCACCACCATCGACGGCCAGTTGATGGTTTCCTTCCAGTATTGCTCCAGGCGCGGGGCGAGCATGGCCTGGTCGAACAGGTCATCGAAACCGTCGTACAGGCCATAGGTGACAAATGCGCCGACGGCAAGAAAAGCGAACAGCTTGACCAGCGACTCAAAGGCAATCGCCAGCACCATGCCCCGGTGGTGCTCGGTGGCATCCAGGTTGCGGGTGCCAAAGACGATGGTGAACAGCGCCAGGATCAACGACACGATCAGCGCCGTGTCCTGGGCGCGGGTGCCCATGGCGTCGGCACCGGCGCCGATCAGCAGGTTGACCCCCAGGACGATACCTTTGAGCTGCAAGGCAATGTAAGGCAACACGCCGACCAGGCAGATTAGCGCCACCACCACCGCCAGCGACTGGGATTTACCGTAGCGGGCGGCGATGAAGTCGGCAATCGAGGTGATGTTCTCCTGCTTGCTGATCATCACCATCTTTTGCAGGACCCAAGGCGCGAACACCAGCAACAGGATCGGCCCCAGGTAAATCGGCAGGAACGACCAGAGCTGTTCGGCGGCCTGGCCTACCGCACCAAAGAAGGTCCAGCTGGTGCAATAGACGGCCAGCGACAGGCTGTACACCCAGGCGCGCATGCGCGGCGGCAGCGGCGTGCTGCGGCGGTCGCCATAAAAGGCGATGGCGAACATGATGGCCATATAGGCCAGGGCGACGGCGGCGATCAGCCCGCTGGACAACGACATGGAAACTCCTGGCAAAAGACCCCCGGGACTGCAGTCCGGTCGAACAGTCTCGCACGATGTTCAGGCGGCGTCAGTGTCGACCAAGGTCTCAGCGTGGCGGGGTGTCGCAGGGCGATCTTGAGCGAGCCGAGCCTGAGCAGGGCATTTGCGTTAGCCTTGGCCATCAATCAGTACTGACCCCAAGGATTGCCCCCACCCATGAAGATCATCCGCAGCAAAGCGTTTACCGGCGAGCGGGCCTGGGCGGCGCTGGATATCGCCAACATGAATGGCATCACCACCCGCCTGCACTGGACGGATCAGCCATACAAATGGCACGTCAACGATGGTCAGGAAGTGTTTGTAGTGCTCGATGGACAGGTGCAGATGCGCTACCGCGAGAACGGTGTCGAGCAAGCCGTTGTGCTGGAGGTCGGGGACATTTTCTACGCCGCGGTGGGGACCGAGCACGTGGCGCATCCACAAGGCCCGGCGCGGGTGCTGGTGATCGAATCCGAGGGCAGTGTATAGAGCGCATATCTGCAAAATAGATAACAGTTAGAGATATTACCCGTTATATAGATATTCGATCTGCTTCTATCATGGGCCCTACCTCATCAGGGGACAGGAGCTCAGCATGCAATGCGCCAATAGCAGCAAAATTCTCAACCGGCCCTTGAGCCAGTTACAGCACCCGCGCGAAGTGATTCGCCAGTTCACGCCCAACTGGTTCGCCGCCACCATGGGCACCGGGGTGCTGGCATTGGCCTTGGTCCAGTTGCCGCTGGCAATCCCCGGACTGCGGGTGTTCGCCGAAGGCCTGTGGCTGTTCAATATTGGTCTGTTTCTGTTGTTCAGCGTGCTGTATGCCGCGCGCTGGGTGTTGTTCTTCGATGAGGCGCGGAGGATTTTCGCCCACTCCACGGTGTCGATGTTTTTCGGCACCATTCCCATGGGCCTGGCCACCATCATTAATGGTTTCCTGGTGTTTGGCGTGCCGCGGTGGGGGCAGGATGTGGTCCAGGTGGCCGAGGTCCTGTGGTGGCTGGACGTCGCCATGTCGCTGGCCTGCGGCGTGCTGATCCCGTACATGATGTTCACGCGGCAGGAGCACAGCATCGACCAGATGACCGCGGTGTGGTTGTTGCCGGTGGTGGCGGCGGAAGTGGCTGCAGCCAGCGGGGGCCTGCTGGCCCCGCACCTGGCGGACGCCCATGGGCAACTGGTGATGCTCTGCACCAGCTACGTGCTGTGGGCGTTCTCGTTGCCAGTGGCGTTCAGCATCCTGACCATCCTGTTGTTGCGTATGGCCTTGCACAAGTTGCCCCACGAGAACATGGCGGCGTCGAGTTGGCTGGCGCTGGGGCCGATTGGCACCGGAGCGCTGGGCATGTTGCTGCTGGGCGGTGACGGGCCGGCGATCTTCGCGGCTAATGGCCTGCCGGGAGTCGGTGAAGTGGCGGCGGGGCTGGGGCTGATCGGCGGCATCACCCTGTGGGGTTTTGGCCTGTGGTGGATGCTGATGGCGGTGCTGATTACCCTGCGCTACTTGCGCGACGGCATTCCCTTCAACCTCGGTTGGTGGGGCTTTACCTTCCCCCTGGGCGTTTATTCGCTGGCCACCTTGAAGCTGGCCAGCACCCTGGGCCTGGCCTTCTTCAGCCTGTTCGGTTCGGTGCTGGTGGTGCTGCTGGCGAGCCTGTGGCTGATCGTCGCCAAACGTACGGTGCAGGGAGCATGGCGCGGTGAGTTGTTTGTCTCGCCGTGCATCGCCGGATTGAAGAAATAGTCTTAAGGTTGTGGCCTGGATCGCTGAGCGACATTCCAATAAGAGCATCCAAGCCACTCAGGGACATGGAAGATGAGTCAACCTTCGCAGTTCACCTTGCTTCGCAAGCGGCGCTTCCTACCGTTTTTTCTTACGCAATCGCTCGGGGCGTTCAACGACAACATCTTCAAGCAGTCGTTGATCCTCGCCATTCTGTACAAGCTGGCCATTGAGGGCGACCGCTCGATCTGGGTCAACCTGTGCGCGTTGCTGTTTATCCTGCCGTTCTTTCTGTTTTCGGCGCTGGCCGGACAGTTCGGGGAAAAGTTCGCCAAGGACGCGTTGATCCGTCTGATCAAGCTGGGGGAAATCGCCATTATGGCGGTAGGCGCGGTCGGCTTCATGTTCAATCACCTATGGCTGATGCTGCTGGCGTTGTTTGCCATGGGCACTCACTCGGCGCTGTTCGGTCCGGTGAAGTATTCGATTTTGCCCCAGGCGCTGCGCGAAGAAGAATTGGTCGGCGGTAATGGCCTGGTGGAAATGGGCACCTTCCTGGCGATCCTCGCCGGGACCATCGGTGCCGGGATCATGATGTCCTCCAGTCACTACGCGCCCATTGTCTCCACGGCGATCATCGCCATCGCCGTGCTCGGTTACCTGGCCAGTCGTGGCATTCCCCGCGCAGCAGCCTCTACGCCTGGGCTGCGGCTGAACTGGAATATCTTCAGTGAGTCCTGGGCCACCTTGCGCCTGGGCCTGGGGCAGACACCAGCGGTGTCGCGCTCGATTGTCGGCAACTCATGGTTCTGGTTCGTCGGAGCGATTTACCTGACGCAGATCCCGGCATACGCCAAGGAGTGGATGCACGGCGACGAAACCGTGGTGACCCTGATCCTCACGGTGTTTTCGGTGGGGATTGCCCTGGGCTCGATGCTCTGCGAGAAACTCTCCGGGCGTAAAGTCGAGATCGGCCTGGTGCCCTTTGGCTCCTTCGGCCTGACGGTGTTCGGCCTGCTGCTGTGGTGGCACTCGGGCGGTATCCCGGACAGCGTCGAAGGCCATGGCTGGCTCGAAGTGCTCGGCTTCGCCCATACCTGGCTGGTGCTCCTGGACATCCTCGGGCTGGGGGTGTTTGGTGGTTTCTACATCGTGCCGCTGTATGCGTTGATCCAGTCGCGCACCGCCGAACACGAGCGGGCGCGGGTGATAGCTGCCAACAACATCCTCAATGCGCTGTTCATGGTGGTGTCGGCGATTGTCAGCATCGTCTTGCTGAGCCTGGCCAAGTTGACGATTCCCCAGTTGTTCCTGGTGGTGTCGCTGCTCAATATCGGGGTCAACACCTACATCTTCCGCATTGTCCCCGAGTTCAGCATGCGCTTCATGATCTGGCTGCTCAGCCATTCCATGTACCGCGTCCAGCACCGGAACCTGGAGCTGATTCCCGATGAGGGGGCGGCGCTGCTGGTGTGCAATCACGTATCGTTTGTCGACGCCTTGCTGATTGGCGGCGCGGTGCGTCGGCCGATTCGCTTCGTGATGTACTACAAGATCTACAACCTGCCGGTATTGAACTTCATCTTCCGCACTGCCGGGACGATTCCCATCGCCGGGCGCCAGGAAGACATCCAGATCTACGAAAGGGCCTTCAGCCGCATCGCCCAGTATCTGAAGGACGGCGAACTGGTGTGCATCTTCCCGGAAGGCAAGCTGACCGCTGACGGTGAGATCGATGAGTTCAAGGGCGGGCTGACGCGGATTCTCGAACAGACTCCGGTGCCGGTGATTCCCTTGGCCCTGCAAGGGTTGTGGGGCAGCTTTTTCAGCCGCGACCCAAACAAGGGTTTTTTCCATCGGCTATGGTCGCGGGTGACCCTGGTGGCAGGCCCGCCGGTAGCCGCCGAGGCGGCAGCGCCGGCGCAGTTGCAGGCACGGGTCAGCGAGTTGCGGGGGGCGGTGCGCTAGAAGTGCACAGATAAAAAAACGCCCGCGTAATGCGGGCGTTTTTTATCCAGTTGATCAGGCCGCGCTGATTTTCAGCCCGACCAGTCCGGCAATGATCAGCGCAACGCTGGCCAGGCGGAACAGCGCCATGGATTCACCAAACAGGATGATCCCGGCGATGACTGTGCCCACTGCGCCAACGCCAGTCCAGATCGCGTAGGCGGTGCCCAGCGGCAACTCCTTCATCGCCAGCCCGAGCAAGCCGAGGCTGATGACCATGGCGGTGATTGTCAGGGCGGTGGGCAGGGGGCGGCTGAAGCCGTCAGTGTATTTCAGGCCAACGGCCCAGCCGACTTCAAACAGACCGGCGAAAAACAGAATGATCCAGGCCATGCAAACCTCCATCGATTGACGGGGTCGTCCCCAGATTAATGACTCGATCGAGCCGCGAGGTCGTCCTCGCGTTGCGCAGTATAGTGCCCATCATTAGTCCGGGGATCAAGCTCCCACGTCAGTCAGCCGCTTGTTGTGCCGCCAGTTCCCGGTCCTGTTTCTCACTCATGCGTCGGAAGTAGGTCGAGAGCAGGGCGCCGGAAATGTTGTGCCAGACGCTGAACAGGGCGCTGGGCACCGCCGCCAGCGGCGAGAAGTGCGCGCTGGCCAGTGCCGCCCCGAGCCCCGAGTTCTGCATACCGACTTCCAGGGCGAGGGATTTGCGTTGTGCCAGGGGCAGGTTGAACACTCGTCCGGTGAAGTAGCCCAGGAGGAAGCCGAAGCTGTTGTGCAGCATCACCACCGCCATGATCAACAGGCCGGACTCGGCGATTTTGGCTTGGCTGGCGGCAACCACCGCGGCCACGATGATCACAATACTCACCACCGAGACCAGCGGCAGTACTTCGACCGCGTGGCGCACCCGGTTGCCCAGCAGGCGCTGCGCGACCACACCCAGCACGATAGGCAGCAGCACCACCTGCAGGATCGACCAGAACAGCTCCATAAAGGAAACCGGCAGCCAGGCCGAAGCCAGCAGCCAGATCAAGGCTGGCGTCAGCAATGGGGCGAGCAGGGTGGTGACTGCGGCAATCGCCACGGACAGCGCCAGGTCGCCGCGTGCCAGCCAGGTCATCACGTTCGACGAAGTGCCACTTGGGCAGCAACCCACCAGAATCACCCCGACGGCAATTTCCGGGGGCAGGTGGAACACCTGGCACAGCACCCATGCCACGCCGGGCATGATCACAAAGTGCGCGACCACACCCAACGCCACGCGCCACGGATGACGTGCGACTTCGGCGAAGTCTTCGAGTTTGAGGGTCAGGCCCATGCCGAACATCACCAGCCCCAGCAGCGGCACGATGAAGCTTTTCAGGTCGATGAACCAAGACGGTTGCAGGAATGCCGCGACCGCAAAAATCAGTACCCAGTAAGCAAAGGTGTTGCCGACAAAACGACTCAGTGCTGCCAATGCGCGCATGACCTGTTCCTTATTATTAGTTACACCATAAAACACTTGTAGGAGCGAGCTTGCTCGCGATGGTGTATCAGACGTCAGACACACCATCGCGAGCAAGCTCGCTCCTACAAGAGAGATCGCCAGCCTTTAGATGCCCTGCGGAATCTCTTCGCCGCCCAGCGCTTCCACCAGTGCCGGGAGGAATTCGCCGAAGGTCAGCATCATCAGGGTGAAGCTGGCGTCCAGTTGGCCCAGGGCTTCGTCGCCACCGTCCTGTTCCGCCTGGTCTTGCAGCAGGTCTTCGAACTTCAGGCGCTTGACCACCATCTTGTCGTCGAGGACAAACGACAGTTTGTCTTGCCAGGCCAGGGACAGCTGGGTCACCACTTTACCGGTGCTCAGGTGCAGCTGGATTTCTTCGCTGGTCAGGTCCTGGCGTTTGCAGCGCACGATGCCGCCGTCTTCGTGGGTGTCGCGCAGTTCGCACTCGTCCAGCACAAAGAAGTCGTCCGCGGCTTTCTGGGTAGTGACCCATTCGGTCATGGTTGCGGTCGGCGACATTTTCACTGTCAGCGGACGCACCGGCAGGGTGCCGATCACTTCACGCAGGGTCGACAGCAGGTCTTCGGCACGTTTCGGGCTGGCCGAGTTGACGAGGATCAGGCCCTGCTTCGGCGCGATGGCAGCGAAGGTCGACGAGCGGCGGATAAAGGCGCGCGGCAGGAACGCCTGGATGATTTCATCCTTGAGCTGGTCGCGTTCCTTCTTATAGACCTTGCGCATTTGCTCGGCTTCGATCTCTTCGACCTTTTCCTTGAGCGCGTCACGCACGACGCTGCCTGGCAGGATGCGCTCTTCCTTGCGTGCGCTGATCAGCAGGAAGTCACCGCTGACATGCACCAATGGTGCATCTTCGCCTTTGCCAAACGGCGCGACGAAACCGTAGGTGGTCAACTCCTGGCTTGCACATGGACGCGCCAGCTTGGTGGCCAGTGCAGTTTCCAACGCCTCGGCATCAACAGGCAGATCTTGGGTCAGGCGATAGATAAGCAGGTTTTTGAACCACATGGGGTGAGTCTCTCCTTTATACAAAGGGGGGCATTATTCTCCGCGCAGCTCAATAGGCCAACCCTTCGCTAAGCCTTTGGAAGGCCTGAAAAAATTATTTAAAAAAGTGCTTGCCAGAGGTGGGGTCGCTCCGTAGAATGCGCGCCACACCGAAGCGAAGGGTGATTAGCTCAGCTGGGAGAGCGTCTGCCTTACAAGCAGAATGTCGGCGGTTCGATCCCGTCATCACCCACCATTCGTTTTCAGTGTTATGCGCAGCGGTAGTTCAGTCGGTTAGAATACCGGCCTGTCACGCCGGGGGTCGCGGGTTCGAGTCCCGTCCGCTGCGCCATATTCGGTAACCTGGATCGCTGAACGCCAGGTCACCACGGAAAAGCCCGCTTAGGCGGGTTTTTTTCTGTCCGAAGTTCCTGCAGGAAGCATGTTTCACCGGTTTTTAGATTTATTTGAAAAATACTTCAATTAAATCAACACTTTATAAAAACCTGTGGCATAATGTGTCCCGCAACGAAGGTAAAGGGTGATTAGCTCAGCTGGGAGAGCGTCTGCCTTACAAGCAGAATGTCGGCGGTTCGATCCCGTCATCACCCACCATTTACTTTCAACGCTTAGCGCAGCGGTAGTTCAGTCGGTTAGAATACCGGCCTGTCACGCCGGGGGTCGCGGGTTCGAGTCCCGTCCGCTGCGCCATATTCGGTAACCTGGACCACTGAACGCCAGGTCACCACAGAAAGCCCGCCTAGTGCGGGCTTTTTGCTGTCTGGGATTTGGCAAACTTCCCTTCGCCCCTCCTCGCAACACCTTGGCCGTCCGCGCCAAACCTCTTTGTCGCCAGCCATTCGGACTGCGCCTGATACATGTCAACGACCACACCGGCCAATTCCTATAGAAAGTACCTGGGACCTGCACATCGCGGTTGCCGTTTGCTGAACCTATAAAAACGAAGTGGTGCCTGGCCAACGGGAAAACCCGACGCAGGCGCCATAAGGGGTGTTTTCAATGGATCTGAATTTGCCGCGACTGGCCGTGTTGGTTTCGTCGTTATTGTTTGTGCACCACCTCAACGCCAGTGAGCCGCCGTCGGCAGCGGCCACCGAGGCTGACCCGTTGATCGCCCAAGGCAAGTACGTGGCCCAGCTCGGCGACTGTATTGCCTGCCACACCGCCAAGGACGGTGCGGTGATGGCCGGCGGCCTGGAACTGACAACGCCTATGGGCACCCTGTATTCCAGCAACATCACCCCCGATCCAGAAACGGGCATTGGCCGCTACACCTTCGAACAGTTTGACCGTGCCATGCGCCAGGGCGTGACGCCAGCGGGCGACAACCTGTACCCGGCGATGCCGTACCCGTCCTACGCCAAGATGAGCGAAACAGATATGCGGGCCTTGTATGCCTACCTGCTGCAGGGGGTCAGCCCGGTCAAGCAGGCCAATCTGCAGGCAGACATGAGCTGGCCGTTCAACCAGCGCTGGGGGCTGTGGTTCTGGAACAAGGTGTTCGTCGATGACGCTCCCTTCGCTGCGGACCCGGCCAAGGACCCACAGGTGAACCGTGGCGCCTACCTGGTGCAGGGCTTGGGTCACTGCGGCGCTTGCCATACCCCACGGGGTATCGCCTTCCAGGAAAAGGCCATGAGTGATGCCGGTGCCAGTGGCAAGCATTACCTGGCCGGGGAGACCGTCGAGCATTGGCGCGCACTCAGCTTGCGCAACCTGTGGACGGTGGAAGACACCGTGCAGTTGCTCAAGACCGGGCAGAACCGATTTGCCACGGTGTCCGGCAACATGGCGGAGGTGATCCATCACAGCACCCAGCATTTTACCGATGATGACCTGAACGCCATCGCGACCTACCTCAAGTCGCTGCCAGCCGGCCCGGATGACCTGCCGCCACCGTCCTTGCCACTGGCCCCGGCGGCGCCTCCGGCGACGCTGTTCAGCAGCCGTGGTGGCCTGGGCTACACGCAGTTCTGTGCCGACTGCCACCGTGCGGATGGCGGTGGTGTACCGGCGATGTTCCCGCCGCTGGCGGGCAACCCGAGCGTGGCCTCGGCCGATCCGACTTCGTTGCTGCACATCACCCTGACGGGCTGGAAAACCGCCGAGACCCAGACCC
This sequence comes from Pseudomonas sp. Irchel 3H3, assembly GCF_900187635.1. Classification (NCBI taxonomy): domain Bacteria; kingdom Pseudomonadati; phylum Pseudomonadota; class Gammaproteobacteria; order Pseudomonadales; family Pseudomonadaceae; genus Pseudomonas; species Pseudomonas sp. Irchel 3H3. The sequence continues at coordinate 17,104 of NZ_FYEC01000026.1, read as the reverse complement.
ACCCGCGGGTCTACACCATGCCCGGATTCGCCCGGCTGGCCGATGACGAGATCGCCGAAATCCTCAGCTTCGTGCGCACCAGTTGGGGCAATAGCGGCTCAGTGATCAGCGCTGCCCAGGTCAAGCAGCTGCGTGGCCAACTCAAGCCGGTGGACGGGCCTGTCACCTTCGAAACCCCACGCCTGGCCGATATGCTAGTGGCGCCCAATGCGCCACAGGTAGTGCGGGGCATGCGCCTGCACCTGCAGACCAAGGCCCTGTTGCCGGACAACGTCGGTAACGCCTTGAACTGCACCAGTTGCCACCTGAATGCGGGCACTGTTGCCGATGGTTCGCCGTTTGTCGGGGTCTCGGCGTTCTTCCCGGGCTATGCACCGCGTGTGGGACGGGAAATTACCCTGGCCGAGCGCATCAATGGTTGCTTCCGCCGTTCGATGGACGGCAAGCCGCTGCCCGTCGAGTCGGCGGACATGCAGGCGATGATTGCCTACTTCGACTGGATGAAGCGCAACACCCAGCCCGGGGATAAAGTGGCCGGGCGCGGCGTCGGCAAGATCGATCCGGCGATCAAGCCTGACCGCGCCAACGGTGAGCGGGTCTACGCCAAGCAATGCGCGGTATGCCATGGCACTGAGGGCGAAGGCTTGAAGAGCGCCAAGGGCGAGTGGGTATTCCCGCCGCTGTGGGGCGAGGAGTCGTTCAACATTGGCGCCGGCATGGCGCGCACCTATGCCGCGGCGGCGTTCGTCAAACGCAACATGCCGATCGGCTTTCACGAGCAGTTCCCATTGGGGCAGGGCGGGCTGTCCGATCAGGAAGCGGTAGACGTCGCCGAGTACTTCTCCCATCAACCGCGGCCGGACTTCCCGGACAAGCACAAGGACTGGCCAAAAGGTGGCAAACCACAGGATGCCCGGTACTGAGCCTTGATCGCCGCACGCCCGTCGTCTGACGGGCGTGCGGCCTGGCCTTACTGTTCGGCGTTGCGCGCGTGCCGGTAGTCGCTGACCGCTTCGTACACGGCTTTGCGCAATCGATTGATCCCACCGATGGGGCGATGCGCCTCCAGCCCGAACCAGGGATTGAACGACTGATTGTCACATTGCAGATTCAGCGCCGGGGTGTCGAAGTCCTGGGCGGGAATCCGGATGCGCGCCACGGTTTCGAACGGCGCGTCGCTTTCCTGCCATTCAATGCTGGTGTCTTCGATGGGCATGTATGCGCCCGGGTCCTGACGTTGGATCTGCAGGACAAAGCAGGCCGCGACCCGGTCCGTCGACAGCTGCTGGTTCAGCGCACTGCGCAGGAAGTTCGGCAAGGCCTGGTTCTGCGCGGGGAGGGTGTAGCTCGGGCAACTGCCTGGGTCTGGAGCCACGCGAAATTTTGCGTTGGCGTTGCCAAACTTGTAGGGCGAGACGGAAAAATAGGTGCTCTGGGTGGGGCTCGTCGGTGCCGGCGCCAGCGTCGCCAAGGCGATGAACAGATGGCGCACCTGCCAGCTGCGCGGGTCCCAGCCGGGAAAGAATGCGAGGACTTTTTTGCCGTCGGCCTGGGCCGCGACGTTCTGCCGGTACTCGGCAACGTCACTGACGAAAAAGTTCGGGTGGTTGAACATGACAAAGTCCTGTTCGCCACGGCCTTGACGGTCCTTGAGTAACTGCGTGCCGGGTACGTCGAGTAACTTCAGGGCCATGCCCCGGGCATCGCGCATGCTGTCGAACTGCGGGTAGGCATTGCCGTTGGATAGACGCAGGGTCGCTTGCCAGGTCTTGCCGGCTTCGCTGAATACGCCCTGGCGCAGTTCCAGGGCCAGGTCGGTCAATACCTGGACCTCGGCCTGCAAGCAGCCGTGCGCCTTGGCGTGGGCGTCACGCAGGTAACGGGTGTTGTCGCGGTGCTGGTCGACGATGCGCACGGCAGTCTGGATCACCTCCTGGGTCATCGCGGCTTCGCCGGCCGGTATCTGCTCCTGGGCGGACACCGGCCCGCTGTGCTGCCAGGCCCACCAGGCGCTGGCCAGGGCCCAGCCGAGCAGGCCGAGTCCGAGTAACCACAGCAGGCATTTACCCAACAACGCCGCGAGGCGCAGCCATAGGCTCATCAACATGTAAAACTCCTTCCTGACTGTCTGCGGCTCATGGCAATTGCGCCTCCAATGGGCCGCCCAGCACCTTCAGGTACTCCAGCAGTGCCCAGCGTTCTTGAGGTAGCAACAGGCGCCCGATGACCCCGTTACCCCGTTCGCCAGCGCGAAACTCGTGGCCGCTGTTGTGGTTGCCGGTAACGCGCGTATCGAACACAAACCCGTTGTCGAAGGCTTCGGTGCGATAACCCAGGTGTTTGGGGTCGTACTCGAAGGTGCCTTTATAGAAGGTGCTCGCGCGTTCACTTTGCGGTGACAGCAGTTGGTAGAGGCTCGGCACCGAACCGTTATGCAGGAAGGGCGCAGTGGCCCAGACACCGGCCAGCGGCCGGGCCTTGTAGGCCACGCGCTCGCGTACGCCGATCGGCAGGGCAAAACCATCCATGTCCGGCCGCTCCTTAGGGGTGACGTTGGCCTCGCGGTAGGCGCGGTTCTCGACGAAGGCGGTGACGTAGGCCAGGCCCTTGGCGACTGACAACTGGCTCAGGTCCAGCGGCTCGGTGGGCGTGGGTTGCAGCTTGACGTCGAGGTCGGCCAATTCCGTCGGGTCCCATTGCAGTGGGGTGACGTCGAAGCGGTGCTGCGCGATGTTGTTGGCGCTGGCGGGGTCCGTGCCGATCACTGCCACCGGCAGCATTTTCAACTGCTGCTCGGGGCGCCCGTTGGCCTGGATCACCTTGGGCACGTGGCAACCGGCGCAGTTCTCGGCAAACAGCGCGCGGCCCTGGGCAGCCAGGGGCTTGTCGACGGTGCCCAGCAGCGCTTCGGGCCAGGCGGGCGGCTTGAGGCGCTTGAGGGTTTCTTCGATCAGGTGCAGGTCACGTACGCGCACGCTGGAGGGGTAGCGCGCATCGCCCTTGAGCGGTTGACCGTTGGCGTCGAAGAAACTCAGGGTTGCGCCCACCCCCAGGGCTTCACCGACGTTGCGCGCCATGGGCTGCTGCGCCGAGCCGTTCCACTGTACCCAGTCGAAGGTCCAGATATCCCACAGTTGTGGGTAGTCCACTGGGGCGTTGGCAACCCGATAATTGTCCGGGGAAATGGCGTCGCCAAAGGTGGCATTGGCGATACGGCCGAAGGCGTCGGTGCGCCCGGGGCCTTCCTCGGTGGGATAGAGACCGCGATGGGTGTCGTTCCAGGCCACGCGCAGGAAGGTGTCCAGCGAAGCCTTGAAGTCCTTGCGCAGTTGTCCGTGCCCGGCGTCGTAATCCTGTCCCAGCACATTGCGGGCGAAACGTTCGAATTTCCACGGGTTGTAATAGGTCGAGGCAAGGCTGGCCACCAGTGCCTGGCCGAAGCTGCCGCCGCGTAACGTGGGGACGCTGGAGGGCAGCACGTGCTGCGCCGTACCGCCATCGATGCGCAGGGCCTGGCCCTGGTAGCGCAACTCGCCGGTGTGGCAGGCGGCGCAGGTAATATCCAGATACTCTTCTTTGCTGCCAGGATTCTGGTGCCTGGCGAAGCCCACCGGCAGGTTGCCCGGATTACTGGAGGTGGCCGTTTGCGTCGGGTCCACCAAAAAGCCGAAGCGCGCCAGGTACTGCGGCGCGGCAAAGCGTTGCTCGGAAAACGGCAGCTCAAGGGCCTTGAACCAGTCGTACCGCAAGCCCTTTACCTGGGTGCCCTGGGGGGTGAAGTAATAGGTCTGGCGATCGGCCGCGCTCCACTGGTCGAGGTAGTTCACCTGGGTCACAGGCGTATAAACCGGCAGTTTGGGGTTGGCCACGTAATACAGCACAACGGCCAGCGCGACCCCCAACAGGGTCAGAATCAGCAGTAAAAAACGGAGCAGCAGGCGCACGATAAACATCCTTGTAGATTGATCGGGGTGTTATGCCTGAGCTCAAGTTTGGCAGCAAGAGGCCATTACGCCATAGGCTGTGGGAACAGGCTGCGTCTGCCCTCGGCTGAAGCTGACAGAAACTTCACCCTATTCATGGGTAAAACGCGTTAAAAGACCTGAACTTATCGGAGCTTTCCTGCTCTCATGCCGGTAGCCATTGGTCGTGGCGGCCTGATAAGCTCGCGGCTTTATTCGATTGCCCTTTAGGCGCATGAACAAGGAAATAGCATGAAACAGCATCGGTTGGCGGCGGCGGTGGCCCTGGTTAGCCTGGTACTTGCGGGTTGTGACTCGCAGACCAGCGTAGAGCTGAAAACCCCGGCGCAAAAAGCTTCCTACGGTATCGGCCTGAACATGGGCAAGAGCCTGGCTCAGGAAGGCATGGATGACCTGGACTCCAAAGCCGTAGCCCAAGGCATCGAAGATGCTGTCGGCAAGAAAGAACAGAAGCTCAAGGATGAAGAGTTGGTCGAAGCCTTCGCTGCGCTGCAAAAGCGCGCTGAAGAGCGTATGGCCAAGATGAGCGAAGAGTCGGCCGCAGCCGGCAAGAAATTCCTCGAAGACAACGCCAAGAAAGCCGGTGTGACCACCACGGCTTCCGGTCTGCAGTACGAAGTCGTGAAGAAGGCCGACGGCGCTCAGCCTAAGCCTACCGACGTAGTGACTGTGCACTACACTGGCACCCTGACCAACGGCACTGTGTTTGACAGCTCGGTCGAGCGTGGCAGCCCAATCGATCTGCCGGTCAGCGGCGTGATCCCGGGTTGGGTCGAAGGCCTGCAACTGATGCACGTAGGCGAGAAGTACAAGCTGTACATTCCTAGCGAACTGGCCTACGGCGCACAAAGCCCTAGCCCGGCAATCCCGGCCAACTCGGTGCTGGTGTTCGACCTGGAACTGCTGGCGATCAAAGATCCAGCCAAGCAAGACGACGCCAAGTAAGCTGCGTCGGATTGAAAAACAACGCCCCGTTTATCCGGGGCGTTGTTGTATCTGGCGGTCGGTGGGGGAAAATCCAGTAGAACCGACACCGGTTGTAGCAGTCATAGCATTGAAGGCGCCGCCGTTAGCCGCACCAGGCCGCCAAGTCAATGAAATGTTGGGGTTTTTTTATGTGAGTAAAAAACGCCCGATCTGACTCGAGCCCTTGTAAGACGGGGCTTTGAGGCCTGAAAAGCGGCTCTGTTCACAAGGTTATCCACAATTTGTGTGGATAACATTTCAGTGGAGGCATGATGAAAACACCCTGGAATTTCGCTCGGTTCCTGCCCCTGGCCGGTCGCTTGATCAGTCGTGGCCGTTTGCCGACTCTGCTCTTCGCAGTGGCCAGCAAGGGCGCCACTCAGGGTTTCCGGCTGGGCAAGCTCAAGGACGACCTGCGCTTGCTGCAGGCGTTGTGCCTGGCGTACTGGCGTGGCGAGTACCGGGCCATCAGTCCCAAGGCCCTGGTATCGGTGGTGGCCGGCCTGATGTACTTCCTTAGCCCCTTGGATGCCGTTCCAGATTTCATCCCGATGTTCGGCATGCTCGACGATATCGCCGTACTGGCATGGCTGATGAAAACCCTGGATGACGAGTTGACTGCCTTTCGCCTCTGGCGCAACCGCCAGCACCCGGAAAAACTGGTGAACGTCGAGCGCCTGCCCGATTCGCCGGAGCAGTTGTTGCTTCAACACCCGAAAAAAACCTGAATCGAATCAGATCTATCCAGAGATTGATACGCCCCAGCGACCTTAGCGACTGTTAGGATTACACTTCAATGGAAAAGTGCCGACTCGCTAAGTGTTGTTGTCCTACGGGGTAGTCATGGATATTCAGATAATCACACGTGATGGTGAACCCGAGTACGCGGTGTTGCCATGGGCGCAGTATCAAGCATTATTAAAAGCGGCAGGCGTCAAGGAGCAACCACCGCGTGCAGCTACAGTCCCGCACGCGGCCACCTCGAACCCGGTTCTTCCGGGCCTCGATCAACTGCGTCATCTACGCGAAGAGCAGGGCATTGCCATTGAGGCGTTGGCCCGCACCGTAGGCATCAGCCCTTCCTACCTGGCCTTGATCGAAAGTGGCGAGCGCCAGCCCGACGCCGCGATTCGTCGCAGCCTGGCCTGGGAGTTGAAGGTGCAGGGTTGGAGGGATGAATCGTGAGCGTACGGATCAGTCGTCAACATTGGGACGGTTTGCTCGGTGAACTGGATCAGGCGCGCCGCCAGCGCCACCTGCTGACCTATCGTGCGCTGCTGGAGCGGTTGCAGTTGCCGAGCCCGGCGATGCAAACCCTGACGGCCGCCCTCGAGCACCTGGCGGCGTTGGACGCTCGGGCTGAGCAGCCGCTGCGCAGCTCGCTGGTGATCAGCCAGGGCGCGAGCCGGTTGCCGCGCACGGGGTTCTTCGAGTGTGTGGAGCGCCTGGGACGCTTCTCCGGGCCGTCCGACGGCGTAGCTGCAGCGTCCTGGCATGCTTCGGAAGTGGTTCGGGTGTTTGAGTACGAATACCCTGAATCTGCGGAGGCCTGAGTGTTGCTACGACTCAAGGCACATGTCAGCTACTGGCTGGCTCGTCGGTTGTTTCACTGGTCCTGGTTTGTCCGTCAGCCGCGGGGCTGGGCCTGGCTGGAAGGGCAGTTTGCGCGCATGGCCAACTTGGGTGATGTGGGCGCGCAGAGCTTCTATGGTCACATCCTGACGTTTCGCGGGGTCGGTCTTGGGGCTCGCGAGGAGGGTGTGCGTTTGTTGCGCCTGGCGGCGTTGGCGGGCGATGGCAAGGCGGCCTATCAGGTGGGTGTGATCAGTCTGGCGGGGACGCCGAGCAAGGCTCCGGATCCGCTGGAGGCGGCTCGCTGGTGGGGGTTGGCGGAAAAGGCCGGGCATCCGTTGGCTGCGATCAAGTTGCGGGAGTTGGCTGCGCGGGCTGGTTGATCTGGGTGTAGATCCGCTCCTGCGGTTATGGCGGCTTAGGGTTGGGTCCCCTTGTGGGAGCGGGCTCGCCCGCGATGGCGATCTCCGACAAACCACAAATCTGGCGAATACCCCCAATCCCCTGCAGCAGCTGCCGAGCCCCCCAGGGTCTGTATACGACCTGATCAGACAAGAAACTAACGACCAGAAAAAACCGGGCAAGCCCGGTCTTTTCTGGTCAGCGTGTTGCTTGGGTGGCCATTACTTCCTGTTGCTGGCGACCGCGGTGTTGAGTTTCAGGTAGTCCAGCAGGATCCGCCCGGTTTCGCTGAGGTAGGCGTCGTCTTCCGGCTTGGTCTTGTCTGGCTCGGCCGCGATGGCGTCCTCGTCTTCTTTTTTCAGTTCCTTGAGCGGCTCTTCGCCTTTGGCTTTGCGGCGGATGTTTTCCATCGTCAGCTGTTGGGCTTCGATATCGGCATGTTGTGCGCGGCGTTCGGCTTCGTTGAGGCTGACGGTTTTTTCCGCCATCAGCTTCTGGGCCAGGGCCAGTTTGTCGCGGATGAAGACAAACTCGGCATCCTTGGCGGTGCGCTCGTCATGCTCGGACTTGAGCTGGGCGAGGAAGGGTTTGAACGGGTCGACGGCCGGTTTGATCGCCGGGCGGATGGTGTCCCACGGCATGGCTTCCGGCAGGGCGCTTTCGCCGATTTCCTTGGTGTCGATGATCGACGGGTAATCGATGTCCGGCAGTACGCCCTGGTGTTGGGTGCTCTGCCCGGAAACCCGGTAGAACTTGGCCAGGGTCAGTTTCAGTTCGCCATGATTGAGCGGCTGAATGGTCTGTACCGTGCCTTTGCCGAAGGTCTGGCCGCCGATGATCAGTGCGCGGTGGTAGTCCTGCATGGCGCCGGCAAAAATCTCCGAAGCCGAGGCTGACAGGCGGTTGACCAGCAAGGCCATCGGGCCTTTGTAGAACGCCCCCGGGTTTTCGTCTTCGAGTACATCGACCCGGCCATCGGCGTTGCGCACCAGGACGGTCGGGCCCTTGTCGATGAACAGGCTGGTCAGTTCGGTGGCTTCCTGCAGGGAGCCGCCGCCGTTGTTGCGCAGGTCGATGACCACGCCGTCGACTTTTTCCTTTTGCAGTTCGGTCAGCAATTTCTTGACGTCGCGGGTGGTGCTCTTGTAGTCCGGATCACCGGCACGGAACGCCTTGAAGTCGAGGTAGAAGGCCGGGATCTCGATTACGCCGAGTTTGTAGTCCTTGCCATCCTGCTTGAGGTTGAGCACGGATTTTTTCACCGCCTGGTCTTCAAGCTTCACCGCTTCGCGGGTGATCGGCACGATCTTGCTGGTCTGGTCGTTGGGCGCATTGCTGGCCGGAATCACTTCCAGGCGGACCACGGTGCCTTTCGGCCCACGGATCAGCTTGACCACTTCGTCCAGGCGCCAGCCGACCACATCGACCATTTCCTTGTTGCCCTGGGCGACACCGATGATCTTGTCCGCCGGCGCGACCAGTTTGGTCTTGTCGGCTGGACCTGCAGGCACCAGGCGCACGACCTTGACCTGGTCGTTGTCGCTCTGCAACACGGCGCCGATGCCCTCGAGGGACAGGCTCATGTTGATGTCGAAGTTTTCCGCGTTATCCGGTGACAGATAGTTGGTATGCGGATCGTAGGACATGGCGAAGGTGTTGATGTACGCCTGGAAGATGTCCTCGGCGCGGGTCTGGTCCAGGCGCGACAATTGGTTCTTGTAGCGTTTGGTCAGGGTTTCCTGGATCTGCTTGGAGTCCTTGCCGGCAATTTTCATGCGCAGCACTTCGTCCTTGACGCGTTTGCGCCACAGGTCGTCGAGCTCGGCATTGGATTTGAGCCACGGGGCCTCTTTGCGATCGATCAGCAAGGTTTCCTTGGCGTTGAAGTCGATCTTGTCCACGCCTTTGTTGAGTTCTGCCAGGGCGAACTGCAGACGCGATTTGACCCGGTCCAGGTAGCGCTTGTAGATGGTGAACCCGGGGTTCAGGTCGCCACTCTTGAGGAAGTCGTCAAACTGGGTTTTCCATTTGTCGAATTCACCAATGTCGCTGGCCATGAAGTAGCTGCGCGATGGATCCAGCAGCTTGAGGTAGCTGTCGTAGATGATCACCGAGCGCGCATCATCAAGGGGCGGCTTGCTGTAGTGGTGGCGCTTGAGCAGCTCGACGACGTTCAGGCTGGCGATCACCTCGTCACGGTCGGGCTGAAGCTTGTCCCAGCTATTGGCTGCGAATGTATCGGGCGCGAGCGATAAGCTGCCCAGGCCGATGAGGAGAGCGAGTGCGGTGCTGGGGAACAAATGCTTCATGCCGATTCGACGCGGGGACAATTGATAACGCATATTAGGCCGTCTTTGAAGTCGCCGGTTCCACAAGGACCGGTCGCATAATGCAAAAAGCCCGGCGCTATAGCATCGGGCTCAGTCCAGACTCACTATGGAGGCACTGTGAAGGCATTGCAAGGCGTTGAGGGACATGTGGAGTGGGTTGAAGAGCCGGCTCCGGTCTGTGATGTGGGGCAAGTTCGCATCCGTGTTGCGGCCGCGGGGTTGAACCGGGCCGATCTGCTGCAGCGAGCGGGGCTCTATCCTGCGCCTGCGGGTGCCAGCCAGGTGCTGGGGCTGGAGTGCTCGGGGGTCATCAGCGAGGTGGGCCCGGGCTCGACCTGGCAGATTGGTGACCGGGTGTGCGCGCTGCTGGCCGGGGGCGGGATGGCCGAGGAGGTGGTGGTCGATGGTCGCCACGTCCTGCCGGTACCTGAGGGCTTGTCGTTGGTCGAAGCGGCGGCGCTTCCGGAGGTGTACAGCACTGCCTGGCTGAATCTGTTTCAACTGGCTGCGCTCAAGCCCGGGGAAAAAGTCTTGCTGCATGCCGGCGCCAGTGGCGTAGGGTCGGCAGCTATCCAGCTGTGCAAGGCGTTTGGCAACCCGTGCTGGGTCAGTGTCGGCTCGGCCGATCGGTTGGCCTATTGCGAAGCGCTGGGCGCCCAGGGCGGGGTGGTGCGCACCGATGGTCTGGAGGGGTTGAGCGATCTGGGACCGTTCGATGTGATCCTCGACCCGGTCGGCGCCAACTACGCGGCGTTGAACCTGAAAGTGTTGGCTCGGGACGGACGCTGGGTGTTGATTGGCCTGATGGGCGGCCGTGATGCCAAGCTCGACCTGGCGCAAGTGCTGGCCAAGCGGATCCAGCTGTTGGGTTCGACCCTGCGCAGCCGCGACGAGCAGTTCAAGGCCGATCTGTTCAGCGATCTCAGCCAGCACGTCTGGCCATTGTTCGCCGAAGGCCGCTTGAGCCCGCAACTGGCCAAGACCTTCCCGATCAAGGATGCCGAGGCGGCGTTTGCCGAACTGGCGACCAATCAGGTGTCGGGCAAGCTGGTGTTGGTGATTGACGAGAGCCTGACCTGACGACATTGCACTGAAACGGTGGGAGCGAGCAGGCCGCTCCCACACAGGTATTCGATTACTTCCAGTGGTGAATCGGCCAGCCGGCTTGTTGCGCATGCTCGCGCAGCACTGGGTCCGGGTTGACCACGTGGGGGAAGTCGACCTTGAGCAGCAAGGGCAGGTCGTTGCGGGAGTCGGAATAGAAACTCGCGCCCTCGAGATTTTCTGCTTCGGCGTCCAGCCATTCCAACAGGCGGGTGATTTTGCCTTCGCGGTAGGTCAGGGTGCCGACGGTATGGCCGCTGTAGAAACCGTTGACCAGCTCCAGTTCGATACCCAGCACCTCATCGATGCCCAGGCGCTCGGCGATGGGCTTGACCAGGTGGGTGCCCGAGGCGGAAATCACCAGGATCCGGTCGCCGGCCTTGCGGTGGGCGGCGATGGTCTTGGTGGCATCGCTGAAAATGATCGGCTCGATAAAGTCTTCGACCCAGGGCCCTACAAGGTGCTCGACCTCTTGCGGGGTACGGCCGATCAAGGGTTCCAGGCTGAAGGCCATGAACTCTTCCATGGCCAGCTTGCCGTGGCTGTAGGCGTCCATCAGTTCGTTGTTGCGGCGCATGAACGACTCGCCGTCGACCCAGCCCAGGCGGGCCATCTGCTCACTCCAGAGGGTGGCGCAGTCACCGTGGATCAGGGTTTCGTCCAGATCAAAAATTGCCAGGGCCATCAGTGCTCTCTCTTCAGCTCATTCGTTGACATCATCAGGCGACCTCACACAGGGCGCTCGGATCAATGGACAGTGCCAGGCGTTGACCGTCGGCATGCAAGTCAGCCGCCGAACGGTTCAGTACATCCACCACCAACTCCACACCGCGCGACTCGACCCGATAGCGAATCACGTTGCCCAGCAGACTGTGGCTGCGGATCAGGGTATCGGGTTCGCCCGTGCGGCTCAGCACGATGGCCTCCGGGCGAATCGCGATGCGGCTGTTGACGGGACGTTGCAGCAGTTTACTGGCACTGGCGGCATCAAGCAGGTTGTAGTTGCCGATGAATCCGGCGGCAAACACATCCACTGGCGCAGTGTAGAGGGTCTCTGCGTCGCCACTTTGTACGATTTTTCCCTGGTTCATGAGGAATATTCGATCAGACATGGTCAGGGCCTCCTCCTGATCGTGAGTGACGAAAATAGTCGTCAGCCCCAGCTCACGCTGGATCTGGCGGATCTGTTCGCGCAGGTGCTTGCGAATCCGCGCATCCAGTGCCGACAGCGGCTCATCGAGCAGCAGCAGGCGTGGACGGGTGACCAGGGAGCGGGCCAGGGCCACGCGCTGGCATTGGCCGCCGGACAACTGGTGCGGATAACGCGCGGCAAAGTCAGTCAGCTCCACCAGTTGCAGTACTTCCTGTACGCGCTTGTGGCTGTCGTCGGCATTGACCTTTTGCATGCGCAAGCCGAAGGCGACGTTCTGTTCCACGGTCATGTTGGGGAACAGCGCATAGCTCTGGAACACCATGCCGATCCCACGTTTTTGTGGGCTCAGGGGCACCAGGTCCTGGCCCTCGAGCAGGATCTTGCCGCCATCCACCGCGGTCAGCCCGGCAATGCAGCGCAGCAGGGTGGACTTGCCGCAACCCGAAGGGCCGAGCAGGGTGACGAACTCGCCCTTGTGGATTTCGCAGTTGATGTCGCTGAACACCGTGGTGCCGGAGTAGTTTTTTTGCAGGTGTTGGACGCTGACATAGCTCATTGGCTTTTGTCCTTGTTCAAGATATTGGCAGCCCAGGTCAGAACCAGCACAAAGAGGAAGTAGGAGATCACCAGCGCGCTGGTGAAGTGGCCACTGCTGTTACGCATGTTGTTGAGGTACACCTGCAGGGTTTCGTAGCGGGTGCCGACCAGGATGTTGGCGAATACAAACTCGCCAAACAGGAACGAGAACGACAGCAGCAACGCCACCATCAGACCCTTGCGCAGGTTCGGCAGCACCACCAGGAACGCCGCCTGGAAGGTGCTGGCGCCGAGTAACTGGGCGGCGTCCATCAGGTCGCGCAGGTTGATTGCCTGCAGGTTGTTGGTGATTGCCCGGTACATGAACGGCAGCGCCACGGTGAAGTAGCAGCCCACCAGGATCCAGGGCGTACCGACCATGGCGAACGGCCCGGAACCGTAGAGTTGCAACAGGCCCACCGAGGACACCACCGGCGGCACCGCGAACGGCAGCAGGATCAGGATGTTCATCAGCGCATCGAGTTTCGGGAAGTGGTAGTGCACCACGAACAGCAGCGGCAGGATCAGCACCACCGACAGGATCAGCGCCCCGACGCAGACCAGCAGCGACTGGCCGAAGGCGTTGAGAAAACGCGGGTCGCTCCACAGTTGCAGGTACCACTTGAAGCTGAAGCCCGAGGGCAGGATGGTCGCCGACCAACTGCTGGAAATCGAGTAGATCAGAGTGCCAACCAGCGGCAGTAACAAGATGGCAAACAGCAGGTAGACCACCACGCGGTGATAAAGGGCCGCAGAGCCGGGTTCAGCGCGAGACATGGTAGCTCCTCTTCAACAGTAACTGATGGACCACGGTCACCACGGTCATCAAGGCCACCAGCACCACGGCCAGGGCACTGGCCAGATTCGGGTCCAGGGAAATGTCACCTGAAACCATCGCCGCGATGCGGATCGGCAACACGTTGAAGTTGCCGGTGGTCAGGGCGTACACCGTGGCGTAGGCGCCCAGGGCATTGGCCAGCAGGATCACGAAAGTGCCGAGCAGGGCTGGAGTCAGCACTGGCAGGCCGATGTGGCGCCAGTACTGCCAGCCGTTGGCCCCCAGCAACTCGGCGGATTCGCGCCAGTCTTCGCGCAGGGCGTCGAACGCCGGGTACAACAGCAGTACGCCCAGGGGAATCTGGAAGTAGGTATAGAGGATGATCAGCCCGGTTTTTGAGTACAGGTTGAAGTCCTCGATGATCCCGGCCTGCTTGAGCATGATGGTGATGCTGCCGTTGAAGCCCAGCAGGATGATGAAGGCGAAGGCCAGGGGCACGCCGGAAAAGTTGCTGGTCATGTTGGCGAAAGCGTTGACGAAGTTGCGCAACCTGGAGTCGACCCGACGCAGCGAGTAGGCGCCGAGGATGGCGATGACAATGCCGAACAGGCTGGAGTAGAAACTGATTTCCAGACTGTGCTGGATCGCTTGCAGGTAGAACCTGGAGCTAAAGATCTTGTTGAAGTTGGCCAGGCCCCAGCCGAACTCTTCCGATTGCAGGCTGTTGATCAGCACCCAGCACAGCGGGGCGATCTGGAACACGAAAAAGAAGATCGCAAAGGGCACCAGGCACAACGCTGCCAGCCATTTGCCGCGTGTGATGGCATTCACTTGAGCAACTCCCGGCATACAGGTTTGTCGTGGGGTATGCCGAGCAACTGGCACACCGTGCCGCACAGTTCGAGCTGCCTGGGAGCGGCATCGGGGTCGAGGCTGAAGGCATCGCCAATCACAAACAGCGGGACCTCCCGTTCCTCGGCCAGCAGGCCATTGTGGGAGCGGTCGTTGTTCATGCCGTGGTCGGCGGTCACCAGCACCTGGTAACCGGCGTCGAGCCAGCCTTGCAGGTAGTCGGCCAGGATGATGTCGGCCGAGCGGGCACTGTTACGGTACTGCGGGGTGTCGAGGCCGTGCTTGTGCCCGGCGTCGTCGATGTTCATCGGGTGCACCAGCAGAAAGTGCGGGGCATGTTGCAGGCGCAGGTGCTCGGCGTCGGCGAACAGGTGCGAATCCGGGTAATGGTCGGACCAATAGAAGTGGCCGTACTGGATCGGCAGTGCGGGCTCGGCGGTGTGGCGATCCCGGGCTGCGACGAAAGGGCAGCGGTTGTACAGCTCGCTGACCCAGTGATAGGCCGCGGCGGCGGTGGTCAGGCCGGCGTCACGGGCGTAGTGATAAATGCTGCGCTGGTGCGACAGACGCGCGACGTTGTTGTGGACGATGCCGCTGTCGATGGGCGTGACCCCGGTCAGGATCGTTTCGTAGAGCGGGCGCGACAGCGCAGGAAGCTCGCAGGTGAGTTTGTACAGGGCAGCTCTTTGCGCCTGCACATAGGCCTGCAAATGCCCCATGGCATGCCGCGCGACTTCGTAGTTGAGACCGTCGAGAACGACAAGGATGACGTTGTGACTCATGGCACTGAAACTCCGTACATCGGTAACTCGAAACATCGTAATTCGTTGTAGGAGCGAGCTTGCTCGCGAGAACGGCCTGACACCCGAGAGGGTCTTCGAATGTCAGGTCGCCATCGCGAGCAGGCTCGCTCCTACGGGGGTTATTTCATTTCGACGATGACTTCTTCGTTCCACTTCTGTGGCAAGGCCTTGGAGGTTTTTTCCCAGGCGTCGGCGTCCTTGATCGGGGTCACGCCTTTGTACTGCTCGTTCGGCAGCAGCTTGGCCTGGATCTCGGCGGGCAGGGTCAGGTGTTCGGCACGGATTGGCCGGGCGTTGCCTTTGGCCAGGTTGATCTGGCCCGCATCGCTGAAGATGTACTCACGGGTCAGCTTGGCGGCGTTGGGGTTCTTCGCGTATTTGTTGATGATCGTGGTGTAGCCGGAAATCACCGAGCCATCGGACGGGATCAGCACGGTGTAGTCATCCGGGTTGGCCATCTTGGCCTTGTAGCTCAAGCCGTTGAAGTCCCAGACCACGCCAACCTCGACCTCGCCTTTCTCCATGGTAGCGATGGTCGGGTTGGCCATCGACAGGCGGCCCTGCTTGGCGATTTCGGCAAACATCAGCAGTGCTGGTTGCAGGTTCTTCTCGTCACCGCCGTTGGCCAGGGCCGCTGCCAGTACACCGTTGGCAGCCTGGGCGGCGGTGCTCACGTCACCGATGGAAACCTTGTATTTGCCGGTCTTGAGATCGGCCCACTTAGTCGGCGCAGGGGAGCCGTGCAGCAGCTTCTTGTTGACGATAAAGGCGATGGTGCCGGTGTAGGCCAGGGCCCAGTTGCCATCTTTATCCTTGGCCCAGGCCGGTACCTGGTCCCAGGTCGAAGGCTTGTAGGGTTGCACCACACCTTGCTTGACTGCGATCGGGCCGAAGGCCGCTCCGACGTCGCCGATGTCGGCGCTGGCGTTGTCTTTTTCCGCGGCAAACTTGGCGATTTCCTGCGCCGAGCTCATGTCGGTATCGATGTGCTTGAGGCCGTAGGTCTTGGCCAGGTCTTCCCAGGTGCCTTTCCAGTTGGCCCAGTCATCGGGCATGCCGACACTGTTGACCGCGCCTTCCGCTCGCGCAGCGGCTTCCAGGGTTTTCAGATCGGTATCAGCAGCCATGGCGGCGGTGCACATGGCAATGGTCGAGCCTAACAGGGATGCCAGGAAAAGCTGTTTCATCGAAAGCTCCTTTGGGCGTATTCAACGCTGCGTTTTTATCGAACGTTTGCGGTTGGGTTGGTCTAGGTCAGCAATACCTGAGCCAATTTAGGTGGGCTGGATGACACTTTGATGTCGGCGGCCCCAGCCCAGGGCTTTTTTTCGCTCGCTAGGGGTGACAACGAGATAAGCGTAGACCATCGGGAGGAGGCCGGTTTAACGGGACTTGGCCGCACAATTGCAGTGCTTAGATGCTGCCGTTGGGCGGCTTTGTCATCGATCAGTCATATGTTGTGCCTAGGCTTGCACTAGCTTAGAGGAGGCGTTTTTTGGCGCACTCCGGCCCCGAAACAGTGCTGGTCTAGTCCAGAAAGGTAACCTTGATGCGTGAAGAGGCAACCCGCGCGGTGACAGCCATTGGCCAAGTCCTGCAAGAGCAGATCGACCACGGTCTGCTGGCGCCTGCCAGCAAGCTGCCGGCCGAGCGCAAGCTCAGTGAGCTGTTCGGCACCACACGCATTACCGTGCGTGAAGCGCTGTTGCAACTGGAGGCCCAAGGCCAGATTTATCGGGAGGAGCGCCGTGGCTGGTTCGTCTCGCCACCCCGGCTGGCTTACAACCTGATGCAGCGCAGTCACTTTCACGCCATGGTCAGTGCCCAGGGGCGGGAGCCGTCGACCGAGGTTATCTCGGCGCGTCTGCAGCCGGCGTCGGCAGCCGTGTGTGCTTGGCTGCAGCTGCCGGCGCTGTCGAGTGTGATCCAGATCTGCCGCGCTCGGCGTATTGATGGGCGACTGGTGCTGTATGTGGAGCACTACCTGAACCCGCAGTATTTCCCGGGGATTCTGCAGCTGGATCTGAATCAGTCGATTACCGAGTTGTATGCCCGGCATTACGATTTGCACTATGGGCGGGTGCGCTTCGAGATCGTGCCGACCTCACTGCCGGTGGATGCGGCGGCGGCCTTGCGGGTGTCGCTGGGCAGCCCGGGGTTGCGCATCGCCCGGGTCAACTACGATCAGCATCAGCGGTTGATCGATTGTGACCTGGAGTTCTGGCGGCATGATGCGATTCATGTCGGGGTGGATGTGGTCTAGCTGCCGCCACAATGTTGAATGCTCCGTTTCCATTGCGGTATCGGTATCTACATAACTGTGGTGCGACGTTGCATTTGTGGGCCTCTGGGGTGTTGGATCAGGCGGAGTACATATCCATTCTTGCGGTAACGGCCTCCTATGGTTCCGCCTGACGGCGGCTCACTTTTGAACAGCGCAAAAGTAAGCAAAACGCTCTTACCCCACCACTCGGTGCCTCGCTTAGGCTCGGCATGCCCGTACTCCGACATTGATTTGGGGGGCCGCCGCAATGGGCCCTCCCTGGCCCAGTGCGGCTAAACCGGCGTCCTGCCGGTTTACCCCC